>CAUTVN010000001.1:0-37150 GCA_963541705.1 uncultured Treponema sp.
GCCTATCTGCCATTGCGTGAACATCTGGCATAAGTTGCTTGCAAGGAACACAAGACTGAGACCAAAAGTCTACCAGTGTAACACCTTTTGAACCATGAACTTCTGCTTCAAAATTATCTTTATTTAGCTCTATCATAACAAAGTCTCCTTAAAAATTAGGTTTGTCAAAACAACCTATCTATTTTTTCATTGCCCTTTTTGCTTTTATGTCGTCAACGTAGTGTCCTGCCCAAATGCCTGCAATGGCTCCGTCTGCAGCAGCGGTTACAACTTGGCGTGACTCTTTTTGGATGACATCACCAACGCCATAAATGCCCGGAACATTTGTTTCCATTTTCCCATTTGTAAGGATATAGCCTGCATCATCCAATTTGACTTGTCCGTTTAGGAAAGCAGTCTGTGGGTTGTGTCCAATAAAGACAAAAACACCTTCCGTATCAAACTTGGACTCCTCGCCTGTTTTTGTGTCTTTTAAGATAACGCTGTCAACTAATCCATCGCCTTTTACTTCTTGCACTACAGCATTCCACTTAAACGCCATTTTTGGATTGGCAAACGCTTTTTCCTGAATAGACTTTGCAGCGCGTAGCTCATCACGTCTATGTATAATCGTAACCTTTGATGCAAACTTAGTAAGATACATTGCCTCTTCTATTGCAGAATCTCCTCCACCAACTACTACAATCTCTGCGTCCTCAAAGAAAGCACCGTCGCAAGTTGCGCAATAAGAGACACCTTTTCCCCAGTGTTCTTTCTCTCCCTTGCAACCAAGTTCACGAGCGCTAGCACCTGTGGAGATTACAACAGCCAAACACTCATATACTGTACCATCTGCGGTGTGTACCAATCTCTCTTCTCTATCGGATGGAATTTCTATTTTTTCTACTCTTGCTCTCTTAAACTCTACGCCAAACTTCTTTGCGTGTTTTTCAAAAGCTTCAGTTAGGGCAGGACCTGAAGACTCAGGAAAGCCCGGGTAGTTTTCAATCTCTTCTGTTATATAGCACTGTCCACCTTGGTTAGGTTTTTCTTCCAAAATAATTGTTTTTAGCTTTGATCTTGCAGCATAAATACCTGCAGCCATTCCACCAGGACCGCCACCTACGATGACCAAATCATATTTCTCTGCCATACTACATTCCTCCTAAACATAATTTCTTTATTACTAAAGACTTTCTACACAATTATTGTAGCTACAAAAGATTATACCAATTTATATAAATTTATTCAACTCACTTAAGATATCCCATTCGAGTTGCAAAGTATTTTCACCCTTTTTAGGCTACATAACTTTCCAGTCCTTGAGCACTGGCAATATTCTTCAGCTTTTCAATTGATTTTTGCTCAATTTGTCTAATTCGCTCTTTTGTCAAATTAAAAGTCATTCCAACTTCAACCAAAGAGTGTGGTTCCTCTCCTTCAAGTCCAAAGCGGTATTTTAGAATGGCGGCTTCTCGGTTGGAAAGAGTAGAAAGCATTTTTCTAATTTCTTCTTTTAAGGTTGCATTAATTGCTTCGCATTCGGGAGAAGCATTTGCCTCATCTTTTATAACATCCGAAATAGTTGCATCCCCATCTCCATTTTTTAATGGTTCGCTAAAAGAGATAGGTTTAGCCGAAACATTCATAATAGAGCCTAAGAGTGCTCTATCAATATTGATATCTTGAGCTATTTTCTCTATATCCTTTTCGCCCCCATCCATCTTTTCTTCCAAAAATGAGAGTTCATTAATTCTATTTACGGGTAGATGAATCAATCTGGTTTTTTCAGAAATAGCTTTTAATATCGTCTGTCTTATCCACCATACAGCATAGGAGATGAATCTAACCCCTTTAGTTCCATCGAAACGCTCCGCTGCAATGGTGAGCCCTATATTACCTTCGCTGATTAAGTCTGAAAAACTTAATCCACTATTCCTATATTTCTTTGCCACTTTAACTACAAATCTTAAATTGCTCTTGATAAGTTTTTCTTTTGCTTTTTTGTCTCCTTTTGAAGCTTTTTCAACGCACTCTTTTTCTTCTTCTGCACTCATAAGGGGCACCTTGTTTATGTCTTTTAGATAGAGAGAAAGAGCATCACTTTTTTCCATTATGCTGAACTTTTTCATAATCTTGACTTATGCCTCCAAGCAAATAAGTTTTTGGTAAGAAATCCTGCTGAGAACTTCTCACTAATCTTCATATAGCAAAAAATATGCCAATTTTCTTTTTTTGTTGCAAATGTTTTAATTCTAGATAGAATTTTTAAGAGAAATAGGTATTTCGATGTGTATTAATATAGTATAAATATGGCTCAAACTGTCGCTCTTTTTAATTTCTATTGCCTTTTTCTTTTCTTTTGAGTATATTGTTTTCAGTTCATTTCTATCGATTGGTTGGTAGAGATGGATACACTTATGTGCCACAAGACCTAAATAATGTGTTATTTTGGCACAAAAAAGCACAACATATAGAGTTTAATCTATTTATTTTGGAGGGGAAACTTATGAAGTTAAGACCATTACAAGACCGTATTTTGTTAAAACCTGAGCTATCCGAATCTAAGACAGCGAGCGGAATTATTATTCCTGATACTGTGCAAGAAAAAACACAAAAGGCAGAGGTTGTGGCCATAGGCGACGATAAAGAAAAGATTAAGGTTTCTGTAGGTCAGCGTGTCATCTATGACAAATATGCAGGAAATCAGGTTAAGATTGACGGTGTGGAGTATCTAATCGTAAAAGCTGCAGATGTAATTGCTGTAATCGAATAGGAAGCTCAGATTAATTACAAAAATCGCCAATCAAAATCCATACCCTCTCTGCGCAAGGGTTGATTTTTTAACATAAATCATTGTATGTCGTTGATATACAATGATTTATGCAAATAAGACGTAGCCTATACTGAAAAAACATCAATTCACTAGCTAAAAAGGCCCTCACGCGTTAGCTAGAAAACTTCCATACACTAACTAGAAAACCACTCATAAACTAACTAATGTGCTATATCTTCGCTAACTAATGTACAGCCCCTAAACCGATCAGATCGCGACACCGAATCTGTACAGTTTCACATCCCTTGCTTGATCAGTTTTGAGCCTAAAATCTGAACAGATCGCGACCCCTTGCCTGATCAGTTTTACATCCATAAACTGCAAGGTTTCGAGCTAAAGCATACATTTGTTTGAGTTTCGCCATGTGTTTAGTCCATCCTTATAGCTTCTCATATGAATAAAAACATGTTGTATTACTTTTTTGAATAGCTATTGCATATATTTTTCTTTTGTGATAATCTTTCTCTCTATAAGAGTAAAAAGAAGTGTGTATTCATACTTTTTTGATTAGTTGCCCGATAGTTTTTTTTTGAGGAGGAGTCGTAGAGTACGGCTCCTTTTTTATATTCGATTGGTTTTCTTTAGTGTGTTTTAAGGGAATCTTGTTCTTTTTTCATAACCATTAGCAATGGGTTGTAGAATTATCAGAAGGGTGGCTAATTATAAAGCTTAAATATAAAGTTTTAAGGAGTCATATTCATGACTGATACAATTAGTGAAAGTATTAGATTATTTGCGACAGAAAAAGGTTTGGACGACGACTTAATTGTTTATGTTGTTGAACAGGCTCTAAAGGCTGCCTATAAAAAAGAATTTGGAACTGATATAAATGTCTTATTCAAGAATGAAAATAATGTAGTTTCGATGTTTGCAAAGAAAAAGATTGTCGAGAGGGTTCGAGATGTGGCATTGGAGATTTCGATCAAAGATGCTACTAAATATACTGACGAAGCAGAAATTGGCAATGAGTTAACTATTCAGATTGACCCTATGAGCTTTAAAAGAATGGCGGCTCATACGGGGAAACAGCGCGCATTGCAGTGCTTGCAAGAAATTCAAAAAGATAGCATATTTGCAGAATATAATGCAAAAGTGGGTGAGGTGGTAATAGGCTATTTTAATAGGGAACATAATGGTAATATATATGTAAATTTAGGCAAGGCAGAAGGCTTTTTGCCTCGTAAATTTTTGTCTCCTTTTGACCATTTTGGTCGCGATGGTAAGGTTGGCGAGGGTAATAGAATCAAGGCTTTAGTACAAGAAGTGAAAAAAAATAGACAGAGCAATTCAGTTCAGATTTTGCTTTCTAGAACATGCAGTGATTTTGTAAAGAGGATATTAGAGCTTGAAGTGCCGGAAGTTTATAGTGGAATTATTCAGATAAAAGGAATTGTTAGAGAGGCTGGCTATAGAACAAAGGTTGTGGTAGATTCTACGAGATCGGATATTGACCCAGTTGGCTCTTGCGTAGGACCTAAAGGAAGTCGAATTCAACAAGTGATTGGAGAACTTGGTGGAGAGAAGATAGATATTATTCAATATACCGAAAATATAAGAGAGTATATTATGCGCTCCCTAACTCCTGCGGAAATTGAGGATGTTGTAATAGTGGACGAAGAGAAAAGGTCTGCGGTCGCAATTGTAAGTCCGACGCAGTTGTCGTTAGCTGTAGGCAAACAGGGGATGAATGTCCGCCTTGCGAATCGGCTTGTTGACTGGAATATATTGGTGAAAACTGAAGAAGACTTTAAGGAAATGGATATTTATAGCAGTGCTATGGATATGGCGGAAAGTCTTTTTGTTGATAGCGAAGAGTCGGATTCTGACGTGATTAGTGCGGTGCATGAACTGCCAGGAATAACAGATGAGATTATAGAGGTCTTGTCGAATAATGGAATTTTAGAGATTGAAGACTTGATTAATATGACGTCCAGCCAGATTAAAGAACTGAATGGCATGGATGAAGAGATGGCAGAAAAGCTACTTGATATTATAGCGAATACTGTTGAAATTGTTGAAGATGATGAGGAAACTGGGGATGAAGAAGAAGCTGGAGATGTGGCGGTGGATAAGGATGAGGCAGAAGATGCTTTAGAGGATGAGCTTAGGTGTCCTGAATGCAATGGTATTATAGACGAAACTATGGAAGAATGTCCTCATTGTGGTGTGGGGCTGGCATTTGAATATGAAGAATAAAATGGTAAAATAGGAGAGCTATGACAGACAGAGATAATGTAGAAAAAAAGATGAATTATGTTCTTGAAAAGCAATCGTCTCAAAAAGGCGGTAGTTCTGGCGTAAAAAAGGTTGAAAATTCACCTCAATCCGATTCATCACCAGCTCGGAAGAAGGTTCTTGTTAAAGTAAAAAAGAATGCGTCTCCTAAAGAGAAGAAAGAAGAGAAGATGGGCTTATCGCCATCTTCGCTAGCTCCTCAAAGTCTTGAAGAGGGGGCGAAAGTTAGACGTGTTACTTCTGTGCCAAAGAAAAAAGACGCTTCTTCTTTGGGAGAAGAAGTCGTCGAGGCTTCTGGTCAGGAGGCTAAAATTAGCGAAGACTTTGTGAAGACGGATGATGGGGATAAAAAGGTGCTTTGCGAGCAGGGCGAGGATAGGAATACTGTTAAGGACACTAAAGGTAGCGAAATTGTATCTTCTGATGAGCCTGCGAGTTCTTCTTCTAGGGATAAAGACTCGGATGAGAAAAAAGATGTGCATTCGAGTGGAGTAAAGAAAGCTGGTTTTCAAAGTGAAAGACCTCTTTCCTATGCATCTTCTTCACGAATGAATAGGGGTAAAAGAGTTTCTGAACAAGTGAAGGAAGAAAAAGGTGGCTCTCAGGCGCCCAAAGATGAAGAGATTAGTTCTTGCATTATTAGAGATTCTGATGTTAGAACAGCGAGTAGTAGTAGTGCGCCACAAAAAAGGTATGGCAGTATTGATGAGCTAAATAAAAGACCTAATATCAAGGCTGGAAACTTAAGTGATACTGCGAAAAAGTATCGATATGCCAAAAAAGACCAAGACGGGAAATCGCAAGATGGCAATAGAGGCAGACAAGGTGGTCAATTTGGGGATAGGCGAAAAGAGTGGGGAGCGGGACAGCGAAGCTTTGATGGTAGAAAAAATGCTTCTTCAGACAGTAGAGGAAGGGGGACAGGTCAGGGTTTTAATAAAAAACCTTTTGGTATGACCGGCATGTCGCGCCCTGTTCCTGCGCCGATTCCTATTGATATACAAAAGTCTACTAAGAAGAATAGGGGTTCTAAAAAGAATGAATATTCTAGAAAAACTAAGGATGAGGAGTTTTTTGAAGAGAAACAACTGCAACAAAAGAAAAAGGTTCGAGAAAAGGTTAATGTAGTTCCGACTGAGATCCAAATATTGGAGACAATTTCTGTTGCAGAATTGGCAAAGAAGATGAACCTTCGAGCTTCAGAGATTATCGCAAAATTGATGGAAAACGGAATGATGGTTACAGTCAATCAGTCTATAGACTCGGAGACTGTGCAAATTATTGCCAGCGATTACGGTTGTGATGTAAAAGTTGTTTCCTTATATGATGAGACAATAATAGAAAGTGCGAGCGACGAGGGTGCGGAGCTTAAGGCGAGACCTCCTATTGTTACTGTTATGGGACACGTAGATCATGGAAAGACAAAAACGCTTGATGCTATTAGGAGTTCTAACATTGCGGCAGGTGAGTTTGGAGGAATTACTCAACACATTGGAGCATATACTGTTTCTTATAATGGAAAAGATATAACATTTTTGGATACCCCAGGACACGAGGCATTTACAATGATGAGGGCTAGGGGAGCGGCTGTTACTGATATCGTAGTGCTGGTTGTTGCAGCAGACGATGGGGTGATGCCACAAACTATCGAAGCGATTAACCATGCTAAAGAGGCGAAAGTCCCAATCATTGTCGCTATAAACAAGATGGACAAACCTGAAGCGAATCCGGATAAAGTTAAAAATAGGCTGTCGGAGTTGGACTTGATGCCCGAAGACTGGGGCGGAACCACTATGTATGTGGAAATTTCTGCACTAAAGAAGCAGGGTATTAGCGAACTTTTAGAGGCTATTCTTTTGCAAGCAGAAGTTTTGGAATTGAAGGCAAATTATGACTGTCGCGCTGAAGGGAAGGTTATCGAGTCTAAAATTGATCACGGTCGCGGTGTTGTCGCTTCTATTATTGTTCAAAAGGGAGTTTTGAGAGAGGGAGATCCATATGTCGCTGGCATTTATGCAGGGCATGTTAGAGCTATTTTCAATGACAAGGGAAAGCGCATTTCTGAAGCATTACCCAGCACTCCTTGCGAAATTTTAGGATTGGACGAAATGCCAAACGCAGGGGATCCGTTCCAAGTTACGGAGAGTGAAAAGGTGGCTCGGTTGATCTCTGATAAACGCAGGGAGCTAAAGCGTTTTGAAGTTGCGAAGGCTGTTAAAAAAGTTACTCTCGATAATTTATACGACACAATTAAGGAAGGTAGCATACTGGAGCTTAAGGTAATTATAAAAGCTGATGTTCAAGGCTCTGTGGAAGCTTTGACTCAATCGCTTGAAAAGCTATCAACTCCTGAGATTCGCTTGAATGTAATTCATGGCTCTGCGGGTGCTATAAATGAGTCTGATGTGATGCTCGCTACTGCGGATTCAAATGTGATTATCATAGGTTTTAATGTGCGCCCGACGACTCAGGCAAGAGTTTTAGCAGAAACAGAAAAAGTAGACATTAGAAAATATACTGTGATATACCAGGCTGTTGAAGAGATGAAGATGGCAATGGAAGGAATGCTCTCGCCAGATAAAAAAGAAGTTATTGTAGGTCAAGCGGAAGTACGAAATGTGTTTAAGGTTTCTAAAATTGGAAATATTGCGGGTCTTTATGTGCTAGAAGGGAACATAAAACGTTCGTATTTAGTCAATATTGTGCGCGATAATGTTGTTATTGCGAATTCTCTAAAAATATCCTCTCTAAAGAGATTTAAAGACGATGTAAAAGAGGTGGCGCAAGGTTTTGAGTGTGGGCTAAATCTTGAAGGCTTTAATGATTTGATGGTAGGCGATATTATGGAATTTATCGAGATTCAAGAAGTGAGAAAAAAGCTGGGTTCGCCTATTGAAGAAAAGAGCGGTCAGTAGTAGTACTTGGGGAGTAAAAATTTGAGTAAGTATAGGATCGAGCGTCTTGAAGAGCAGATGAGAGAAGAGATTAGCAAGATGATTTTAAGTGGCTATATCAAAGACAAGCGTGTTGCCTCTTTTCTTTCTATTAATAGAGTTTCTCTTTCTTTGGATTTATCTTATGCGAAAGTGTATGTTTCGAGTTTTATGGATGAACATGTTACAAAACAAGGGGTTGCTGGTTTAGAGCACGCAAAAGGTTTTATTCGCACTACGTTGTCTAAAATTTTGCATATTAGAAAAACTCCTCTGCTAACATTTATATATGACAGTAGCATAAAGGAAGGACAGGAGATGATTAAGTTGATAGACTCACTGGAATTTAAAGGTGAAAGTGAATAAGTCTTTTGCATATTTAATATGACAGATGAATCTATTGGCTACATCATTCCTTTTGCAAAGAGGAGAGGCGAGACTAGTTTTTCCTCCCTTAAGACTCTTAAGCGTCTTTTGAAAACTCAAAAAGTTGGGCACACGGGCACGTTGGACGCATTCGCAGACGGACTCTTGGTGGCTCTTTCGGGTAAGCTAACGCGTATAGCATCGTTTATTGAAGCAAAAACTAAAATTTATGAAGCAGAGATTGTCTTTGGAGTGGAGACTGATACTCTGGATATTTTTGGCAAACCCATCTTTAGCACCTCTTTGCCCCTTTATAAAGATTTACCTGTGGCGTTGAGCAAATTTATTGGTAACATTATGCAGGTTCCTCCTCAATATTCTGCCTTGCATGTAGGGGGGCGAAGGGCTTATGAGGTTGCGAGAGGTGGGGAGAGCGTAGAGTTGTTGCCACGTCCTGTCTTTATAGAAGAAATTAAAGTTATGGGTGTGCTTTTTGCAGATTCGAGTGTTTTTGTTGAAACTGCAGTTGCAGAGCAAAAAAAGGACGGCAAAGTAGGGGCGTTGCATACCAAGATAAGATGTTCTAAGGGGACGTATATTCGTTCTTTGGCAAGAGATATTGGAAAAGAGTTATCTTCTTGTGCGCACCTTAGGGCGTTAAGACGCGTTGTGGTTGGCAATTTTTCTTTGGAAAAAGCTTTTGGCTATGAGTTGTTGCCACATTTTTTGAGTGATGATGTTTCTAAAGAAGAGTATGAAGGCAACATAGAAGATTATTTGTTAACTTTTTCTATTGAAGTTTGTAGAAGTTTGAATCTTTTTTATTTAAATCTCAAAGAAGAGTTCAAAACTAGTTTTTTGCAAGGGAAAAAGATAAGGGATTTTTGGTTTTATGATCTCTCTGAAAAAAAAATCAACTTGTTGAAGGAAGGGCAAGCGTTTGTTTTTTGTGAATCTAAAATACTTGGTGCTATTAAAGTTTTGGATGGTATTTACAGGTATAGGTTTGTGTTTTAGACAAAAAAATCGCTATGTTAGTAATAGATTGGAAAGATTTGCCCACTTTTGATAAACAGCTTTTTTCTAAAGGAGTGGCCATTTCCATAGGCGGTTTTGATGGGATACATATAGGGCACAAAGCTCTTTTGAATAGACTAATATGTAGGGCAAAAGAGAGGGGGAAGGCGACAGGGATTGTTACTTTTTATTCTCCGCCAAGATTTGTGTTGGGTTCTGTGGCGTTCGGCTGTGTTTCTTCTGTTAGATTAAAAATTGCAGAATTAGAAAAAATTGGGTTTGATTTTATCGTATTGATTGACTTTTCTGTGAATTTTGCTAAAATAAGCGGGCATGAATTTGTGGCTTTGCTAAAAGAATATCTCAATGTTGAATATGTTTTGGTGGGTGAGGACTTTAGGTTTGGTTGCGATAGAAAGTTTTCTATAAAAGATATGGACTCCTTTGCTCGCAAATTTTCTTTTTGTTTTGAAGTTTTTGAAAATGTTTCGTTTTTTGAGGCGACAGAAAAGGTAAGTTCTAGCATAGTCAGACGGGCAATTTATGAAGGAAAACTTGCATATGCTAGTAGACTTTTAGGACAAGAAGTTACTATAGATCTTTTGGGACTATTGCCGTGTGAGTGTTCTTTGAGGGAAGTGGTGTTTCGCAAAGAGAATATTTTGCAGGTTTTGCCTAGAAGTGGTGAATATGCGGGAAGTGTGTTTTTTGTGAATTCTAAAGTGTCACAAAGAGTAAGAGTTTTGTTTTTTGAAAACTTTTTTAAGATTGAATTTAATGGTTTTGAAGTGGACAGGGAAGAGCTTCATTTTGATTTACTAAAATTGCAGGCTATTTAAGGAGTGTATATGGCATTGGCAAAAGAAAAAACAGCAGCTGTTGTTGAAAAATTTGGTTTGAACGGAAAGAATACAGGTTCGGTAAGTGTGCAAGTAGCATTGTTAACAGAGAGAATTAGGGAATTGACTGAACATTGCAATAAAAATCCAAAAGATGCGAGTAGTCGCCGTGGTCTTTTGGGGCTTGTGGGCAAAAGAAAGAGCTTGCTAAAATATTACCAAAGAAAAGATATAGAGGGCTATCGCAGCCTGATTCAAGAGTTGGGTTTAAGAAAATAACTCTAATAAATTATTATTGATTATACAAAATATTTTCTAATTTTTCTCTATATTTGTGCGCATATTTGTAGAGGATGGTTTTGTGTTTTGAAGGAAGTAAGCAGTGAAAAAAAGGTTAACCTATAAAATAGGGGACAATGAGTTAGTATTAGAGACAGGATATTTGGCAAAGCAGGCTAATGGGGCTGTGTATGCAGAGTATGGAGGAGTGGCGGTTTTGGCCACGGTATGTGCCTCGTCTTCTGGTCAAGAGGGATTGGATTATGTGCCATTAACTGTTGACTATAATGAAAAATATTATGCCGCAGGAAAAATTCCTGGTGGTTTTATTAAAAGAGAGGGGAGACCAAAAGATAAAGAGATCTTGGTTTCTAGGCTGATAGACCGCCCGATGCGTCCTCTTTTTAAAAAAGAATTTGGTAGAGATATTCAGATTGTTCCAACCTGTGTTTCTACAGACATGGTCAATCCGTCTGATATTATTGCAGTTATTGCCTCTTCTGCTGCAGTAGTTATTTCCGATATCCCGTTTGATGGTCCTGTTGCTGCCACCAGAGTTGCTTTTAAGGAAGGTGAGTTTATAATTAATCCTACCTTTGCTCAAATTGAAAGTGCAGATATGGAAATTGTTGTAGCTGGAACCAAAGACGGGATAACAATGGTGGAAGGCGGGGCGAATGAGGTTTCGGAAGAGGTGATGCTTGAAGCATTGGATAAGGCTCACGAGAGTATAAAGGGACTTTGTCAGTTGCAAGAACAATTGCGAGAGCTTTGTGGTAAGGAAAAACTTCCGTTTACGCATTTTGATGCAGTGTTACAAAATCGCGATGCTATATATAAGGAAAGTTATGAAGCTTTGTCTATCGCTCTTTATCTGCCTTCTAAAATGGAGAGAGCAGATGCAGCTAAGAAAATAAAAGATGCGATAGAGGCGAAATATAAAGAGCAATTGCAAGATGAAGTTCAAAAAAAACTCTTTGATGCTGTGTTTGAAGATGTTAAATATGCAATTGTTAGAAAAAATATACTAGAAAATAATAGACGGCTTGATGGGCGGACTACAACGGATATACGCCCAATTACATGTGATATTGGGGTATTGCCACGTCCCCACGGTTCTGCCGTCTTTACCAGGGGCGAGACGCAGGCTTTGGGAGTAGTGACGCTTGGGACTGCTATTGATGAGCAGGTCTATGACGATATAGAGGGAGATAGGAGCGAGCATTTTATCCTTCATTACAATTTTCCTCCATTCTCTGTTGGAGAGGTGGGTCGGCTTGCAACGGGGAGAAGAGAGATAGGACACGGACATCTAGCCCATCGCTCTCTTTATCCTATGATTCCAGAGCGTTCTAAGTTTCCATATACTGTTAGAGTTGTTTCAGAGATATTAGAGTCTAATGGTTCTTCTTCTATGGCGAGTGTTTGTGTAGGCACTCTTTCGATGCTTCACGCAGGGATTCCATTAAAAAAATCTGTTGCAGGAATTGCGATGGGGCTGATTACAGAAAATACGGGTGAGTATGCTATTTTGTCTGATATTCTGGGAGAAGAAGATCATTTGGGAGATATGGACTTTAAGGTGGCAGGTACAAAAGATGGAATCACCGGATTTCAGATGGATATTAAAATTGCAGGTGTTTCTAGGTCTATTATGAAGAAGGCTCTCTCTCAAGCAAAAGAGGGAAGATTGCATATTTTAAACATTATGAATCAAACTATTTCTATGCCAAATCCAAAAATGTCTAAATATGCGCCTAAAATTGAAAGTTTAAAAATTCCTGTTGATAAGATTGGGGCGTTGATAGGGCCTGCTGGCAAGGTTGTCAAATCTATTTGTGAAAAATGCAATGTAGTAATCAATACAGAAAATGATGGTAGCGTGTCTATATGTGGTAAAGACGAGAAGGCTGATATGGATAGGGCGCTTAGTATGGTAAAAGGTATTGTAAGCGATCCTGAAATTGGAACTATATATACCGGTTTGGTGAAAAAAATTACTGAATTTGGTGCGTTTATAGAAATATTACCCGGCAAAGAAGGTTTGTGTCATATTTCCAAGATTTCTAATAAGAGAATTAAAACTGTAAATGAGGTTTTTGAAGAAGGAGAAGAGGTAAAGGTGAAACTCTTGGATATAGATAAGATGGGGCGTTTAAGTCTTTCTTATATTGATGCTTTGAGAGATTTGGGTAAAGACAAATAGTATAAATTAAAGATGGAAGTGTTTGTAAAACTGTCTCCTAATGCCTCGTTGCCTGAGTATAAAAGTAGCGGGGCGTCTGGGGCAGATTTGTGTGCAAATATAGAAAAACCTGTTGTATTAAAACCTATGGAAAGGGCTCTTATCCCTACCGGTGTGGCAGTGGAGTTGCCTCCGTCCTATGAATTGCAGGTTAGACCTCGTTCTGGGCTTGCCCTAAATTGTGGGATAACAGTTTTAAATACACCCGGCACTGTCGATAGCGACTATCGCGGAGAGTTAAAAGTCTTGCTTGTAAATCTTGGGACTTCTGACTTTGTAGTTAAAAATGGTGATAGGATTGCTCAGGCGGTAATATCAAAAGTTGATAGAGTTGAATTTGTGCAAGTTTCTGCCCTTTCACAGACGGAGCGGGGAGTGGCGGGTTATGGTTCTACAGGTGTTTAACTTTAGGTGTAGTGGGTTTTATGAGCGTTTTAAAAACTTCTTTATCCTTTTTAACTAAAAGCATAAATAAGGGACCTGCTATAATCTTTAGGTATATTTTCTGGGAGCTATTAATATATTTTCTTGTTTGTTTTTTGTTTTTTTTCTTCATTTTCTTTGTAAATCAGATTCTTCTTATGGCAGAGGAAATTCTATCTAAAAGAGCACCTTTTAAGGATGTTATGCTTTTAATGTTTTATTCTTTGCCGTTTATCATTGCAACAGCTGCTCCATATGCAGCTCTTGTTGGCACTTTAATGGGTTTGGGGCGCTTAGTTAGCGATTTAGAATTTATTTCTATGAACGCCTTAGGCATTTCTACGCTATATACTTTAATTCCTGTTTTTGCATTGGGTCTTGTGATTTCTATCGTCTCTTTTATCACAAATGATATTTTTTTGCCATGGGGAACTGTTCAATTTAATGAAGTTTATTATAATCTTGCTACATCAACACCTGCCCTAGAGCTTGAATCTTTTTCTATAAAAAGAGGAAAAGATACGATCGTTATTGCGGGACTTATAAAAGACGATGTTGTGAATAATATTTTGATAATAGACAAGACAGATGAAAAGGAGATGAAGATTTTAGGTTCTGCAAAAACGGAGATTGAAAAATCAGACAGCAATAGTATTGTGATGAAACTAAATATACTATCTCCTAGAATGTTAACTGTGAATTTGGATAATAGAGAAAAATATGATGCGGCTTATGGGGAGAAAATTACTTATAACGTGCTCACAGACGATGTAAAATATTCGTTTTCTGAAATGTTGGGTCCTGATAAAATGACATCTTTAGACTTATATAGAGATATTAAGAGCAAAATTGAAGAAGGGGTGGCTCCACGAGTTCTAAACATATATAGAATGGAGTTCCATAAGAAATTTTCTATGCCATTTGGAGCATTGTTTTTTGTTATTTTGGCTGCAAGTATAAGTGGCGCTGGAAGACTGCATAACCAAAGTGTGGGTTTTGTTTTAGGACTTTTGATATCGGTTGCTTATTGGGCAGTTTTGATGGGAGGACAGACTTTGGCATTGAGTAGAGATTCAAATGAAATCCTTTCGGTATGGTTGCCTAATTTATTGTTGTTTGTCTTTTCTATATTCTTTTTTGTAAAGAAAATTTTCCAATGAAAATCATACATAGATATTTATTCCGTTTGTTTTTGCCAGCTTTTTTAGTTGCTTTTTTCTTTTTTATCCTTCTTTTGGAGTTGGGGGAGATTTTTGGCTCTTTGGTTCAATTTTTGGAAAATAATGTCTCTATTATGCAGATTTTCAAAATTATGTTTCTATACTTTCCAAAGTGTATTTCTTATTCTTTACCGCTTTCAATTCTTTTTGCTGGCTCTTATACAATGGGAAATATGTATGCACAAAATGAGCTAATTTCTGTTTTTTCTAGTGGAATGTCCCTTACACGTTTTACGATTCCACTTTTGATTTTTGGTTTTTTTTTATCCCTGGGTATGATTTTTTTTGAAGACTATGTTGTTATAAAATATTATAAGGAGAAAAATGAGTATAAAAATGCACTGATTAGTACAGAAGAATCTCTTAATACTTATGATGTTGTAATCCTTTCACAAGGTAGCACAATTATATATATTGCAGATTATTACGATGATGATGAAAAAAAGCTACTAGGAAATACGGTGATATTTAGAGATGATATGGGAAATATCAAAAATATTTTAAGAGCTCCTGTATTGGAGTGGGTAGAAGATCATTGGCAAACAGATGATTTATGTGTATACACCTTTAATAATGAAAATAGAATAGAAATATCGAATAGCTTTGATTTTTCTATTTTATCTGAAAGCCCTGAGACATTTCAGAAAAATATTGTTTCTGTTGAAGAAATGTCTTTTTATGATGCTAAGGTATTTATAGACAATTTGAAAAAGACTGGTTTACCTTATGCTGAAGAACTTTCTAAATATTATAGACGTTTTTCGTTTCCGTTTACTATATTCATAGTTCTTTTTTTCTCTATCTCACTCGGTGGAAAGTTTAAAAAAAATATCTTGCTTATGAGTTTGTTGTTTAGTTTAGGAATAGCGACGCTGTATTATATTACAGAAATGTTGACTATGCTTGGAGCAAAATGGGAGTATATCAGTCCTCTTTCTGGTGCTGTTACTCCAGTTATTATGTTTACATTGCTTAGTACGTATTTGCTCCGTCATGCTAGAACATAGTTTTTGCCTATTAGATTTGTGATTACCGAAAATGAGGAATTTTGGGGATATTCTTGCTGATTTTGAAGAAAACAAAACAGCGGATATACGTAAAGCATTTACTACTTGGTTAGATTCACATGAGATAGAAGATAAAGATGCTAAGCTAAATGAGAATGACCAAAATGTTAATATAAATTATAAAAAGCTGAAAATTGATGCAACATTAGATTTGCATTTGCTAAATAAAGATGAAGCGCTAAAACTTCTTAATAGTTTTTTTGATGATGCGATTGAAAAAAAATATAAAAAGCTACTTATAATACACGGGAAAGGAAAACACTCACAAAAAGAGGGGTTGTTAGGAAAGGTAGTAAGGGATTTTTTGGAGAAACACAAAAACGCAGGAAGACGAGGCTATGCGTCTAGGGAACAAGGTGGCAGTGGGGCTACTTGGGTAATAATAAAAGGCAATGAATGAGTACTACAAGAAAGTAATGTCTAGTAATCAGGGCTTACGCTACATCTATAGTAACAATCATACCTTTCTTTTCAATAAGATTTAATACAGTAAGTCCTACCTATTGATGCAATTACTCGAATAAAGAGCAGAGGCTATGCTAAAAAGTATAGAACATTATTAAATATATTTTCTATCTTATACTCTTAACAGATTGAGAGCTTATAGATTTTTTATTTCGCTTTCACTAAGAGTTGTAGCTCTGACTATATCAGGTATGGAAAAGCCCATATCTAATAATCTTTTTGCAGTCTCTATTTTATTATTGTAAGAGCCTTCTTCTTTTCCTTTTTCTATTCCCTTTGCCATTCCTCTTGCCATCCCTTCGGCTATTCCTTTCCTCCTGCTTTCCCCAAGCATAGATGCCCTATCACTCTCATAAAGACTTGCAGCTAAATATGCTGCACGCTCCTCATCGCTCAAATAAAATATATTCATCACTTCATTCGCTTTTGCCATCATCTCATTCTCCTTCGCTAGTTGTTTTCTTACTTGGAAGTCATAGAAGGCGCTAAAGTGAAAGAAGGTAAAATTATTTTTAAGAAATTTGATGGTAAGGAAGCTTTTCGCAATGGTACAAGGTTGAAAGTTATGCTGGAAGGATATCCAGGACTTTTGGGTTGGTCTGCAGGAAATAAATATTCAAAAGAGTTTGAAGCGAACGAGGAAGGGAATACTTTAGTCACGATAGACAATGAAGATAAAATAAATGAAGGTAGAATAAATTGGTGGTAAAGAATGTAGTAGTATTTTGGATAATAAAATGTGAGTGATATAAGTGATGGTTAAAAGCACTCTAAAAGTTTAAAGCAAAGTTCGATTAAAATTCTTTTCCCAAAGATAATAGGAATGAAGAAGATTATTCAAATTATCTAGATTTTTGAAAAGGTTCCTAACCTTATTTCTATTTTATGCAACCAACTTTCAAGCTGGTCGAAAACTTTGGGCGAGCTTGAAAGATTCTAAAGGTCTTAAGGAGGTTATATGAGTGATTATGACTCAGATATTGAAATACCGGAAGGTTCTATAGAAGATGCTGAAGAATTGTTAAACAGGCTTGATCAAGTGTTTGTAAAAGCCCCTATGAGGTGTTTTCAAGAGATGACTTACAAGCTTGTTTTCTTGAAGGTATATCGGGCATTTTCTTTGATGAAGACTTGTTTCTTTTTGATTTTTCTGATGAATTTATAGAAACAGGCAAAGGAGACTGTTTTATTAGGAAGATTGACTCAAGACTGTCTTTAATTTTAATGTTTTGTAGTAGAAATGATAATGATTGTTCAACAATTGAGCTAGAATTAATGGAAAATGAAAAGGAAAATACTTTGCTTAAATTTGTTTCAACAGGTAGCAATCCAAGATGTTCTCTGAGCGATTTTCTTGTAAAGCTAGAAGCAGTGGGCTTGTCTTTGCCAAACAATTTTGACAAACATCTGAGCAATTTCATAGAGAAATGCATAAATACGTATAATTCACTGTGCAAACAAGGAAGAATCGTAGAAAATAAAGAAATAGGTATTCAAATAGCAGAAGGCACGATAGAGGATGCTGAGGAATTGCTAAATAAAATTGATCCATTGTTGGTGAAAACTGTCGGTGAGCTGTTTTCAAGAGATGATTTATACGCCGTTTTTACAGGACAATTATTTCATATGGACACTGGTAATGATTCGATTCATTTTCTGTTTTCTGATGATTTTTTAATAGACGGCACGGGAGAAATGTATGTTGGTATAGATGATTGTAGCTTAGGCTTGATTTTTATTTTAAGCTTTTATAGTAGAACTGCTAATAATTTTGCATCACTTAACATAGAATTCAAAAAACAGGACAATACTTTGCAAGGAAAGGTTTTGAATAAATTTGTTTTAATAGGTGATGCTGGATTGACTGTGGGTGATTTTTTTGGAGAATTAAAAACAATGGGTTTATCTTTTCCAAACAATTTTAGCGAACATCTGAGCAATTTCATAGAGAAATGCATAAATACGTATAATGCAGTCGGAGAAGAGGACGGAACCAAGAGGAAAATTAAAGGAAGAAAAAAGAATAGTAAGCACTGAGAAGATAGTATAAGAAACTGAATGAATAACTTGAACAAGTTGGTCAAGAAATAAAAGCACAAAGAAAGAGATTTATAAAAAAGGTTCCATTGGCAATGAAGAGTGGAAGGAGTATTATATCAATAGAAATCACATTCACAAAAAAAGGTCAGTGAATACATAAGCTATGAATACTGATACGAATATACTTATCATAAGAGGACAATTTACTTGGAGTGAAATGTAAACTTTTAAAAAAGAATTTTCGCTCTTTCTCTCTAAAATAATTGTAAATTATAAGTCTTTTGTGGTACAACCAAAGTAATAGGTATACCATTGTCTAGTTTCAAATATTCCTCACTGTTCAATAAGATGTATAATACGGAAGTCCTGGTCTGGTAATAATGGAGACTAGAAAAATCTAATGTGTTCTGGTAGCAAAACATCCATTGGAGAAGCCTCAATAAACGCTCTACTTAACACATTGAAAAGTTCTCTGACATTTCCTTTCCACTGGTTCATAAGCAACTTGTTAATTGCTGCTTCTGTTATTGTAAAGTTATTTTTTTTACAAAAGTATCTAGCCAATTCTGCTATATCTTCTTTGCAATATCGCAATGGCAAAATTGTAAAATATTGCCCTAAGATTCTATAATACAAATCTCTACGAAAACCGTTTTCTCTAACCATTTTTTTCAAACTTCTGTTTGTTGCACAAATCAATCTGAAATTCACACTCTTTTCGACAGTGTCACCAACAGCCCTAATCTTTTTAGTTTCCAATACTCTTAATAGTTTCATCTGTAAGCTAATAGGTGCATTTTCTATTTCATCTAAAAACAAAGTCCCATTGTTAGCTTCTTCTATTAACCCGGGTTTATCTGTATATGCGCCAGTAAATGCTCCCTTTTTCACTCCAAAAAGTTCCGATTCCATTAATTCCAAAGAAATAGTACCAATGTCAAGCGAAACAAACTTCTCACTTGCTCTTGAAGAAATTTCATGAATTAACTGTGCAACTAGATTTTTTCCACATCCCGTCGCTCCATGGAGCACTACAGGTAAATCATTTTTTGCAGCATTGAACACAAAATACCTTAATGCTTCTACGTTCTGACTACTTCCAATCAGCGTGTTGTATACTTTTTTTATTCTATGTTCAATTATTTTAGTATCTCTTACAGGCAAGCTCTGAATAATATTTATGAGATTTGAGCAGTTATCATCTAATGATATAGCTTCTGATATTTTGTATCCTATGTAGCCTTCTATCTCTAATATCTCGATACCGTTTGTTGAGTCAGTATTAATCAAAAAAGCTGGAATATTTGTATATAATGTCTTTATTTTTGTGAAGAAAAGATGAAAATTAAAATATGTGACGTCTATGGAAAAAACTACAAATGAAACACGCCCAGAACGTATCGGACAAGATAAAACCTCCAAGTCATTAGCGAAGTGAAGTAGATACGAAGGTAAAGCCAGCCTAAGCTCTTCCTTGTGTTTCGACGCTTCGTTTGACACTACAATTCCTATATTCATACATATTCCTTAATAACTTTATTTAAAAGCTGAAGACTGAATATTAATAGATCAAATCTATTATGAAATATTTACTCGTGCTATTTGATCCATCTAGAAAACACAGAATTAGTCTATCACAACCTGTATACATTTACAATCTTATAAATTCTTTTTTTATACAGAAGCAAAAACTAAGTATATTGTACAATATTGCTATTAACTTAAATTAGTTATATAAAAGATATAAACAATAAACTCAAATAAGTTACTAATTAATACACTTCAAAGGATGCATTTTTTATGTTAGATATTCTAAGATACTAAAAAAATAAGCTGAATATGCCGATGGGGATGTAATATCTTTCTTGTAGATTGGCGTTTTAGGAACATTTGCATAACTTGTGAATCTTATTTGTCAATAATATGGCTTTGACTGTTTTTGCTTAGCGCATTTGTTAAATTATTTGGAGAGCTTTTAGCATATGAATACATATCAAATAGAAAAGGTTGAGGATTTTTCTACTTTTTCTCAAGATGTATATCTTGATAAGAAGTTTATTTTGCTTCCTACTCATATTCCATTGGATTCAAAATTAAAAGAGAAGCTATTGGAAAATTCTTTTTTAAATATATATTCAGAAGGTGAGCTCGAATCGTTGGGTGAAAAGAAAGAAGAAAATAAGGATTTGAAGGCAGAAGATAACGATATAGAAAAAGAAAGTGATGAAAATCTGTCTAGTGAACAAGAAGAGGTAAAACGCGAAGTAGAGGAGACAGAAAAGCTTTATGTCGAGTTTTTAGCATATATTTCTAATGTCTATTCTACCTATGCTTCTCATCAGACGATAGATGTTGATGGAGTGTTTGAAAAAGCTGGGGAAATTTGTGAGTTTGTTAAAAAATACAGGCACAAGATAATAAGTCTTTTCGAGCATGATTTTAAGGGAATAGAGCCTGTTGTAATTTTACATGCTATGCGAACTACTATTTTTACCATATTGATAGCGATTCAAGTGAAGATGCCGGAAAATAGATTAATTGAGATTACAGTTGCAGCAATGTTGCATAAGATAGGCTTTTTGCGTTTACCTCCGCAACTTTATAGTCATCATAATAATCTATCGGGTCGGGAGTTGAAAACGTTTCAAGCTCATCCTGTGGTATCTTATAGAATTTTAAAAGCAGCGTCATTTCCTCCAACTGTATGTGCGGGAGTTTTGGAACACCATGAAAGAGAGGATGGTTCAGGATATCCTAGAGGATTGAAATCTGAGGAAATTTCTATTTTTGGAAAAATTTTATCTGTTGCGTGTTCCTTTGAGGCTTCGACAGGAGAATTTAAGGATTGCTATGGCGTGAATTCTGTGCTTGAAGTTGTAAGAAATAGCAACAAACAATATAGTGATGTGATATTAAAGTCTTTGCTATTTTCAATTTCGGTCTTTCCAATCGGCACTTTTGTACAATTATCTGATAGGAGGATTGGGCAGGTGGTCGATATCAATCCTAACAACTTGGGCTATCCTGCTGTGTTAATTTACGGTAGTATGTCTGCAAAAGGAGAAGTGCAAATTGCTAATACCAGCCCTGATGGCATTACTATAAAGAAGCCACTCACAAAAGCTGAGATAGATGAGGTGAAAAGGACGCGTTCGGCTCCATAAAGTATCAAAGAAAAATATAAAATTGGTTATAATACAGAAATGTCTTGTATATTCAATCTCATAATAGGGTGTAGCACCTTGCTGGATTATTGGAAGTTTGCCTTTTGAGAAATGTTCTATAATAGTTTTTTTATTGTTTTTAATTATTATTATTGTATAATTTAATTATATTTTCCCGCTTGAATATTTGGTATCATATCTATATCATATCACTATGATAAATCACGTCTCCCTATTGCAAATAATTCGTTCATATTCATTAAAACAAAGTAGTAGTAGCATTTCATTACAAGAACTTTCAGAGTACGTTCATCGTTATGCAAAACATTATCTGCAACAAAGACCCGAGTTGCTTAAATATGTAGAAATATCTGATGAGGAGTTGTTAGAAATATTAAAAAATATGGCAACGGAAGATTTTGTTTCGTTGCAGATTACAAAAAAAAATGTAACAGTGTTTGTGCCATATTTTTATATTGAAAAGGTTGACCAAATTTATAAAGATATGGAAAAACGCGAGGATATTCCATTTCCTTTACTTGAATATTTACCTCAATCTTTTCCGAAGGGCTTGTTGAAGAAAATTAACTTTGATGCACAGTTTCTAAATTTGGTTCCTGAAGAAACAAACGATTTTGTATACCTTCTAGTATTTTCTAATTCTGTTAAATCGATGTTGTTCCCGCCAAGGTATACAGCTGACGATCTTTTAACACTCTCTATCAAAAAAATACAATTTTATTTCAGAAAAGATGAAGTAAAAGACTATCTCCAAAAAATGTTACTTATTGCAAATCCTTCTAAAGATGGTAGCGTTCGGTCTTTTATACTCAAAATACAAGCAAAAGACATGGGACTTATCAGGTCTATAAAAGAAGCAGATGAGACATATCTTTTTTGGAGTCAATTATGCTCTTTTATCAAACAAGATATTGATAAAAAAAATGAAAAGTTACCAGATGAAGAGTCTTTGTTGCAAGCAACTTCTATAGTTGATTTTTTAAACAATTATTATCGTGGAACTCATCAAAAAGATTTGCAAAAACAGACTGCCTTAAAGAACTTATCTTTGGCATTTCACAAACCTCCTTACTATTTTACAATAAAAGATATAATGGATTTTGTGGATTCACGTGGTATTCCATTGTTGGGACAATACGATAAAACGGATTTGACAGATTTTTTACAAAAAAAGACCTCAACATGCGAAAGTTTTTCAGTTCCTGATATTCTTACCTTTCGTAATTCTAGTGGGGAAAGATTTTACGTTTATGCTGATAAAGTAATTCCGCTTTTGATCTCACTGGTTACGGAGAGCAGGGGGGCTGTGAAGGATGCTTGCGTGGCTAAATGGGCAGAACTTATCAGAAACTTTCGTCAAGATGTTTCAAT
This sequence comes from uncultured Treponema sp., assembly GCA_963541705.1. Classification (GTDB taxonomy): domain Bacteria; phylum Spirochaetota; class Spirochaetia; order Treponematales; family Treponemataceae; genus Treponema_B. Next base: position 22,501 of record CAUTVN010000001.1, read on the forward strand.
GAAAAATGATATTGAATTTAATAAGTTTATTAAAGATATATGTGAGGTGGAGGCGAATAATATATATTCTATTCTTTCATCACCATTTATGTCTGCTTTAGTGTTAGATAAAAAAATTAATGATATACAAGCAGGGGAAATTGAGCGTTTATATCCAAATGGTAGACAGGCAACATATGGGGATATTCTAATGTTGAATCGTGTAGAACTTTTGAATGATGTAAAGATTTTATTGCCATTTTACTATACGTTGCCTATTATCTCGTCGATCATCTCCTTTTTCTTTAAGCATAAGGGAGATATTAAGCAAAAGGAAGAAAAGTCAAATCGAAAAGATAGCGATTCTAATAAAGTCATAGAACAAAAAAAAATGTCTTTTAAAGACGTTGCTCAATCTATTGCCACCGATATTTTGCCCTCTGGGCTTTCTATGGAGCAGGGATTGCAAAAATATCTTGACCTTTGGAATACAAATCTAAATCCAAAAACTCGTGCAAATATTACAGAGGATGTTAATGCTTTTATACGCGACTATATTAGAAATATTCAAAGGAAGCTTCCTGTTTCAAGTTTGGATAGAGAGCGAGTGGAGCAATTGGCAGATACTGTAGTGGCTACAAATAGTCTTTCGCGTATAAAAGATAAAAAGTCACTTAAATCATATGTTGAACTTTATATACTGAAGGTTATAACGACGTATTTCAACTAAACTTAAGTTCTTATGTTTTTGAGGAAAGTCTCTTATGACAAAAAACATCATATTGAGTCCATCACTTTTGAGTGCTGATTTTGCCAATCTAAGTAGTGCAATAAAAACTGTTGAACAGAAATCTAGTTGGTTGCATTTGGATGTAATGGATGGTCATTTTGTACCAAATTTAACATTCGGAGCACCTTTAATAAAGAGTATACGAAAAATCACCGATATAGTCTTTGATACTCATTTAATGGTAGAGAATCCTTCTTCCTATGTCTTGCCTTTTAAGGATGCTGGTGTGGATATTTTTACGTTTCATATTGAAGCAGAGTTGCATGCAGATAGATTGATTAATGCAATTCATAAAGAAGGTATGAAGGCTGGAGTGGCTATTGTCCCGTCTACGCCGTTATATGCAATAAGCGAAGTTTTGTCGTTAGTAGATCTCGTGCTTGTAATGACTGTCAATCCTGGATTTAGTGGACAGGAGTTTATTCCTTATTGTGTTGAAAAAATAGAAAAACTTGCTCTTCTAAAAGAAGAAAAGGGATATTCGTACCATGTTTCAGTAGATGGGGGAATTAATAATAAAACATTTCCTATAGTAAAAGAGGCGGGGATTGATGTTGTTGTTTCTGGCTCTTCTTTTTTTCAAGGCGATCTGGATATATGAAAAAATACTTGTGGCTACTTTTTTTTATTTCTTTTTCTTCACTTTATTCTAGTTCTTTTTTTGTTTCAGGGGTAGACGCTTATTCCAGGGGAGATTGGGATATTGCTATACTGAAGTTTCAAGATGCTATAAAAAATAGAGAGAGTGAAGAAGAGGTGGAAATATCTTTCTATTATTTGATTATGTCTTTTGCTTATAACAAGGATTACAGAAGAGCTGTTGATTTGTCAACAACTTTTTTGTCCCGTTATCCTAAAAGCGCTAAATATCCCGATGTTATGTATCAAAGAGGACGTCTTTATTGTCTTTTGTCTTTTTATGAGCAGGCAATAAAAGAGCTCTATTTGTTTATTAATACATATCCAGAAAATCAAGCTGTGCCTTCTGCCTATTATTGGGTGGCAGAGAGTTTGTATTTAAAAGGTGCTTTGCAGGAAGCTCGCGATGTTTTTTCTAGTGTTGTCTTAAACTATCCACTATCGCGAAAAGCAGAGTTAGCAAAGCAACGCATTTTACTAATCGACCAAATAGCCACTCAGCAAGAACTTCTTGCATTATTGAAGCTAAATCAAGAAAAAACAGAAACGTTAACAAATGAACTCGAGAAGAATAAACTGCAGGAGAAAAATGCAGAAGGGAACACTGTTAGTGCTTCTGCGGAAGTTTTAGACGATGTTCGCTTACTGGATGTTGAGAGAGCTTTAGAAGAAGAAAAAATAAAAAATGCAGAGTTATACCAGAAATTGCTAGTTTTGGAGGCAAAAAATAAAGAACTTATGGATGCCCTCTCTTCATTGTATAAGTTGGAAGAAAAGAAGCCCGGTGATGATAAAAATATGGAAGATAGTGAGATTGTAGAGATAGGTAGCGATAATTTAGAGAAAGAGAATACTGAAACTAAGAAAAGTCGAGAGGCTTTGTTAGAAATGTTGAAACAAAAAGCAAAGCAATTGAAAGGTATGTACAATGAGGTGTTAGAGGAAGGGAAAAATGAAAGAGAATAAATTTTTTATATTTACGTGTTTTTGTTTATTCTTTACAAGTTTTATATATGCAGAAAATGTGTTGGAGTTGGATTGTGACAATCTAAAACTAAAGGTGTTTGAACGCACCGGATCTTTTTGCCTTTATCAACGTTCTACATATGGCAAAAATAATTATATTCCACTTTATACAGATATGGCTTATGCTCATACAAACAAATTTAGTATTAACTTGGATGGCAAAATTTATCGACTTGAAAAGAGGTTTGGAAAGCCAATAAAAGTTGAAAAACTTGATAATTCATGTGTCATAACTTTTAAAATAAAAGATATTCTCCATATAGAACAACACCTGTCTTTTATACCGGATGAGTATGGCAACACTCCGGGGCCTTTATTGAAGATTGAAACCATAGTTGAAAATACTACAAGGCGGGACGTGAATGTTGCTTTAAGGGCAATATTTGATACTTCACTTGGTGAGCATAAGAGCAAAGCTGCATTATCAACAGATTTAAGGGAGGCGATTGTCTCTGAAACCTCTTTTAGTCCAAAAGTTGATAAAGATTCTGTTATCATTTCTAGCAATATGGAAATGGCTTGTATGTTCTTTTTCAGGCATGGCGTGGATGTTCCAATGCAAATATACATAGCAAATTGGGAAAGGATGAGTCCGGGTAGATGGCTACCCAAAGTGGTTGAAGGGAGGAGTTTTAGTTCTAGGTATTTGCACAATGATTCTGCTTGTATGTTTATTTGGCAAGGCAAAAAATTGTCGCCTTTGGAAGTGATGAGTATTACTACTACTATAGGTGCTCACGATTTTGTACGTGCGCAAAAAGATCTTGAACTTAAAAAAAATACTCCCAAAGACGAGTTAGAAAAAAAGAATTCTTCTACAAAGAATATGACAGAAGAGCAAAAGAAAAATTATGACTATATACAAGAATTATTAAACAAGATCCATGCATTGGAAGAAAATCCAGATCAGATGACTTCTGGTGTGATTTCAGATGAAGAAATAAAAAAATTAACAGACGAGACGGATAGTGCAATAAAATATATAGAGGAGCAGAAGTGATGGCTCTTTCTATCATTTCGCAAGCTAGACGACTTTTAGCATGTAAAAAATACAATGATGTAATACGTCTTTTAGAGCCACATGTTCTAGAATATAGAGATTCTTTTGCTTTTCATTTTTATATTGGTCTTGCATATTTGAGTTTAGGTGAGATGGGAAATGCAAAAGACTACTTTTTGGCCGCTAGGAAATTAAAACCAAATGACCCGGATTTGATGGCGAGTATTGCAGTAATGGCGCTAAGACGGCATGATACAGGCAAGGCCATTGAATATTATCTCCGAATATTAGAAACCAAACCAAATTACGTTCTTGCTAAGCAAGGATTGCTATATATAAGAAAGTACAATACTGCAGAATCGATGGGCGATTTTATTCGAACAGGAAAAATTAAGAAGTTATATCCTATGCCAAGCTTTTTAGAGGTATATTCGCGTTATTTGAAGCTAGCATTTTTTTCTGTTATATTGGTATTAGTGTTGTCGTTGGCAGCGTCAATAATATACTCTCACTTTCATTCCAATTCAACACGTCAAGATATAACTGCCTTAAATTTGGATTCTTCAGAAAGAAAAAAAGCAATAGATATGGAAGGTGCATTTAGGGATGTGTTAACGCATGCTGAGGTTGTCGCTGCTTTTTCAAAAGCGCAAGAGTATTTTCAATCTTTTAGAGACAACATGGCTCAAGTCGAAATCAACAAAGTCTTAAATTCCAACGCAACATTTTCTATTAAACAAAAAGCTACTGCTCTTTCTGAATTGCTAAAAGAGCCCCGCTTTGACACAATAAAAGATATTTTTTCCTATCAAGAAGTTCAAGAAAAACCATATCTATACAAAGGTTGCTATGTAATTTGGAGGGGAATGCCTACCAATTTGAACAAAGGTGAAAATACCACAACTTTTGATTTATTGGTGGGATATGATACAAAGCAGAGGCTTGAAGGGACTGTTTCTGTATATTGCAATTTTTCAAGTGAAATAGATGTCGAAAAATCTATAAGTGTTCTTTCTCAAATTGAATTAGATGAAAACGGAAAACTTTTTCTTAGAGCTATTACAATTCACCAATCTATAAAGCCGATAGAATAGATTATGTGCGCTTTATATTTAGAAGCAAAAAACATAACGAAGTATTGGGAAAATAAAGCAATTTCTATTTCTTTTGGTCTCGAAAAAGGTAAAACTTTAGCTATTTTAGGCGCTTCAGGCTCTGGAAAAACTACGATATTAAAAATGATTGCGGGATTAATAAAGATAGATAAGGGGCTTTTGTACCTCGATGGACGTAATATAACGGAAATTCCTGCAGGGAAAAGAGGGATTGGCATGGTTTTTCAAGACTATGCACTTTTTCCTCATTTTAATGTAGAAGATAATATTGCTTATGGACTGATATGCAATGGTATGTCCAAGCGAAAAGCAAGAGAAGAAGTAAAAAAATGGCTCATTTTGTTTGAATTATCTGATGTTTCAAAGTCGCGACCCAATGAAATTTCAGGAGGACAAAAACAAAGAGTCTCTCTTGCTCGAAGTCTTGCAACAGGACAGGACTTACTCCTTTTTGACGAGCCTCTTTCTGCTCTCGATTCTAATTTGAGAAAAAAATTGCAATATGAATTGAGAGAACATCAAAAAAATCTTCAATTTACTGCTATCTATGTAACGCATGATATAAGCGAAGCAAATGTTTTGGCAGATACTATTATGTATATAGAATAGGCTAAAAAGAAATTACTAAACTGTCAAATAAACTATCACGCTTATCGGGATAAATCTCATATTTCTTTTTATACTCACGTATCTCTTATATACTTAACAATTGAGGTAATATAATTAGCAAAATATTGGGCAAATTACTTAAAAAAATAATAAGAAGTATTATAGAGGTGTTTTATGAAAAATCTTTGTAATATGTTTCTTTTATTTCTTATATTGATTCATTGCTCTTGTACTAGTACAAAAAAAATGCCTATGTTTGTTAGCATCTTTACAGGGGAGATTCATAGTATAAAGTTAGAAAGGTATGAACAAGAAAAAGACAACAGCATCAAACTTTATTTTGACCAAAATATAAAACATATATCTTGTAGTGTGTTGTTGGACGAAGATGAAAAAAGTAGTTTCTCTTGTACAATGTCAAAAATAGATGAAGAAAATGAAAAAGATTTTAATGTTATCCTGCCAGAGAATGTTCAGATTGAGATAGGTCAAAATTATAAAATAAAAGGGGAAGTGAAGGACAAGTGGGGTAATTCTCTTCTTTTTTCATTACCATTTACTGGGGCGAACAACAATCCTTGCATACTAAAAATTTCTGAAGTACGTCCGCTATATTCAAAAAAACCAAACGGAGAGTTTATAGAAATGGTTGTTGTTAAAGAAGGTAATTTGGGTGGCATTAAAATTCTAAATGTTGGTAGCAAAAAAGAGCCAGATTATGTATTTCCTCCGTCTTTTGTAAAAAAAGGAGAAATAGTTGTATATCATTGGAGGAGTTTTGGGGAGGATGTTAGAGACGAGCTAGACTCTACAATAGTTTCAAAAGGCAGTGGTTCGAGCGCTTACGCAAGAGATTTTTGGGGGGTGCATAAATCTTTGCCACGAAGAAAAAACAATGCAATTCTTATAGAAGAGGGGGGAAATATTCAAGACGCACTTCTTTATTTTGATCCTAAAACAAAAGATATAGATTGGTCTACAGAAAAAATTGCGGATGATGCCAGAAGAGCGTTTGAAACTGGCATGTGGCTTCCTTCTGCCAAAGTTAAAGATGCTGTTAGGCATCATATCACTCCAACGTCTTCACTTGGCAGACGTCTAATTAAAGAAAATAAAAGTAGCGAGGCCGGTCAATGGGTGTTATATAAATCGAAATATGTAACGCAGGGTAAACGCAATAGATAGTTATAAAAAGTATTTTAAGGGGAATAAGATTATGGATATATTAAGTTTTTCATCTTTTGGCTATGAAGGAGAAATAGTGAGAGTAGAGGCAGATTTGCGCATTGGCTTACCTACAATTGATATTGTAGGGCTTCCAGGCAATGCAGTTAAGGAAGCGAGAGAGCGAATGAAAGTTGCCATTAAAAATTCTCATTTTGAGTTTCCACAGTCTAGGATACTTATCAATTTAAGTCCTGCAAACCTAAAAAAAGAAGGAAGCAGTTTCGATCTTTCCATTGCACTTGCAGTTTTGGTTGGAAAACTAAATAGAGGAGTGAGTGTCTTAAATGAAGTGAGAGTGATGGTGATGGGGGAGCTCGAACTTTCCGGGGCTGTGCGTCCTGTAAGAGGGGTGTTGGGGGCTGTTGCAACAGGTGCAAAAGAAGGTATTAGATATTTCGTTGTTCCAAAAGAGAATGAAAAAGAGGCTTCTATACTAAAAGATGTGTATGTATACGGAGTGTCGAATCTCAAAGAGGCTTTTCAAAGAATTGATGAAATAGAAGTTGGATATTATAGACTAAAAGCTCAAGGTTTGTTGGAGGATGTTATTGAAAAAAAACAAAGACAGAATGAAAAATTAGAAATTGTTTGGTCAAAAGAAAAACCTAGCATTCAACATGATTCAGGTTTCGATGAAGAAAGTTTTGACGATATAAAAGGGCAAGAAAGTTTAATTCGTGCTTTAGAGATAGCTGCAGCAGGTGGGCACAATCTCATAGCTTATGGGCCTCCGGGGTCTGGAAAGACTTTGTCTTTGAGGCGTTTTCAGAGTTTGCTCCCAGATATGGATTTTAAGACAAGCCACGAAGTAACTCGCATATATAGTGTTGCAGGTCTTTTAAAAGAAACTACAGAAAAAAAAGATATATTGATAAAACGTCCGCCTTTTAGGATGCCTCATCCAAATGCAAGTTTGGAAGGAATGATTGGGGGAGCTGGTATGTGTTTGCCGGGCGAGATATCTTTAGCACATGGTGGAGTGTTGTTTTTGGACGAAGCTACGCAATTTAAACCTACCGTGTTGCAAACACTTCGCTCTCCGTTAGAGACAGGAAGAGTAACTCTTAGCAGAGCAGGAAGAAGTAGTACATTCCCAGCTAATTTTCAATTATTACTTGCATGCAATCCGTGTCCTTGTGGTAATTTTGGAGCTGAAGGAAAAGTTTGTACATGCCTACCTCAAACAGTAGAGTCTTATTGGAAAAAATTAACCGCTCCACTGCTAGATAGAATAGATTTGCGTCTTTCAGTTTTTCCGCCCAAAGCTTCTAATCTTTTGCAAGAAACCAAATATTCAATTGAAAACTTGCGTTCAAAAATAAAAATCGCAAGAGAAATGCAGTGGGAAAGAGTTAGAGTAAAGGTTGAAAGAGATAAACACACTGCATTTATTGAGTATAAAAATGCAAATCTTTTGCCAAGAGATACTAAATATGTTTGTAATTTAACTGATGAAGCTACTAGATTTTTTGACAAAGGCGCAAAAGATGGAGAGCTCTCTGGAAGGGGAAGCCACGCTGTTCTAAAAATTGCGAGAAGCATTGCAGACCTAGAAGGAGTGGAGCAAATTAATTCAACACACCTCGAGGAAGCTTTTTCACTAAGAAAATGGAGTGATTTTTTGCCCGATTTTCTATAAGCGGAGGGATGTTTTAAGTGAGTAGTACTAACTACTCACTTAAAATTCAACTATTTTCCCTTAAACATCACATGAACGTCTGGATTTTTTTCTCCAAAACGTTCTAATAGCGAGGTAACTATTTGCTCTTTTTCTACTCCTTTTTCCTCTTCAGTTTTGACATAGTTATAGGCTGCAAAAAGAGTTGAAGGACCAATTTCTGAAGCAAAAAAGCCTGCTCCTTGGTTCCATACAAACATAGAAAACACTTCGTCAAATTCTTTGATGCTAACGCCCATAGCATAGGCTTTGATAAATTCTCTTGTTGCTTGTCGCATTCTCCCAGCCCCAACTCCGTTTGCCAAAGAAAGCAAAAGTCTCATCTTTATATCTAAAACTGACGTTTCGTCTTGCCAGATGAGTTGCCAAAAGTTTACCACAATATTTGCAAGGCGGGAGTCTATTGTTGCAAAATTTAGCATAGCAATGGGCTTTAGTGGGAGCTCTTTTTCAGAAGTTTGAGATTGTTCTGGCACTTCCTTTCGATAAAAATAGACGCGCCACTCTTCATCGGAAACTTTTTCTTTTTCGTATTCGTAGCCCAAAGCTTGGAGCGTTGCATAAAGTGGAATTGGCTCAAAACTTTGCACTATGCAAAAGCCTTTTCCAACTTCTGTTTCGTTCGCCAATTTAATGATAGAAGGCAAAAAGTTTCCCTTTAGTCCTCTAACATCTTTTATTAAAAAACCATTCTTTTTTTCTTGCCAATTAGCACTCATATTTCCTCCTTAAAATTCTGCTTATTTATTGCACATAGTTTCTTCTTTCCATAAACTTTGTGCTATTTCAATATGTTTTCTAAAATCTAGAACACATTCTGAAGATTCTAGTTTCACTATTTCCTCTAGGCTCATCCACTTAAGTTGTGAGTGTTTCTGACTATTTCTTTTTACGTTGCACTTCTCATCTGCTATACCGGTAACAATAAAACCTGGAATAAGGTTTCCATATTTATTTTTAAAGCTATAGGTGCATAGTATATATAACTCATCACCTTCCAATCTGCCATCTTTTTTAAATTCTATAATCTCTATGCCAAAATCGTCTTTATACTGTTTTTTAATCATCTCTTCGGGAGATTCTATGCCTCGTTTTAGTTGACAACATCCATGTTCCCAGCAATTTGCTAGAATAGGTCTTGATGAAGATCTTTTGGCACAAAAAAACTTATTTTTTTCTTTGTTTAATAAAATTGCCACCATATGAACTTCCGCAATTCTATTAGGTTGAATCATATTAGCTTCTATGTCAAAATTATTCATACCGTTAATCAGATTGTCTATCATTTCAGTTTTGTCAATGTCTATAAACACCTTATCAATTTCTGAAATATCTAAAATATCAGGTGTTTTTTTGTTTAATAATAACCTTACTGATTTATTTCTTTTCTTTTCATCGTATGGAAAAATGTTTTCTGGTTTTTCTATTTCTGGGTGATACCAGACTATTGGAACAAATCTGTCTCTCCATATGCCTTTTAACTGTACAAGATTTATTATTTTAAATTTCGTCCAGTGTTTTAATATGTAATTTTCTTTACTAGATTTCAACAACATTGCAACTATTTTGGGATCTACACAAAGTATTCCACCAGCACTCTCACCAGCGATTCTAAAACCAAAGTCTATATCAGGTCCTATAAAATCATAGCCAAATTGGAAATTACTCGATATTGCAAGATTCAAAGCATTTTCGTTATTCAACGTACCTTCTGAGACCAATGCTACCCAAATAGTTGTTTTGATACTTAAAAGACTCTTTCCTACATCTTGTTGGATGTTTGTAATCAGTTCTTGGGATATAGAAAATATATTTTCTATGCACTCATACAATTTATCAATTTCATCTAGTGTAAAATAAATTAAAACTTCATCTCCCAACTTTTTCCATAAGTGAGTGTTTTTAGCAATATCCTCCATATTTCTTTCAACTTGTGAATAAAAAGATTTTATTTTATTTCCCCATTTTTCAGGTTCGATAGTTTTAAATTGTGTAGAATTTACTATATCAAAAGACAGAAAGAACACAGTACCTACTTTCTTTTGTTGAGTAGCTACAACATTTATCTGCTCTATATCTTTTCGGATCTCTTTATCATTATTCATAAATATTTAACATTTTACCATTTGAACAAACCGAGCCACTGTCCGCGAGTTATAATGGCTAATCTGGATACATTGAAATATTCTGCCATAGCATCGACATTATATTTATTCTCATCCTTATCTAAGTTTTCTGATGCTATTTGTATAAAAAACTTTGATGGCATTAAAAAGGAAGCTGCGAATTCGTTGGCCTGCAACTCTTTCTCTGCATAATCTCCAGCCGTTCTATAATAATTTTCCCCATGCTTTTGTCTGAGTTTTTCCTCAAAAAAATCCATATGCAAAATTAAATGACCTAATTCATGGGCTAAAGTGAATCTTCTACGTTGTTGGTTCGATATTTTTTTTAGATGAATCTCAAAGGATGGAGGATTGCTCGCATTTAAATATCTGATGTATCCATCAGAATAAGTGTTGTCTTTATATTCATATATAGAGCCATTTAGGTGCTTAATAACGCCTTCAACATCAATTGGAAAATTATCAACGTTTGTGATTGTTTTTTTCAAACTCATAAGATAATTTTCAGCGACTCTCCTAACAAGGAATCTAGTTTCATAAGTCATAAAGCCCTCTAACTGAGTATACACAAAGATATTGAATATTTCAATTATGCTTTTTATATCCTGAAGAGCGATTTAGGCATATCTTTTGTAGTTACAATGCAGTGTAGAAGTTATTTTTGCCCTTATATTCCAATACGATTTTTCAGCATGTTCAAATATTTGCAAATTTGATATATGAGCTTATACATCTTTGGGGGGATGAACAGTTAAGAATGTGATATGCGAATAGCATTGTTTCGGGGCTCGATACTGATCAGTTTAGGGGTGTGAAACTGATCAGTTTTGAGGGGGCGATACTGTACAGTTTAGGGGGCGAAACTGATCGGTTTTGGGTCTGTACATTAGTTAGAGGACTACTCGTTTCCTAACTAGCGTATAGTTCGCATTCTAGTTAGCGCATAGATAGAGGGTAACTTAAGGTAGATAACTTTTGAGGGACTGTGTTTGATAAAATAGATTTAGGAAAGATTTTCATATATCTTCATTAGGATAATAACACATTCTACCGATAAAGTGTAGACGGATTTGTTGTTTAGACGTTTTATAATAAGTTATTTTTTGACAATAGCCTATTATAAATGCTTTTAGCTGTTTATATGTGAGTTTAAGGAGTGTGGGCTGGATATGAAAAAGTTTTTACCTCTATTTATATTTTTTCTGTTTATAAGTACGTTTTTAAGTGCACAAGGTGAAGTGTCAAAACAGTTGGCAACTTTTTGGGGAATTGCTTGGAGAAGTAGCGTGGACGATGTGAAAGAATTGATTAAAAACAAAAATTGCCATCTTCTGGAAGAAGGCGAGACAAAAGACGGATGTTATGGGCTTGTGTGCAATGGAACTTTTGGTGGAGAGCAGGCGAAGATATACTTTTTCTTCTATAAAGATAGGCTTTTTTCGGGCAAGATCTATTATGCCTATAGGATAGGCGAAGCGATTAACTCCTATATGGGGGTCAAACGATTGCTAGAAAAAAAATATGGAGATGCAACTTATGTTGAAGAGGCAAAGCCTTCTATAGATGCAGAAAATCCACTTTCGGCTGAATCGCTAATTAAAAACGAAGGATTGAAATTCGCATCTAAGTGGGAATTTGACGATGAGAACTACATTATAGTCAATATTACAGACGAGCTTGGAGTACGCATCATATACACTAACAATGTGTTGAGAGAAAAAGCAATAAAAGAAATGGAAGATGCAAAGCTAAAAGATTTTTAAGGTCTTTAGTTATAATTTAGGAGCTTATTTCTCAAATGTTTCTATGCGGTGAACAATGGCAATTGATTTTATTATTTTTATATGTTAGACTCCGATCTCAAGTATGGCACGTCTTAGCAATTTAGAAGCAGACAAAATAGTAGATTCAGAGTTCTCCGTTCTCAACAAAGGTTTTGTTCGCCTTGTTGACTATATGGGCTCTGATGCGAGAATTGCAGAGGCGGCCCGTGTTTCTTATAATAGTGGGAAAACTATTAGAGATGACGAAGCGCTAATAGACTATCTTTATAAAAACGGGCATACATCTCCTTTTGAGCAGGTTGTGCTTTTGTTCCATATAAAAATGCCTCTTTTTGTGGCGCGTCAGTGGCTACGACACCGCACAGCGAGATTAAACGAAATTTCCGCACGATATTCTGTGATGAGCGACGACTTTTATATCCCAAAACCTGAAGACGTTAGAACTCAAGATAAAAAAGACAAGCAATCATCGTCTCCTAAGGCAGTGTCTTCTTCTGCTGCAGAATGTATGACTTCAGAACTTCAGGCAGGTCAGGCAGATGCTTACAAATCGTATAAATCTTTTATAGAGAAGGGAGTGGCAAGGGAGATGGCAAGGATTAATTTGCCCTTGTCTTTATATACCGAAGTTTATTGGCAGATGGACTTGCACAATCTTTTTCATTTTCTCTATTTGAGGCTAAGCTCTCATGCTCAAAAAGAAATTAGAGAATATGCTAAAGTTATCTTTTCTATTTGCAAGACGGTTTGTCCGATTGCAACGAGAGCTTTTGAAGAACACAGGTTGAATGCAAAACATCTTTCAAAAAAAGAAGTTGAAGCAGTGCTGTCCGTAATAGAAGAAAGTGGTAGCTTGTCTGAATCTATGCTATCCCTTAAAGAGAAATTAAAAGAGGGAAGCATCTGATAGAATAGGATAAGAATGCACATGGAGCTTTAGTGTGTGTTCTAATAATATATTAGGGGGAGTGTTATGGATATTAATAGCTATCCAGCAGAGCCTTTTAGAATTAAGGCTGTAGAGACAGTTAAGATGTTGGACCGCTCACAAAGAGAGAAGGTTGCAAAAGAGGCTGGGTATAACACCTTTTTGATTAATTCAGAAGATGTCTATATCGACCTTTTAACAGATTCTGGAACAAACGCCATGAGCGATAAGCAGTGGGCAGGAATAATGGTGGGAGATGAAGCTTATGCAGGAAGCAGAAACTTTCATCATTTGGAATCCACAGTGCAAGAAATTTTTGGCTTTAAGCACTTAGTTCCAACACATCAAGGAAGAGGAGCAGAAAACCTTCTTTCTCGAATTGCAATTAAAAAAGGTCAATATGTGCCTGGCAACATGTATTTCACAACCACACGCTATCATCAAGAGGCAAATGGCGGTATCTTTGTGGACGTCATTAAAGACGATGCACATGATGCAGCTAAGAATGTTCCTTTTAAGGGAGATATCGACCTTGCTAAGCTTGAGAAAGTAATTAAAGAAAAAGGTGCAGAAAACATTGCATATGTTTGCTTGGCTGTAACAGTGAACTTGGCAGGTGGGCAACCTGTTTCTATGAAAAACATGAGAGAGGTCAGGGAGCTTACAAAGAAGCATGGAATTAAAGTTTTCTTTGACGCAACTCGCTGTGTAGAAAATGCTTACTTTATAAAAGAGCAAGAAAAAGGTTTTGAAAATAAAACAATCAAAGAAATTGTTCACGAAATGTTTAGCTATGCAGATGGATGCACAATGAGCGGTAAAAAAGACTGCATTGTAAACATTGGTGGTTTCCTTTGTATGAACGACGACGAGCTTTTCCAAGCAGCAAAGGAGCTTGTTGTAGTCTTTGAGGGTATGCCTTCTTACGGCGGTATGGCAGGGCGCGACATGGAAGCTATGGCAATTGGTTTGCGTGAGTCTTTGCAATTTGAATATATCGAACACCGCGTGAAGCAAGTGCGCTATTTAGGTGAAAAACTTATGGAAGCAGGAGTGCCAATTATTGAACCAGTTGGCGGACACGCTGTTTTCTTGGATGCAAGAAGGTTCTGCCCACATATTGAGCAGATCAACTTCCCAGCACAAGCTTTGGCTGCAGAGCTATATATTGAGTCTGGTGTGCGAAGTATGGAGCGAGGCATTGTTTCTGCAGGACGCGACCCTGTTACTAGAGAAAACCATGTTCCAAAGCTTGAAACAGTGCGTTTGACCATTCCACGACGTGTATATACATACAAACACATGGACGTTGTAGCGGACGCTGTTATCAAACTTTATAAGCACAAAGAGGTGATTAAGGGCTTGAAGTTTGTATACGAGCCAAAACAACTCCGCTTCTTTACAGCAAGGTTTGAGCACATCTAATTTTCTTAATTTAAGACAAAATGGGTTGTTGCAATGCAGTGACCCGTTTTGTTCTTTCTGTGATTAACGAAGTGATTTTGTAGTCAAGCGGATATGGTTGACTTATATGATATGTTGGTTCTTTTTGTCAACCCAAAACTGAAAGAAAGTTAATTTTTTTCATAAGTCCTTTTAGTATCGATTTTTTTAAATGGGAGTTCATTTACCCCGTAAGTCTTGCATTCCAAAAAATAGGGTATTTGGATTTTTTCTATCTTTACATTTTAAAGTACAAGCTGTTTTTCTTAGTTTCTTTTTAAACAAACACAAATACATATACATATA
>CAUTVN010000002.1:0-35268 GCA_963541705.1 uncultured Treponema sp.
AGAATAGATAAAGCGAACTTTTTTGCCTAGTTTTCTTAAAGCTCGAACCACAAGGTCAACAGAAATAATTTCCCTAAAGTTGCCTATATGAACTGTCCCCGAAGGCGTAATTCCCGAAGCACAAGTATACTCTTCGCTATCTCCTATTTCTCTAATAATTTTTTGCGCTGTTATATCTGCCCAATGCAATTTCTCGCCACTACTCATTTTTTCTCTCTCCTCAAAAAAGACTGCTCACTCTTAAAAAGCTTCTTCCAATGCTTCAATTAAAGAGTTGATGTCTCCATCTTGTCCCACAGAAACTGTAGGAACCGCACTAGACGCCTTATACATTGCTCTCTGCGAATAGTCCAGAGACGGAATGCTTTCTGCAATTTTATGATACATATCTACCGCCTGCACAGTATAGCCATTTGCTTCTAGACTGTCTGCGAAATTTATAAAAACATCCCACAATTTTTTCTCTTCTGCCCATTGTTTAATTGCATTGTTTTTTCCTGTGCGACTTAGCACATCCTTAAAACCTGAATATGTGTAGTTAAAATCTGCCCTCTCTAGCATCTCCGAAAGAGTGGTAATCGCTATATTTGCTGCAATGGCAGAGGTTGCAAGAGAGCGCTTTCCATTTCCTGCTTCCAAATATATGTAGCTCAAATCTCTATAGGCTTTGAGTGCAATTTCTTTGTTCACTCTATATAATCTGAAAAACTTATCTACTGTTTTTTCTTTTGTAATGACGTTTAGCATAGACTTTAGCTTGCTACTTTCTAGCACGGTAGAACCAAAAGTTGCGTCTTCTGTAAGAACCAACAAGAGATATCGCTCTTGCATATCATGAAGACCTAAAAGCCCCGCCGTGTCTGCTATAGAATATATTATATTAAATCTCTCATCTGGAATCTCCAAAAGTTTGACATTTTTATACGCTTTTTCGTAATATGACATGGCTTGCTTATATTCACCTTGAATAGAGTAGATGCGTCCTGTAATATAGTCTGCCTCGGGGAATGCAATGCGCTCTTTTATATAGGATAGAAGACGCTTCATAGAGAAGTCGAAGACAACTCTAGGCTGCAACAAAAAGATGTCGTCCATAATTTTTAGCGCATCGTAGTCATCTCGATCTTTTAGGGCTTTATACACCTCGTCTATGTCGTCTCCTGCACGGCGCACTTCTGCTGGTTTTAGAGCATTTTTGAGATATTCATAGTTTTTTTGATATGTTTGAGTATGTATTTCCATAGCCCTTTCAACGTATAAAAGAGCGTTGCCAAATTCTTTTTTTTCTATGGCGATTTTAGCCATTTCCATTAAATGCCAGGCTTTGTCTGTGCTACCTTGAAGATATTCTACAGCCCATATGTTGCACAACAAAATGCTTGTAATAATGCTAAAAAATATTTTTCTCATAATTCATCAAGCTCCTTTTCAAAAGCTTCGTCTACTAAAGCGTCTCTCTCTTCTTGTGGAACATCGCCTAGTTTTATTGTACGCACAGGCTTTCCCATCTTAAAAATCACCACCATTTCAGGCGAGCCGGTAATCCCCAAATCTGCCTGCGAAGCCTCGCCAGGTCCATTGACAACACAGCCCATAATCGCCACAGTTGCACTCTTTTTTATAGAAAAAAGTTTTTTCTGCCACCTTGCAACAAACCTATGCACATCAAACCCACGCCTTCCACAACGTGGACAGGAGACTATCTTTATTCCACCGCCTCTTTTGCCACACTCGCTCAATATTTCGCGCCCTGCAATCACTTCGTTTTCTGGGCTGTCGGAAAGACTGACCCTAATAGTCTCGCCAATTCCTTCATTCAATAAATGCGAAAACGCTATAGCGCTTTTTACAATGCCCCCAACCAAAGGTCCTGCCTCTGTAACTCCAAGATGCAAAGGCTCCCCTCTTTTTTTCCTAAACGCTTCGTTTGCAAGAATAGTCTCTTTCACGCTGGAAGCTTTTATCGAAACCAAAACATTTTCAAAAGAAAGAGAATCCAACACTTCCAGTTCTCTAAAGGCAGCCTCTGCCATAAGAGTCGCTTTTAATTGAACAAAATCTTCTGCGCCGCCTTCATCTGTTGCAGTAGCAAAATACGGCCTTTTCTCTTGCAATTGTTTTGCCAAATCTTTTGGGAGAGAGCCTGAATTCACCCCAATGCGCAAGGCAACACCCTCTCCAAGTGCTCGCCTCACCACCTCACGCACATATTCTGTTTTTCCAATGTTACCGGGGTTTATTCTGATTTTCGCTACGTTTCCGTCCATGCACATAAGAGCGAGAGAATAGTCAAAGTGAATATCGGCAACTAATGGCATAGAAGTTAAATAGGAAAGAGAGATTAGCTTTTTTGCAGCCTCTTTGTTTGGCACGGCAAAGCGCACAATGTCGCATCCAAGCGCACTAAGATTTTCAATTCTTTTTGCAACATCTTCCAAATTGCAAGATTCGAGGCTTTCTTTCCACATTGTTTGAATTGAAATGGGCGCACCACCCCCTATTTTTAGCTTGTTTGTGCAACCCTTTCCACCTATTATAACTTGTTTGCTTTTTTTAAGATTTACGCATTCCATATTATGTTGTTTAGTTAAACAAAAAAAGCGATGTATATTTTGCAACATACACCGCCTGTCAAATACCGTAATAAATAATTACGTTTTATTTTAGTGCTTTAAGATATTCAAGCAAGAAATGCCAAACTCTTTCCACGGACTTAATCTCCATATGTTCATCTGGAGTGTGCACGTCAAATAAGTTTGGACCGAAGCTAATTGCGTCTATTTGTGGCAAAGTTTTTTTCAAAAGTCCACACTCAAGCCCTGCGTGAATTGCTGTCACTTGTGCATCTTTTCCTGTAATCTTCTTATATGTTGCAACCGCAATGTCTCGCACAGGCGAGTTCTCTTCATATTCCCAAGCAGGATATTCAGATTTTTTTGTAAAAGCGCCACCTGTGTGCTCAGCGCATAGCTTTAGTTTGCTAACAATTTCGTCTAGCATACTCTTAACACTACTTCGCACAGAAATTGTGAACTTCATCTTTCCGTCCAATTCTTCTAATATACCCATATTCAAACTTGTTTGGCACAAGCCTTTAATCTCCATATTCATGTATTGCACTGCATCTGGACTCATCACCATAAAGTCTATAAGACGAGAAGAAAGACAAGCAGAAAACATTTCTTTTTTGCAAGCACAAGCTTTTTCGGCTGTGATTTTTAGCTCTGGATCTGCGCTTCTATATTCCTTTTTTAACAACTGGGCAGTCTCGGTGGCAATTTTGAGCGCTGCATCTGCATTTTTTACGGCAACAATTGCATACGCATCTTTTGGAATTGCGTTGTGCTTAGAACCACCTGCAATTTCTACTATGTTCAGCCCTTCTGCTTCTTTTATTGCGTATAGAGTGCGAGATAGCATTTTGATTGCATTGGCTCTTTGCTTGATAATCTCCATTCCTGAGTGCCCGCCTAGCAAGCCCGAAACAGCAATTTTTATCGTCTCGCCCTTAAGCGCCTCTCGCTCTATATCATACGTGATATTTACGTTAGCGCCCCCTGCGCAACTAACAAGGAAAAAGCCCTCTTCTTCGGAGTCTATATTGAGAAAACGAGTTCCTGAAAGATGCTCGCCCGTAACGGCCATAGCCCCGTCCATTCCAGTCTCTTCTTCGGTTGTAATAAGAACTTCTAGAGGCGGGTGCTCGATATCGTTGGCGTCTAAGATTGCCAGACAATATGCCACCGCGATGCCGTCGTCTCCACCCAAAGTGGTGCCCGTGGCATAGAGCATTTCTCCCTTTAGTCTCCATTTAATTGGATCTTTGGTAAAATCGTGTGTGCTACCTGCCTCTTTTTCGGGCACCATGTCCATGTGTCCTTGCAAAATGACAGGTTTTGAAGACTCAAAGCCTTTTGTTCCAGCTTTTTTGATGATTACGTTGAGAGCTTTATCTTGCCAGACTTCGAGCCCCCTTTTTTTTGCAAATTCAACAAGAAAATCGCTTATCGCCTTCTCGTTTCCAGAACCCCTTGGAATCTGAGAAATTTCATAAAACCATTTGAACACACTTTTAGGCTCTAATGCTTCAAATTCTTTTTCCATAAACACACCCCCTAAATTATCGAAAAATTAAAAAATTTCGCCTTCTCTATCCTAGCATAAACTCTAAGAAAAATCTATTGCACATCTCCCCCAAAAGCTCGTATACTAAACCAATGGTCAGCATTTTTTCACCCTATAATTGGTGCACGAAGTCTTACCCGTTAGACGGCGAAGCCATAGTCTTTCAGTGTGAAAAATATCCATCATTTCATTACCGCCCCAATCTTGCACACTAGCTAATGTACAGGGTGTAAACTGATCAGTTTCGACCCCCTAAACCGATCAGTATCGCCCCTCGAATCTGTAAAGTATCGAACCCCTAAACTGATCGCTTTCGCACCCCAAAACAGAACCATTCGCGATCCCTAAACACAGGTGTTTCATAGCCCAAAACAGCACTGTTTGGGGCTACAAAACTGATTGGTTTTTATAGGCAAAAACGCTCTTATGCGCACTAAATGCATGCGCATTTTTCCCCTTTTTAAGAAAACTCTTTTTGCAAGGATGTTTTTTGTTGTCATTTCGCTTTTTCTGACTTCCCTACATACTTTAAATTCATATTTTTATATGCTAGCATACATCTTATGTAAGCTATGGTTTTTATGAAGCTATATTGGCGTTTTAGGAGGTGTGTATGAACTATTTTGTTCTAATAGGAGTTGCGATTATCATCGTCGGTTTTATTTTAAAACTTGACGTGGTTGCAGTGGTTCTTATTTCGGCGCTTTCAACTGGATTGATTGCAAAAATGGGCTTTTTTGAAGTGCTTGATGCTATAGGAACAGGTTTTGTAAACAATAGATATATGAGTTTGTTTTTTGTTTCTTTCCCTGTAATTGCTATTTATGGAACGTTATGGGCTAAAAGAAAAAGCAGCCGACTTTATTAAAAAGATTAAGGGCGCAAGTGCAGGTATGGTTATTTGGCTTTATATTTTGATAAGGACAATTGCGTCTGCTCTTTCCCTTCGCTTAGGAGGACACGTTCAATTTATACGACCTCTTATTCTTCCAATGGCAGAAGGCGCTGCGAGAAAAAATATAGAGCTTACAGAAGAGAAGATAGAAAAAATTAAAGGACTTGCGGGCGCATCTGAAAACTATGGAAACTTTTTTGGTCAAAATATTTTTCCTGTTTCTTCAGGAGTACTTTTGATTACAGGCACCTTAAAAGAGCAGGGTGTGGATATTAGCAATGTCGACGTTGCAAAATATTCAATTTTGGCAGGAGTGGCAATGCTTATTATAGCGCTTCTTCAATGCTATCTTTTTGAAAGAAGTTTGAGAAAAGGAGAGAAAAAAGATGCTTAACTTTATTCAAAATAATTCAATGATAATAGACGAAATTGTCTATGGACTTTGTGGTCTTGTTTCAATTATTACAGCATTTACGTCGCTAAGAGACAAAAAGAATCCAATAGGCACTTTTTTGTTTTGGGCTCTTTTGGGGCTTTTATTTATATTTGGCAAAGTTATTATCCTAAACGCCCCTCATGGCGGGGCGATAATTGGTGGTTTGCTCATTGTTTTGGGTTGTCTCACTCTTACAAAACAAGTGAAAGTTGCAAATGTTCCTCAGGTAACAAAAGAAGAGGTAGCAGAGCATGCAAAAAAGATAGGAAACAAGATATTTATTCCTGCTCTTTTAATTGGTATTGTTGCTATGTTGTTGGCTCAGATTAAAAGCTTTAAAATTTCACTTGGTGTAAATGCGGCAGGAAAAGATATTATATTTGGCTTTTCTACCGCGCAAGTCGTGGGAATTTCTTCTATAGTAGCTCTTATTTTTGCAATAATTTTGACCAAACCTAAGATGAAAGATACAATTAACGACACCTCAAAAATGTTGATGCAAGTGGGCGCTTCTAGCCTTCTTCCTCAGCTTCTTGGTGTTTTAGGTGCTATTTTTGCTACAGCTGGAATTGGGAAAATTATTGGCGCTTTTGCAAGCGGTGTGGTTCCACAAGGGGTGCCTATATTAGGTGTTATTGCCTATTGTCTTGGAATGGTAATTTTCACAATGATTATGGGCAATGCTTTTGCAGCTTTTACTGTAATAACAATTGGAGTTGGAATGCCTTTTGTGATTGCTCAAGGCGGAAATCCTGCTGTTGTTGGCTCTTTAGGCATGACATGTGGGTATTGTGGCACACTTTTAACACCTATGGCTGCAAACTTTAATATGGTGCCTGCTGCAATTTTGGAAACAAAAAATAAATATACATTGATTAAAGCACAAGCTCTTATGTCTTTTGCTTTAATTATTATTCACATTATCTTGATGTTGATATTTGCTTTTAGATAGGAAGAGAGAGAAATGAAAATTTTAGTTACTGGTTTTGACCCCTTCGGTGGTGAGGCAGTTAATCCGGCTCTCGAAGCAATTAAAAAGCTACCTTGCAAGATTTTGGAGGCAGAACTTATAAAGCTTGAAATCCCTACAGTGCTAGGGAAATCTGTGGCAAAGATAGAGAAGAAAATAGAGAGGTTGGAGCCTGATGTGGTTTTAAGCATAGGGCAAGCGGGGGGACGCGCAGACATTTCTGTTGAAAGAGTTGGAATAAATGTAGACGACTTTAGGATTGCCGACAACGAAGGGAACCAACCTATTGATGAGCCGATTATAAAAGGAGCGCCTTCCGCTTATTTTGTTACTTTGCCAATCAAGGCTATGGTTGAAAAAATGAGGGCTAATAAAATACCTGCTTCAGTTTCGAACACAGCAGGCACTTTTGTTTGCAATCATGTTTGCTATGGTGTGGCGCATATTGCGTCTAGGCGCACTAGCGAAGGAAAACCTATGAAAAGCGGTTTTATTCATATTCCATTCTTGCCCGAACAAGTGATTAAAAAACCTGCTTTAACCCCCTCAATGAGTTTGGAGATGATTGTGAGAGGTCTTGAGCTTGCGATTGAAGCTATTGTGGAAAATGTCTCAGATATAAAAGTTTCTGGTGGGAAAATCTGCTAGCCAGTAGTGGCATCTTATAGTTAACAAAAAAGCGCAAGAGACCTGCTTTATGCAGAAATCTTGCGCTTTCTTTTCATGTTTTTTAGCCTATAATTCTTTTCTTTTCTACAACTTTGGGCGTGCCTATTCTAAAGGTGTTCCCGCCGGCTTCGTCTGTTAGACAAGCTTGGTTGGCGGCGAGCGTTCCACGCATTGTCATATACATTCCAGTATCTGTGTAGTCCCATCCATAAGCATTGGAAATTAGCCTATGCATTTCGCGATAGCCTGCTTCGATTGCCTTATCGCATGTAGGTCCGCAAGTGTTGACAAAGAAATCTGTTGGTGTTTCTGTGAGAGGCCAATTGAGTTCAAAGTTTTTTAGCAAGCGAACTCGAACAACCACTCTGCCACCTATTTCAATGCCATTGCCAATCACCTCGCCATCTCCCATTGTTGCGTGCAAATCGCCCAAGGCTAAAAGCGCTCCCTTAACTCTAACGGGAAGCCAGAGAGTAACGCCTTTTGTAATGATAGCGCTATCCATATTTCCACCGTGATTATAGACATGTCCTGTCGGAATGTCTCTCTCGTCATGGGCACATCCTATAACGCCTATCATAGGATTGATAGGCCATTTCATATCTTTAAAATGCACATAGCCGTCTTTTACTTGAATTATATGTGTGCGCAAATCGCTTTTTTCTATGAACGGCCCGCAACCAGGAATTGTGCAAACAGCCCCAGAATCATTTAGAGTGATGTCCAAAATATCCACAGCTAGCACATCGCCTTTTTCAGCACCTTCCACAAAGACAGGCCCTGTGGCGGGGTTGACTCTTTCCCAGTCTATTACTTCAGCCAAATCTGTTTCTTTTTTAATTTGATTTCCAAAACAGTCTACAGTTACAAACTCAAACACATCAAAAGGCTTTACAGTAGCAACTGGTTCAGCATCTTTTGAAAAAGTGTATGTTGTTTTTTCTATTTTTAACATAATTTTCTCCTAAAAGTTAGAATATAAAGCCTACAATAAGGAACAGGACGGCAGAAATGACAGCAAAGATGACAGAATATGGAACGCAGGTTGCTGCGTGTCTATCCGCTCTAAGCCCAAAAACTTGAGAGGTTAACATTGTGTAGTCGCAAATATAACACATATTGCAACCAAAACAACCTGCAGAAATCATTGCAGCGCCTGTTAGGTATGGGTTGGCTCCAATGGAGCTTGCCACAGGCAGGATCATTGGGAAAGCTATCAACAAAAGACTCCAATTTAGCGACATAATCCACTCAGAGAGGCAGAAAACTGTAAAAACAATGAAAGGCAAGAGTTTTGGATTGACAAAACGGCTAACCAAACCTGCCAAATAGTCCACATAGCCCATTTCTGACAAAACTGCATTGAGCATATACGAAAAGCAGAATAGAATGATCAAACTCATAAACTCTGCAAAACCTTCGACTAGGCAACCTTCAATATCTTCTGAGCCAATGATACCGCGAGCTAGATAGTAGATAGACGTTGCGGGTAGTATAATCATCATCGCAGGCACAATGTCAAAATTAAAGAAGAAAGAAGCAGCCATCATACCTATTAGCGGCAAAAAGAAGTCTACTAAATTACCACGTTTCTTATTCGATTCTTCTTCTGGGGCGTCTAATTTGTTGTATAAACTCTTGTCGGGGGCTTTCATCGCTCCAAGCTTAGGCAGCTTTCCAATAGAAAACAAAAATGTCCCTATTATTGCAACGATTGAGTAAAACTGGAAAGGGATAGATTTGAAAAAAGCGGTCATTCCAGTACCGTCTGCGTTCATTCCACCCGCCATATAGAGCCCGCCTAAAAAAGCTGCCCAAGAAGTGATTGGGAAGAGAGTTCGCATAGGTTCGGCTAATGTGTGAATGATAAAAGCGCCTTCTTCTCTTGGAACCTCCATTTCATCATACATAGGAGCCATGATACTTCCACCTACTGCTATCGTCATATAGTCATCAAAAAAAAGTGGGAATTGCATCAGCCACGAAGCCAAGTTGATATCTTTTGGTTTTTTCACTATGCGCTTAATCAAATTGGAAAAAGAGTGTGTAGAACCGGTCTTTGCCAATAGCTTGCTAAAAACGCTAAAAAAACAGCACATCAACACAATCCAAGCATAGTCTCTATCCGCTAGTGTTGCAAAAAGCTGGTCGATAAAGCCTTGTATCACTCCTGTTCCTTTCAGTAGCGCCACGCTAAAAAAAGTGCCTAAAAGCAGAGTTTCCAAAATCCTTCTACTAACCAGCGTATAGTAAAGAAGAAAGACGATGACCAGCGTTCCTATGTTTGCGCTCAAACCCTCCTTGCCGGGGGTGAGAAACGCAGCCAAAAGAATTGCCAAAAAAGCCACTCCAAAGGTTGCAATTTTATGCACTGCCGTATTGGGTGATAATATCTTTTTGAAAGAAAACACTTAAACCTCCTAAAATTGCACAACATAGTTGTGCAAAAACAAAAATATCGCAAATCCAAATACTGAGACTGATTATATCATGATTTTTGAAATAAGAATATTTTTTCCTTAAAAAACAACAACATAATTGTATTTTTTTGTGCAATTTTTAGTTTTAGCTGATTAAATTATTAAAAATATGCTAATATATGGTGTTTATCCATTTTAAGGAGATTCATTATGAGCAATTTTGAAAAAATTAAAAGTTTCATCACCAGTAAAGAGGCGGAAAAGGTTGCAGTAGAATTGGAAAGACTGCTTACGTCTATTCCTGCCATGGCGCCAGAATCCGACGGAGACGGCGAAGAGCTAAAAGCACAGGCATTGGAAAAACATATGCTCTCTTTGGGCTTTCCAAAACCCCAATACTTCTATGCACCAGACGAAAGAGTTAGCAGCAAGCGAAGACCAAATATGCTTTTCACCATCAAAGGCAAAAGCGAAGAGGCACTCTGGATCATCAGCCACCTAGATGTGGTTCCACCGGGAGAGCCATCTTTGTGGAATAGCGATCCGTGGAAGATGAAAGAAGAAGGCGGACGCCTTATAGGGAGAGGAGTGGAAGACAACCAACAAGGACTAACATCTTCTGTTGTGGCAACATTACCGTTCGTAAAAGAAGGAATCACCCCTTTTTACACAATTCAACTATTGTTTGTAGCCGACGAAGAGGTTGGCTCGAAGTATGGAATGTGCTATCTTCTAAAAGAGCACAACTTGTTCAAAAAAAGCGATTTAATATTGGTTCCAGACGGCGGAGATCCCAAAGGAGAAACAATAGAAATTGCAGAAAAAACCAGTATTTGGTTCAAATTTATCACACAAGGAAAGCAGACCCACGCCTCTATGCCAGATTCTGGCAATAACGCATTTATTGCAGGTTCGGACTTGGTCTTGCACTTGCATAGTTTACAAAATGTGTTTAACAAAAAAGACCCTCTATTCTTGCCAGACTATTCAACTTTTCATCCAACAAAAAAAGAAGCCAATGTTCCAAACGTAAACACTATTCCTGGCGAAGACGTTTTTTATATGGACGCTAGAGTTTTGCCATCGTACAATCCAGACGAAATTGTTGGCGCCGTTAAGGCAGAGTGCAAAAAGATAGAAGAAAAATATGGAGTAACCGTTAAAGTGGAATATGACGAAATTGAACACTCTCCTGCCACGCCCGCGAATGCAAAAATTGTAGAAAAACTTTCTAAAGCATTGTTGAAAATGAGAGGTTTTGAAGGAAGAACAGTCGGTATAGGAGGAGCTAGCGTTGCGGCTCCTTTGCGCATCGCAGGCTTTGACGCCACAATTTGGTCTACACTAGACGATATGGCGCACCAACCAAATGAATATGCAATATTAAAGAACATTATAGACGACGCTCTCGTTATGGCGTGCCTTATGAACGACTTACAAGACTAAACATCTTTTTCAACCTATCTTAGCGCCTCTCTCTAGAGTGCAAGATAGGTTGGAAACATAGAGCGTTTTGTACCATTCTATTGATTAGTTTTTTCCAAAAGTTTTTCTGACAGTTTCTATCACAAAATCTTTTATACTTTTCCCATGAAGCGAAACATTTATTTTCGGATTATCTTCTGCCACCTCTTCAATCGAGTCATAGTTTGCAATTATGTTGAAAAAATTAAAATAAATGCAATCTTTGCTTGCTATATAGTCTCCTTCGGGGAAGGGGATAAAGGCAACTGTCAACTTTTCTAGACTTAAGTCTTCACCCTTTAACTCTGAAAGATTTAGGGTCTTTATTGGGGAAAGCATTGCACGAGTAAGGTTCAAATCTTCTATCATTCGCATGTTTTGGTTCCAAAACTTCGCTTCGAGTGGTGTTTGGTTGTTTAACTTCTCTCTATTTGCAATGCTAGAGAGCACTCGACGGAAGGAGTCAGCAGAAAAAGCGTCGTTATACAAGACTTGGATATGGGGCTTTTGCGCAATCCCTATAAAATATTCATCGCTCATCTTGTCTTTTGATGCAATGCTTTCCCAGTAAAAAAGCATCATTTCAAGGTTTTCAAATTCCACACAAATTTCTTTTAACATAAACTCAAATCTCCAATATTTACACTTAGACTATTTGACCAAATATTAAGTATATTTTTCTATATTAACGCATCTTCTATGGATTGAACAGCCCACGTTCTGGTGCTTTTATGCGCGTTAGGGCGACAAAGGCGTCTCTATTCATAGAAACAAAATGGGTAATTGTTGTTTTTTTTGCACTCTCGTATACATCTATATGGAAAGCTCCCAATGCATCGAAATATGGGAAAAAAGAGACAACATGATTATATTGATGAAGCGGAGGGGCGCCAACTTCTCTATTAACAGCACCCAAATAGAAATGTCCTGGTTCTGTTATCGCCAAATAGTACAGCAACGCTTGCAAATATCCCACTTGATAGCCCGCACTACTCAAGTTGCCTTCAAAACACTCGTATTGCACACCGTCTACAGTTTTATTAGCGTTTGTTACTGGATATCCAGCAAATGGTTCTATCTTAACATCCAAGCCTGAACCAATTGGATGGCAGGCGCGCTTTAAGCTCATAGTGAGAGCTGCGGCGCTTAAGTTGCGAATCCAATCAAGTCCAAAAAATATGGATTTGTAGTCGAAAGCAGAATTAAATTCGGAAATCTTTGTTTCTGTTTCTCTCGAAAGAGAGTGTAGAAAAATCCCCTGCCCTGTAACAGGCCGAATCATTCCGTCCACAATCCATTTCAGAAAACCTTGAGCATTTACGCCACCGACAATTTTTTCTAAGTCTTGCTTGTTTTCCAGTTTGTAGCTTAATTCAATATTTGTTTGCTTCTTTCCAGTTTTTGAATGAATTGGCACTCCCCACTCGTCAAAGTAGCCGTCTTCAATGTATACAAGCGAAGAAAGACGGTCGGAAATTATATCTGAACACGCTTCTACAGTGCTAGAAAAAATGGGAGGATTGAAAAGCTCCCACGGCAGAGAATCTTTTGTAAAGGCTTTTAGTTGGGATATGGAAAAATAGAATAGCTTTTCAAAAGGCAAGCCAATTGGATAGTGTCGTTTTACATAGGCATTAAAAAGACACACATCTACATAAGTCATATCGTCTCTGGCAGGAGATAGCTTTAAATATAACTCTGGATTTTCGCGCGGATATATTTTTAGCGACAGATTCTCGCCCGTATTCCTATCTTTATATAAGACCCAAGTTCCCTGTGGCACAAAGTCTACTGTTGGACTAGTAAAGTCTGTATTTATCGGGCTTATAACAATGGCGACTTCCCCTCTGTCTTCTATATCTACCGCCATAAACTTAAAGCCTTTGCCGTTGTTGTCGTAGTATATCGCAGGCTCAAGAGCTAAAACTTCTTTAGGAGAAGATAAAAGCCATGTTTTTGCCACAGACTTTCGCACGGCAGAAGAGTCTGGAATATTCTCGAAAGGAACTAGTGGAACAGCCTCCTCGGGGTTGTTTTCGTAGCTCATTTCAAAAATTAAGCTTCGCACATCTTTACTCTTTGCGCGCTTTAGAGAAAAGAGAGGGAGTGTGCAAAGCAAAAAAAATATAAAAAAGGAAGCTATCTTAGCATACTTCATAGGACGACTATCGGCAATTTAACGGGCTTTTTTAAGTTTGTTTTGTATTTATTTTTTTTAAATTTTAAATAGCAATGAGTCTATATGCTCTCTGCTTTTTGGCTCGCTTCTACTAATTTGTTATAACTCGATTTCTACTTCTCTGTTCAAATGCAAATAAAACAAATATGTTTTAATGACTGGGGTCTTGCCCTTGACTTTGTATAAGTCTGCAACAGCTTTTTTATATACGCTCAGTTGTCTTCTATATCTATTGCTTTGCGTTTTGTCTGTTTTGTAGTCCACAATATATACAACATCTTCATATTCAAAAAACAAGTCTATAACACCAAGAGTGAGCATTTCTTGATTTTCGGATGAATCTCTATACATTGTAGCAAAGCCATATTCTGTTTTTTTTAATTTTGCATTTAGCGCCTTCTGCCCCAGAGAGGAGCCTAAAAAATTATTTTTATAAAGCTCTATTTCGTCTCTTTTTTCATCTGATAGGTCAAATCTGCCTAAGTCAAAATATTGTTCGTTGATAGTTGCTTGTAAAAACTTGTGTGTAATCTCGCCAATCTCTAGCGCTTCATTGTCTTGATCCAGATTGAACGATGCGCTTTTTTTACCGTCAAAAGTTTCTTTTGCTGTAGAAGAAAGAAGATCTTCGTCGCACCTAAATTCTTTTATATTTAGACTTTCGTAGACTTTTGTATGCTCTAAAATGCTTTTGTCTTTTGCCTTTTTAGATTTTTCAAAAAATAGATTTTCAAAAAGTGGAATTTCATAAAAATTGAGCTTTACGTCTTTAAAATCTGGATTCGCATTCGATGCAGACGAAATTGCAAAAGTAAAAAGTGCAAAAAAAGAAAGAGCGTCTTTCTCTTCAATCTTTTCGTCTAAAGCTTTTTGCAAAAAGTCTGAGTACTCTCTTTTAGCAATTTCCAAATCGCCCCCTTGCTCTGTTTCTTCTTTTTTGGCATTTACAATCCCTGAAAGAATTAACTTTACCTCTGCTCTTGTGCAGGCAACATAGAAAAGACGTTTCGCTTCGTCTCTAATTTTTTGATTCTCTGCATCTCTCAGTCTTTCAAAAAAGAAATTGTTCTTGTCTTTTTCAGTTGATTTTCGCCAATGCTTAAATTCGTCGAAACTGTGAATAAAAAGGCCGTTATCTTTGTCAAAAAAGACCAGTCCGTCTTTTGCGTAGGTTTTGCCTTCGTTACCACAATCTGGAATTATGACTATGGGAAATTCCAATCCTTTGCTTTTGTGAATTGTCATAATTTTTACAGCATCTTTTTTTTGGTTGACGGGGATGTCCATTTCTTCCAGCTTTTCTTCGTTTTCTATATATTCATATATCTCATCTACAAATTGAAAAGGCTGTTTTGCCTCATTATCTGCTTTTGTTGCTAGATAGAAAAAATAGTCGTAGAGTTCCAAAAAGTTTTGATAGTCTTTTTTGTGCAAAAGCAAATATACATAGCCCCAGTCATACATGAGGCGTTGCAATATTTGGGCATTAGTTTTTTCTTTAATTGCAAGACTAATGTCGTTGAAAATTTCTCTACCGCGCTCAAAACATTTTAAATCTTCTTTGTTTAATTCCCCGTCTATTTCCTCACTAAATGGTTGGGCTTTGTGCATCATGATCTGGGCAAAACCTATGTCGCTAATATTTACAAAAGGAGTTTTTAGAAACTGAGCGTATGCCATATTGTCTTCTGGATAGACTGCAAGACGAAAAATAGAATAGAAATCGTTTAGTAGCGCATACTTAAAAATGTATTTTTGGGTGCTAGCCGTATATGGAATGCCTGCCATTTTTAGATAGTACTCGTAAGTAAATTGTTTTGTGCTAGTGCGCAGTAAAATCGCAAAATCACTCCACTTGCAAGCTCTTGTTTTTCCTGTTTTTTCATCGCGAACTTGGAAATGTCCTTCGTGCATTTCTTTGATTCGTTTTGCGATCGCATAAGACTCGTAATCTTGTGGTTGTCTGCTTTTAGCTTCAGAACTTTCCTTTAAAGAACTTGAGTCAAAATATAATACTTCCGCACAAGAGATTAGGTCGTTGCCCTTTTTAAAAGCTTGAATTTCTTCAAAATCTACTTTGATGTTTTTCGCTATGTTCGCATCGTTTATGTTTTTAAGTGAAAAAATATGTGGGAAAATGCAATTGAACACATCTATTAGAGCGCTCTCCGTTCTGTAGTTTTGTGTTAGTTTTATTTCGTTTTGAAGTTCTAAACTAAGTTTTTTAAAAACCGACACATCAGCTCCGCGAAAGGCATATATAGACTGCTTTTCGTCTCCAACGAAAAATAGCTTTTTTGGATTTAGCTCATCTGGCGAAGGCACAGTCTTTTCGCACCTCTCGTCTTTTTCTGCTATTAAAAAAAGGATGTCTCTTTGCAATTGGTTGTTGTCTTGAAATTCGTCAATCATGATTGCTTTTATTTTTTTCTTATAATAATTGCGCAAATCTAGATCGTTCTTTAGACTATCCAATGCTATGTTTGGCACATCCCCATAGTTCAAAACATTGCGAGCAATTTTTGCGTCTATATATTCTTTTTGCAACTTATTAAGCAAAAAAAAGGTACGCACCATAAGTTTTACGTTATAATTGCAAAGATTGAATAATTGGGCGATTAGGGGTTGAGCCTCATTTAAAAGATATATGCAAGTTTTGCCCGCCTCTTGTTTGATATTGCTAGATAGGCGCACTTTGTAAAGCTCTTTGCAAGCAGAGAGAAAAGAAACATAGGCTGGGGAATCTTTTTCAAATGGGCTCGAAGGATTTTCTCGAGGAAATTTAGTTACAATCTTTTGAGATTCTGTAAGAGCTTTTATAGGCTTTGCCGATGGATTCGGTTCTATAGCTCCTATCTCTTGTGCAATTTCTGCAATTTTTGCAACCACTTCTAAAAATTGCTTTTTTAATATTTGCTTTTGAATTCTAATTGATTCAGCTAGATTTAGTGGTTTTGAAATATAGACATATTCGTTTAGCACATCGATAAAAAGACTTTGCAATATCTCTTTTAAGCCTTGTTTTTCATCTTTAAGTATTTCTTTAATCACCGACTCTTTTATATTTTTTAGAAAAAACGCTGTTGCAACTTCTTTTGCAATATCGCGACTTTCACTCTCGTTAACTACAAATTCTGGCGATAGCCCATATTGTCTAGAACTATGCCTGACAATAGAATTGCAAAATGAATCTAGAGTTCCTATATTGGCGTTGTGGAAATTTTCGATAGCTTTTTTTGCATACGGATCGCAAGAGTATTTTTGTAAATCTCTATAAATTCGCTCATACATTTCTATGGCTGCTTTATTTGTGAATGTAAGGGCATAGATGGAAGATATGTCTAGCTTTTCTTGTATAACGAGCCTTAGATATCTTGCAGAAAGCGTTTTCGTCTTGCCAGATCCAGCTCCTGCAGAAACTACCACATTTTGCATAGTCTGAGCCGCAAGTCTTTGCTCTTCGTTTAGGTTTTGTAGCTCTTCTTCAATTTTCATATTCTTCTGGCTCCAACTATAAATTTTGTTCGACATATATGCTTATATTCACATTTGCTACATCGCTCTCGCCTCTCTTTTTCTGGCACAAAATCGCCTTGCATTATCCTGTCCTTAAAAGACTTTGCACACATTTTAAAAGCTTCGATGTTTTTTTCAAAATCCTCTCTTTTTGCGCCACCCGTTTTTCCAAAAGCATCTTTGGCATCAGCCTTAAGCACTACTTTGCAATCTTTTTTTAATAGCTCTATAAAATATGCAATATTTACCATTTTTTGCTCTTTTGACTTCGAGTCTTTATTTTCCGCTTCCAGCTTCTCTCCATCTTCCAGTAAAAACACATAAAAAGGCATTTGAAAATCTTTAATTTCCACATCATTGATTAAGAATTTTTTTTCTGAAGAGGATGAATATGTTTTATAGTCTAATATCGCAAAACCATCATCTGTTTTTAGCGCCCTATCAATTCTCCCAACATACAAAATCTCATCTATTTTATCGAAGAATTGCGACAAATGTCTTTTTTGTGTGCGCTGGTTATATTCGCCCTCTATTATGTATTGTTCGCACTTATCAAAAAGTTTTTCGTCAAAAGAAAAAACATAGTCAATCACCCCTTCGATTTGTTTTTGCATAGCCTTCATAAAAGGGAGAGAAAGAGGGCCGTATTTGGAAGAATTATATAGAAGGACTTCTTGAAAAATTTTTGCTGTCCATTGTTTATATTGATCTATCTGATTTTTATCAAAACAGGTATAATCGTTCATAATTTGTTTGTATATTTTTTCTAAAATTGAATGATAAATAGTACCAATAATTCGCCTGTCCAACATTGAAGCAATAAATTGAGTCTTTTTTATC
Organism: uncultured Treponema sp.; assembly: GCA_963541705.1. Lineage (GTDB taxonomy): Bacteria > Spirochaetota > Spirochaetia > Treponematales > Treponemataceae > Treponema_B. The sequence goes on from CAUTVN010000002.1 coordinate 17,515, forward strand.
TTTAATATACTTGAAAAAAAGAATTTCGCAGGGCATTCTAAAAAGAATTCTTCTAGTTTTGTGGCACTAACTGAAAAGTACCTATTGAACTCTTTTTCACTCGTTTTGCTCTCCATATACTGGGAGTCGACTATTCTTTCTAAGAGATGGCTTGAGCTTTCGCTATAGCTTTTGGAGAGTAGAGAAAAGTTTGGTTGCGAATCGAAGGCTTGGGCTCTTTTAATTGCGTAAAGTTGGGTTTTATATATTTTGTTTATTGGGGCAGAGCTAAAAAAATATTGCTCTTCACTCCAAAAAGAGTCTTCAGCATGAAAAGCGTCAATTTTTTCTATTGTTTTAAAAATATTATTTGCAATGCAATAGCCCTGATATGTTTTTTTTGAGTATGAAAAAGAAATATGCCCCATATTTGCATAGCTTGCAATTAAGTATTGACCTAAGTCGACATCTTTAATTCCAATTTCGTCTCGCTTATCTTCTCGCAAAAAGCTCAATTTTCTTCTGTTTACGCCAGAACTGTTTTGGTTGGCGTTTATTACAAAATGATGAGAAAAAAAAGTTGCACAAGCTGCCCTATAAGGAAAAACAGAAAGGGCTGTTCCCGAAACGTCGGAGTGTATTGTTTTTGTTTTCAAGATTGCAAGAAAAAAATTATATGGAGAGACATTAATCAAAGAAAAATATTCTCCAAACACAACTTCCATTCTTTTCAAATCTTTCATTATTTTGTAGTAGCTAGAGAGGGCTCGCTCATTCGTTTTTGAAGCATTTGAAAAATCTATATATTCAGAAAAAAAAGCTCTTATTGCTCCATCCATTTCTTTAAAAGAAGTAGCCTGGTAAATTGCCTCTATTTTTTTCTTAAACTCCATAAAACACGTGAAAAGCTTTGACTCTTTTTGTTGCAAAAAAGCTTTTTCCCAAACGTTGTTCCATACATTTTGTTCTTGCCAAGAATATGCACAATTATATTCTATGCCAAATTGAATTAATTCATTTATAAAACTTTTGTATTCTATGAATTTCCAGTTAACCGCTTTGTTTAGAAAGAGTTGTTTGATTGAATCAAAAGAATAGTGCGATTCTACCACGTTTTTGATTGCGTTAAAGACAAAGCAAAAACTATTTTGTAAAATTGGTTTTTTTGTATATAAGTCTACTGGAATGCCTCTCTTTTCAAATTCTTGCAAGATATAACTTTGCATGCTTTCTATATCCACCACGCTAAGAGCAATATTGCTAATCTTCTCTCCATTCAAAAGAAGTTCTTCTATCTCTGAGGCAACATATTTTAGCTCTAGATATGAGTTTTCAAATTCTCTAAGACTTGGAATGTTGGACTCTTCCATAGCAATGTGGAAAAGCTCTATATCTGTTCTATTAGCAAAAAGATGACTATAAGATTCAAAATCATCAATCAATTCTGGATATATAATTATATATTTTTTTTCGTCAGCAATAAAAATGCCTTGTTCCCAATTGGGTTCAAACAAATTGTTGTTTCTTAGAAATTGAGCATAGTCGCTACATAAAAAACTTAAATCTTTTAGCTCATCGTCTTTATATTCTTTCTCGCCAGTAAATAGCGCTAACTGTGGCAAAATTGACGAAACCCATTTTGAAAACGAATCGCTTTTTTCTGCATATTTTGGCGATATTAACTTGCTAAACAGAGATTTTCCTTCCTTAGCTGATTTTGCATTTTTCGCCATTATGTATTCTGCATATAGAAGACGATGGGCATCGTCTACCTTTTCTCTTTTTTTTTCAAAATTGTTTGTTATATGCTCTTCTATAAATGTGTTCCAGCTGATGTAGTTTTCTAAAGGAATGGTTGGGCGTTTCAAAAGGCTTATGGCTCTGGTAAAACAAAATTGTTGAGAAATATTGTTTGGAAAAACAAAGCAATACTCAAGGCTTCTACCTCTCTCTTCTATTAAGTGTTTAAGACTGCCCATTTTGTTGAATTCCATTATTGTTGTCGATCTATAAAGATGTCTTTTGTTTTATTTTATGTAGCGAGCTCTGCTTGTTGGAGTTTCGTATACGTCGACAGCATATAGCGGACAAGTTGGAAGCTTTTTCATGATTTGTTCAAATATATACATTGCAATGCGTTCAGCACTCGGATTCATCGCAAAATACGCATTGTCATTTAGATTTGTGTGGTCAAGAGTATTGCAAACTTCTTTCAATGTTTTTTTTAGTATACTGAAGTCCAAAAGCATACCGCCAGGGTCCAATTGCTCACCTCGTGCATGAGCTAAAACACGATAATTATGCCCATGAAGATTTTCGCATTTCCCATGGTAGTCCCTCAAATAGTGCGCTGCTGCAAAATCGGCTTCCACCCTAACTTCAAACATACTCTATGCCTCACCACTATAAAAAGTTTGCAATTTCGTCTGGAGCCTTGATTATAGCATCTGCTCCCGCGGCTTTAAGCTCGCCCATATCTCTAAAGCCCCAAAGAACTCCAACAGTAAACAAGTCGGCGCTTTTTCCAGTTTTTACATCAGTTCCTGTATCTCCAACATATAGGGCTTCTTCCTTTTGAACTTTTAATTTTTTTAAGATTTCAAAAACACCACTTGGGTCAGGCTTTACAGGAAAATTGTCTCTTTGCCCCCAAACACAAGAAAAGCTATTTCCAAAAAAATGTTCTATTATAGAAACAGCGGTGTTATGCGGTTTGTTGGTAAGACATGAGAGCAAAATATCACGACTTTTCAGCGTTTCCACTAACTCGTTTATTCCAGGGTATAGCTTGCACAGATACAAATAGTCTGCATCGTAAGAAGAGACGTAAGAATTGGTAATTTCTTCTAGCAACGTTTCGTCGTTTATACTGTTTTTTTCTAAAACACGGCGAACAAGAGTCTTTGCTCCATCTCCAGTAAGTTCTTTTGCATCTTTTGCAGAAATTAGGGGAAGATTGTGTTTTTCTAATTCATTATTGAGAAAATGTGTGATAGAACCCAAAGTGTTTGTAAGAGTTCCATCTAAGTCAAAAATTACAAGTTTTTTCATAAATAAATTACCTATCTTTTGTTCTAATAGCCCTCTACGATAGTGAACATAATCTCACTTAAAGCAAGGTTACCTCTATTAGTCGGATTTTCACTGCGTTTTTTATAGCATTATCTATTCATTTTTTTACTGTTTTGTTTTTTCCTTTTTAAGTTATATTATAAACTAAAATAGTACCAAACTTTAGCTTTAATAAGGACTCTCTTCCATAGTCATTTCGCTGTCTTTGCCTAATAGTTTGATTGATATCGTATACTTTTTGCTTCCTGCCTTCTTACTTGCATATATATATTCAATATAGATATACTTGCCATTTCTTGTTTTGCTCGTGGCATATTGCCCGCAACCCAAAGCGTCTTCTAAACTATTATAACCACAAGGCGAAAACGTAAACCACTCTGGTTTAAATGGGTTTTCTCTCTTTTTAACTTCGCCACTTTCTACTAGCAATATTTTTCGGCTTTCAAACGCCAGCTTTTCCCACTTTTTCTTGTTTTCATCTGATAGTGCGGGTTTTGGTATGAGATGGTAAAACAAATGGTCTTTTCTTCTTAGCGCTGTTTCGTCTGGAATAGAAAGATATTTATCTTCGTAATCATCAGTGTTAAGTGTTTCCAATACTCGTAAATTTGTTTTTGCGACCAAATCTTCTGTTTTTGCAACAGCAAAATTAACGCTCAGCGTACCATTATAGTCATTTGCGCTAAGTCCATTGTCTAAATAGCCTATGCCTAAGTCAAAATCCATATTATGAAAACCATTCGGAGGATTTTTGTATTTATGTTTATATGTTTCTATCAATTCTTTTGCTTCTTGCGATAATAAATCATTAGGCACAGAAGTTCTTAAAGAACGTATTCCAGCCCAGTAAAAAGACGCAAATTCATGTGTGTCTATCTTAAAAAACTTACCTTCATCATTTAAGGCTTTAAGTTTTTTCATTACAAACTTAAAAACATCTTCTTTTGAAAAATATTCACTCCAAATAAACTGACTTTTCAATAAATGAAAAGAAATATCGCTATTTGGTTCTAACCGCTCTGCTTCATTCACTTCTTTAACTGCATAGTATATTCTAGGTTTTATCTTTAGGGAAAAAGTGCCACCAGCGTTGGCTTTTTTTGTCGGTTCGGTTTTCAATATGAGCCCATGAGTTTCTAAATAGGTGCGATCCAAAATCTCACCATCACTCAATAAAAAAGATAAATCTTTAAAAGGCGTTATTTCACCTGCGTTTACCTTTTCGACATAACTATCTATCGTCAAATTATCTTCTATAGCGCTATCTATATTTAGCTCTTTTGTTACAACAGATTGAATGAATTTTTCATGTAGTGGATAGACGAAGCCGTTATATTCAATTATTTTGTCTGCAAAATCTTTTCCATCGTAATTTCCAGACATCTTCACCTTAAATATTCCGAGTTTATCATTATAAGAAATAATTTGAATACTCTTGATATCAAGCTTGCCTTTTTTGCCTATTGCGAGTTTTTTTGCAGCAGCCGATGCCGAGATATTCCCTTTGGTTAATTGGTGAGAAATCAAAAGAGCCTCTTCCAAATTATTTGCGGTCTCTGCGTTATGGCTGCTCCCTGGATTCTTATTCTCTGAGCTATTGTTTGTCGAATTGTTTCCTAAATTATTGTTTTGTTTAGTAGTATCTGGCATCTTTAATGGATCTTTGCAAGAGAAAAGCAAAGCGATAAGAACAAAACATAAAAATCTTTTTATAATATAATCCAAATTCATAACCCTTAAAAAGATGCCACAAACATTGATTTTGTGGCATCTATTTTTAATCTTTACCCAAGTTTTTCTTCAACCAGTTTTGAAATCATAGCATCGTCTGCTACAAAAGGAATGGTTATATGCCCCGCGTTTTTATATTTTTTGTTATACTCAATGCCTGTTTCTATGGAATTAGGATTGCGCGCCCAGCCACGCCTAGCAACACCTCCCATAACATCCCACATAATCGCACTTTTGATAATCTCGTCAACTCGCTCGGAGCCATCTAGCAAAAGAGTAAAACCACCGTTGATAGCCTTGCCAATGCCCGTTCCACCTCCGTTATGAAGAGCTACCAAGCTCATGCCCCTTGCGGCATTGCCCGCATAGCACTGCGTTGCCATATCCGCCATCACATTGCTACCATCTTTTATATTCGCCGTCTCGCGGAACGGGGAGTCTGTTCCGCTCACGTCGTGGTGGTCTCGCCCAATCATTACGGGACCAATCTCACCTTTGCGAACCATATCGTTAAACTTTAACGCAATGTCTCGCCTGCCTTCTGCGTCTTGATACAAAATACGTGCCTGGGTGCCAACCACAAGGGCGTTCTTTTTCGCATCTCGCACCCAATAATAGTTGTCTCTATCTTGTCCTCGCCTTTTGGGGTCTATGCAACTCATAGCTACGGCATCTGTTTTGTCTAGATCTTCGGATTTTCTTGAGAGACACACCCATCTAAAAGGCCCATAGCCATAGTCAAAAAGCTCTGGTCCCATCAAGTCTTCTACATACGAAGGGAAAATGAAGCCGTCTTTTTCGTCAACCCCATTTTTAGAGATTTCCTTCACTCCAGCGTCAAAAATAGCTTTTAGGAAAGCGTTGCCATAGTCGAAAAAATATGTTCCACGGCTTGTAAGTGTTTTTACAAGTTCAAAATGTTTTCGCAAAGACTTGTTGACTTCCTTCATAAAAGACTCTCTATCTGTGCGAAGCATTTCTGTTCTTTTTTCAAAACTCATTCCTTGCGGACAGTAGCCACCCTCGTTTGTTGCATGGCAAGATGTTTGGTCAGAAAGAAGATCGATTTTAATATTCTTATCTACGCAATATTGCAACAAATCAACAATGTTCCCATGATATGCAAACGAATAGCTTTTTCCTTCTTTCAGATATTCTGCTACTTTTTTGAATATGTGGTCTAAGTCAGAAGAGCTTTCTTTGACCCAGCCTTGTTTTTGGCGAGTCTCTATTCTAGAAGCATCAACTTCTGCAAAGACACCTACAGCGTTTGCAATTTCGCATGCCTTGGGTTGTGCTCCACTCATTCCGCCCAAACCAGAAGATACAAAAAGCTTCCCTTTTAGGTCGCCATCGCTCGCAACTCCCAAATATTTTCTACCTGCAGTAAGAATTGTATTGAACGTTCCATGAACAATCCCTTGTGGACCTATATAGACCCAGCCACCCGCCGTCATCTGACCATAGTTGGCAACGCCCATCTCTTCGGCAATTTCCCAGTCTTTGTAGTTGTCGAACATTCCAATCATAAGCCCGTTGGTAATTATGACTCTGGGAGCATCTTTTTTGGAAGGAAACAGCCCTAAAGGATGACCCGATTCCACTACTAGAGTTTGCTCATCTGTCATTTCTTCCAAATATTTTTTAATCAGTCTATATTGAAGCCAGTTATGGCAAACAGAGCCCGTCTCGCCATAGGTTACAAGCTCGTAAGGATATAGAGCAACTTCAAAGTCTAAGTTGTTGTCTATCATCACCTGAAAAGCTTTGCCTGCAAGACACTTGCCCTTATATTCGTCTATTGGTCGCCCTTTTAGCTCTCCCTCTGGTCTAAAGCGATAGGCATAGATTCGCCCACGAGTCATCAACTCTTCTAGAAATTCTGGAGCAAGCTTTTCGTGCAACTCTTCTGGAACATAGCGCAAAGCGTTTTTGACGGCTGTTTTTGCCTGCTCTTTTGTTAGATTGAACCCCCTGCTCGGTGCCCTTCTAATTCCTTCCTTAAACTTTGGAGGAGGGGGCAAGGCAGCGTCTAGCTTAATAACCATTGCTTCAGAAATATTTTTATTATTCATCATCGTTTCTCATCCTTATTTTTTAGAAAGTTCGACAGCATCTCGAGCAATCATCAACTCCTCGTTTGTTGGAACAATTAGGATTTTCACTCTTGCTCCATCTTTTTGAGCAATCATCTCTTTGCCTCTAACATTGTTTTTTTCTTTGTCAATTTCTATACCCAAAAACCCTAAACCTTCGCATATTTTTTCTCGCAAACCTATGGAATTCTCTCCAATGCCTGCGGTGAAGACTAGCGCGTCAATCCCGCCCATAACGGCTGCATAGCTTGCAATATACTTGCGCACTCGCATGCAAAAAACGTCGAGCGCAAGTTTTGCTCTTTCGTTGCCATTGTTGCTAGCCTCTTCGATGTCTCTAAAGTCGCTCGAAACACCCGAAATTCCAAGCACACCAGAGTTTTTGTTTAGAACATTGCTCATCTCTTTTGGGCTCAAGTTTTCTTTTTCCATAATGAATGGCAAAATTGCAGGGTCTAAGTCTCCCGAGCGAGTGCCCATTGCGAGCCCTTCTAGAGGGGTGAGTCCCATAGAAGTATCTAGCACTTTTCCACCTTTTACTGCAGCTAAGCTAGAGCCGTTTCCTAAGTGGCAGGTAACGATGGAAAGATCCTCTATTTTTTTGCCCAACATCTCGGCTGCACGGGCAGAAACATATTTATGAGATGTGCCGTGAAAACCGTAGCGACGCACTTTATATTTTGTGTAATATTCGTATGGAAGGGCATATATGTAGCTAGAAGCTGGCATTGTTTGGTGAAACGCAGTGTCGAAAACTGCAACCATTGGAGTTTTTGGCATAAGCGCTTGGCATGCCTCAATTCCCATAATATTGGCGGGGTTGTGTAGAGGGGCAAGCGGAATGCAGTCTTTAATTCCTTGCATCACCTTTTCGTCTATCAGCACAGATTTGCTAAATGTCTCTCCACCGTGAACCACGCGATGCCCCACAGCGACAATTTCGTCCATGCTCTTGATGACGCCGTGTGTTGCGTCTTGCAACGTGGAGAGAACCAGCGAAATTGCTTTTTTGTGGTCGGGCAAAGCTTCTTTTATAATGAACTTTTCGTCCCCAGTTTTTTCGTGCTTAATTTGGGAGCCTTCGATCCCAATTCTTTCTACTAAACCTTTGACCAAAACGCTTTCGTCTCTCATATCAATTACCTGATATTTTAGAGAAGAGCTACCACAGTTTATAACCAAAACTTTCATAACAAACAACACTCCTTAAAATTTACTTTAACATATTTTAATAAATATTTTAAGGGCTGTTTAAACAGTTGGTTCAGAATATCCTAAAGTTCCTCTATTTATATTTTAAGAAAACCAGAATTCAAAAATCATAAGCAAAAACGAGACGGCAAGTTCTATTATCTTTTTTATCATTCTATCCGCTCCTCCTATATTTTATGACCCGCTATGCTAATTTCGCCTATAGATTTACTTTAAGGATCATATTAAAAACAAAAAAAACGGATGAGCAAAGACTTTTGCCCATCCGTAGGTTTAAACAAAATAATTATTCAGTTAAAGAAACAGTTATAACATAGTTTCCAGGAGTACCTGTTGCTCGACCTTTGTATACTCCAAACCTAATTGGTTTTCCCTTTTCATGGTCTTTAAAATCTACGCCCCTTACCTGCCATTTTTTATATTGCTTGTTAGAATCTTTAGCCTCAAATATCAACAGTCTATCTTCTTCAATTTTTGTGCCATTAATAAACGCGTCCCTGCCTCTTTTGCAAGATATTTTGGAAGGGTCAAAGTTAATTTGTATCATTTCGGCAGTTCTTGTTGTAATCTGCACATTCAAAACATAGCCACCACCTTCCTGTTTCATATCGTTATCTACAACTATATATTCGACATATGGTACTACTGTATCAGGGATTTTCCAGAAGGTAACATCCCTATTATCAATAGCAAACTTTTCAATCGTTTTTCCAGACATTTCTTTTACGGTAAAAAACAAGGTATCATTTGTACTAACCACAGCTCCTGTATGGATTATTTCTGTGCCGTTTGAACCGTCAGTTTTCATTTTCTCTGCTATAATATCATTTTCGCTAAAGTTCAATTTAGCATTTCGTGCACCTCTAAAAACAATCCCAACTTCTATCGTAGGTTTGCCTCCGACGTCTTTTGTCTCGCTCATTTTTATAGTATGGTAGCAATAAGGATAGTCTACTTCAAATCCTGCTTTTTCACCGTTTATTGTGAAATAGTCCAGAGCATTTCCTGCCGGAATATCCTTTAAAACAAAGATGAGCCAAGTATTCTCCAGCACCTCATCACCTTTGGCAACACTTACTTTTGAACCTTTATGGTAATAAACTTCCTTTATTTTGCTCTCGTCAAAGTTAACAACTATAGATTTTCTCTCTTTTTCTACAAAGCCAATCTCTATCTCTTTCGCTCCGCTCGCACCCCTCGCGTCATTGATATTCACTGTGTAATCAAAATCTATGTCTGTTCGATCGCTTTGCTTGTTTCCGTTAATTGTCCAGTAGTCTACAGTCTTTGTTTCATCAGTTTTAGTATAGGTAAAAACCAACTTATCACCTTCTTGGCAAGTTGTATTTGAAGGCATTGAGGTATCATCTTTCTCTGCGCCTATACCAGCACCATAGATAATTTTTATGCTCTCTGTGCTTTTAGCTCTTTCTTTTATGTCGATGCTGATTATAGATTTGTCACTCTCTTCTTTTGCATCAGCCTTTTTTACTACATATATTGAACCATCTCTGTTAAGCTCAGTCTTCTCAGCTCCATTGATTTTCCAGCAGTCCAATACCTTGTCCGTAGGCAAACTCTTCACTTGCAGTATTAGCCGAGTTCCTTCTACTACATCTCCACCGTCGTGAAGCTCATTGCCGTCGGATATAACAATCTTACTTTCGTCAAATTTTAGTACAATCCTATTTGCGTTTTGCGCAGGTGGTTGCTTCTGGGGTTGTTTTTGCTGTTGCTCCCCCCCCCCCTTGTTGTCCATTTCCTTTGCAAGCAAATAGCATGGCAAAAGAGAGAATAGAAAACAAAACAAGAATTTTGTTTATTCTTTTTTTCATACTAACATCCTCCTTAAAAAGTATGTTCATAAATATTTCCGTTATGCAGAAAGAGCTGAGACATAGGTATCAAAAAAACAAAGAATCTCAAAGTCCCCTCATTTCTGCATTATCTGCATATTATATCAGCAATTCTATATAATTGTACAGCAATATTTTTTTTAATCACTTTATTGGGTATTTTCCTATTTTGAAACCCCATAAACCCCAAAACATAAATTGTCGTGTTTAAAAAACTTAAAAACCCTTTGTTCAAACAAGACCACCCAACTTTTCAGTCCACTTGTTCATCAAAATGCCAAACGCCACGCTCACGTTAATAGAAGCTTTTATTCCATACATAGGAATGCTTAAAACTGCGTCTGCTCTTTCCAAAACTTTTTTTGTGATTCCCAGCTCTTCGTTCCCAACAACCGCAATGCCTTCTTTGGGAAAAGAGAACGAATTGATATCCGCTCCTCCTGTTTCAAGAGCTATGATAGGCAATTTTGGCAAATCTTCAAATTCAATATGCTTATACGGCACATATTCTGTGGAGCCCATCGCAACTCTTTTTGCTTTCGCATTCTCGGGCGAAACACAATTCATCGAAAGAAATATTTTTTCAACACCAAAAGACTCAGCCGTTCTAAAAAGCGAACCTATATTAAAAGGTGTGCGAATATCTTCGGCATAAACAAAAAGATTTTTAAAAAATCGACGACGAAATTCTGCTATCTCGCTTTGTCTCTCCCTCTCAAGTGGCAAGATTAAGTCCCACTCCGAAGGAGCGTAGCCCGCCAATCCATATAGCGAATGGCGCACTCTATTAATCAGCTCTCTTTTTTCGTTTTCTTTTGGTTCGGCACTCCAGAAAACAATCTTTTCTTTCAAGTCTTCTTCTATATCGTCTACCACAACCGAAAAAAGTTGTTTTAGATAAAAGCTATCCAATAATTCGTTTTTCAAACCGTTTGCGCAAGCATGTTCTGCAAGTTCTAATATTTTTATGACCTTTTGGATCTTTTGCCTTTTAGGTAAGCCCGATAGTTTGAAAAACTCAACCATAAAAAATCATCACCAACAAAATCAAACCATTTAATAAACTTTTTTTAGCAGTTCCAAAATATCTAAAGATGCCATTGCGCGCGGAATATAATTTATAAAGTCTAGTTTTAGTATATCTTCTGCAACGGCTGTCATATCGTCCAAAGCAAGACCTAGACTTTCTATTTTAACAGGAAGTTCAAGACTTAGCATTTTTTCTTTTATAAATTCACTCAAAGAAGCATCTCCGTTACCAAAGTCTAGCTCTGCACCAAACAATTTCGCCACTTCTTGGACTTTTTCCAAATTTGAATGAATAGAATCTTGCAGTACCACACCAAGCATAATCGTTTGCAATGAAGCAAATTGGGTTTCATATTTGGCATTGCAAAGCAATGCTGTAGCCACCGAGATCCCCTGCTCAGAAGAGGAAAGAGCCATTGCCTCCAAAACAAACGCTTGGCTTATCGTCTCCTCCACTGTCTGCCCTACCATCCTATCGTGCTCCGGCTCTAGCGCCAAGACAAACAGAGCGATAGCCTTTTTCAGCAGAGCATCCGAAAAGAAATTTGCTTTTCTCGAAACATATCCGTCTATAGACGCAGCAATGCTAGAAAAAACCATGAGTCGCAAAGAGTTTAGCGACAGGTTTTTAAAAACAGAGGAATCAACAAAAACACAAGAAGAAAGTTCATTTGCAACTCTTAAAGTGGCTATTTTTCGGTTACGAGAATCAGTCAGATATATAGTCTTATCAAACAAAAAAGGATTATCAGAAGTTGTAGGGATTTGAATTAACGGGATTGGCTCCTCATCAAGCGCAACTCCTTCTAGATAGTTGTATATGGAATCTGCTTGGTTATATAGAGCGACAACTGCCCTTGCCACGGTGCAAGCCACCACATCTCCTACCACAACCACAGCGTCAACACAAGCTGCTTTTCCAATTTTTAGAGCACGCACTACAGTCTCAGAATCAGGGCATTTCCCTATAGAGTCAAAACTAAAAAGTTTCAACCCCTTTTGTTCCAAAGACTGTTTTATTTTCACCAAAACCTCAGCGTTTTTAAATCGGGGATCCGCTATCAGCATGAACTTAGAGCCATATTTTGCAACACTTTCGCCTAAAGAAATGAGAACATCTGTGCCTGCAATTATATTAGGAGATAGGTTGAAAACAAAACTACTCATGCCTTAATCCTTAACAAACACCAACAAAATCCTCACAAAAACAAACCGCTCTAGGAGACCCAATATAAAGAAGCACCCAGTCTCCTATACGCTCTCCGCTTGTGTCAAAACAAATAAATTAAAAAAGAACAGCGTACGTGTACGTACGCCTAAAATAATGAATTATTTCTGTATACGAAAATTACATCATATATACGTCTGAAAGCACATCTGCTACCTTTTCCAACACACTATCCATATAGGATGGGTCTGCAAACTTAGCCTTCATTTCTGCAACCTTTTCTGCGCGCACATCGCTCGTGGCTCTAACAGCGTTCATCGCAAAGTGTACTTCCGCAAGTTTTTCAGCATCGCTAGAAAGCGTTACAGAATCTTGCCTTTTTGTTTCGTAAGCGTCTGCATTCTTTACTGTTTTTTGAACGCTCGCTATGGGATTTGTAATATTAAGTTTCTCTATCATCATAGTTTCCTATCCTCCCTTCCCGTTATATCGACATTATATTATAATAAGTTTAAGTTTTAGGCAAAATAAGAACAACAAACTCACCCTTAATAGCATCCATCCTCTTAAAAAACTCTAGCAAATCCTCTGCAGAGCCTCTTACCACCTCTTCGTGAATTTTTGTAAGCTCCCTACCCACAACAAGATTGCACTCAGCGTTTAGCTCGGTAATGTCCGAAAGCAAGCGAAGCATCCTATAAGGCGATTCATAGAGCAAAGACGGTTCCGTCATCCCCAAAATCTCCGAAAGACGTCTTTTTCTTTTCCCAGGTTTGGGAGACAAAAACCCCTCAAAACGAAATGTCTTCCCGAAAACGCCTGCAACGCTCAGTAGCGAAACAAAAGCCGAAACGCCAGGAATAGGCACTATATCAAAGCCCATTTCTCTAGCACGACTCACCAAAATGGCACCAGGGTCGCTTATGCAGGGAGTACCCGCATCGCTTACATACGCAACGCTCTCTCCCTTTTGCAAAACAGAAGCAACTTTCCCAAAAGACTCTTCTTCGTTTCTTGCGTTTAAGCTAATAAGATGTTTTTTTATCTCATAATGATTCAAAAGTCTTAGGGTATGTCTAGCATCTTCGCACGCTATCACATCAACACTTTTAAGCACTTCTAATGCCCTAAGCGTTATATCTTTCAGGTTGCCTATCGGAGTTGCAACTATATACAAAACAGCCATTACAAAATAAAAAACTTTCTCTTGAGTCTGGCATTAGCACCAAACTGCAAAAACGCTCAGCTACAAGATCTACAACAAAATCTTATTTAGCAACTGCCTTTTTGCTAATAAGCGTTTTAATCTTTGCGTCTTTACCGATCTTTTCTCTGATATAATACAACTTTGCGCGACGAACTTTGCCCGGTCTCACTACCTCAACCTTCGCAATACGTGGAGAATGAAATGGAAAAACGCGCTCTACACCAACACCATGAGAATTTTTTCGCACTGTAAATGTTCGAGAAATCCCCGCGTTTTTAAAGCAAAGCACAAGCCCTTCATATACTTGGATACGCTCAGTTTTCCCTTCTACAATCTTAAAATGAACCTTTACAGTATCCCCCACTTTAAATTGATGAGGTGAGCCAAGCATCTGCTTTGCCTCAACCTTGCTAATTATCCCCTTCATTTATAATCTCCTCTAGTATTTTCTCATTTTGGCTCGTCCAGCTCTCTGCTTTGCGCGCCTTTTCTATCAAATCTGGTCTATTCTTCAACGTCTTCTCTAGCCTTTTGCGCAACCGCCACCTTGCTATATTAGCATGATGCCCAGACAACAAGACTTCAGGAACAGACCTCCCGCGGAATTGACTTGGTCTTGTATATTGAGGATATTCCAACAAATAATCTACAAAACTCTCATCCTCAAGCGACGACGGAGAGATAACCCCGTCTAAAAGTCTATAAACAGCGTCTACAACAACAAGAGCTGCAACCTCGCCAGAAGATAGGACATAGTCTCCAATAGAAAGTTCCATGTCCACATATTCGTCTATAATTCGCTGATCAACTCCCTCATAGCGCCCGCAGAGCAACACCAGCTCGTTTTTGCAAGAAAGGTCTGTAGCAATCTTCTCGCTAAACGGAACTCCAGAAGGCGAAAGATAGATGGTAAACTTCTTGCGAGCTTCCACAGCGTCCAAAGCTCGCCCCAAAGGCTCCGCAAGCATCAGCATTCCCGCCCCGCCCCCATAAGGAACGTCGTCGCAACTTTTGTGCCTATCCAAAGCATAGTCCCTAATATTTACCAGCTCGTAGGAAACACAGTTTTTTGCTACCGCTTTTTGCATAATAGAGGCGTTAAAAAACGCATCTAAGATTTCAGGAAAAAGAGAAAGAAGGGTGAACTTCATTCCAAAATCCAGCTATTTTTTAGCTCAACTTTCTTGCCTTCCACATCAACTTTTCCAATAAACTCGTTATTGAAGGGCACATAGCAAATAGAACCACCGTTTTTTTCTACTTCCAAAAGCTCCCCACTTCCTCCGCTCATAACGTTCACAATCCTCGCAACAGCAACATCTTCAAAATAGAGCGAGCAATGGCACAAGTCGCAAGCATAAAACTCGTTTTTTCCAAGAGAAGACGCATTTTCTCTTTCTACCAAAACATCAGCGCCCACAAAAAGCTTTGCGTCTTCCAAAGACCTCACTTCACTAAGCCTCAAAAGAGCGAAGTTAAAAAACACCTTAGCCCCTTCAACTTCAAACCAAGCGTCCCCGCGTCTTTTTCCAACCAGCTTATTTTTTTGAAAAACTATATATACCTTTTTCAAGGTTGAAAAATGCCTATAGTCTCCGGAATAGCTTTCAACCTTCAGTCCGCCATCCACTCCAAAAGTGCCACAAATATGCCCTGTTGCAAGCAGTTCCATCAAAAAATTTTCTTTCAGTCTAAAATCTCTAGCATGTATTTTCTGCCAGATTTTCCAGAGCAAGCGCTAAGCAAAGTGCGAATTGCATGCGCAATGCGCCCTTGCTTTCCAATAACTTTCCCTATATCTCCGCTAGCAACTTTCAATGCTAAAACAGTTTCCTTGTCTCCCTCTCTTTCTTCAACCGCAACCGCAGAAGGATCATCTACCAACGATTTTGCTATGTATTCAATTAAATCTTTTTGCATAATATTCCTCGACTTATAGGCTATAATTTTATAAAGTAATTTTCATTTTGTTCATCAAGCGTCTAACAGTGTCCGTTGGCTTTGCCCCGCATCCAATCCACTTTTTAATTTTTTCTTCGCTTAGTGAAATCTGGTTTTCGCTAGGAGACACAGGCTGATAAAAACCTACTTCATCAATAGTTTTTCCGTTTCTAGGCTCACGAGCATCTTGCACAACTACACGATAAAAAGGTCTCTTTTTCGCACCTATCCTTTTTAATCTTATCTTAACCATATCTTATTTTAGCACCTCCATTACAACAATTGCACCACCCTTACCACAACAAGCAGCGAGAGAGATACACACTAAAACAGTTTAGTATACTATCTGAATCAAATACAAAAGTCAATATACAAATTTTTATTTAATTTTAGCGACTAGCGAAAAGCCGACCAAAGCAGAAAAGGATAGAGGGCGCGCAAACCTTGAGAAACTTGCACGCCCATAATCTCAAGCAATCTTTTCCAAAAAGAACAAAGACTACCTGAGTGAAAAGTTTTTTCCATTAGTTTTTCTTATAATAGCCTTTTATGCAAGCGTTGCCATTAGCTGCGAAAGAAACAAACATTTCATCTTCCCCACTAAAAAAGTATGTTTCATTGTTGTTCACTTTTGCATTGTGTCCTAATTTGCCTGATACTTTCTTCTCCAAGACCATATCATATTTATGCTCACTGTCTTCTGAGTCTGGGTTTCGAGTCCAAATACCTAAAGCAAAAAATTTACCTTGTGTTAAAGCCTTGCCACTTTCTAGTTTTTTTGTATGATAGCCAGCCGTAGCCTCTTTTCCAGAAAATATTTTGTAGTTCTTTCCTTGCAAGAAGTTATAAAAGTCATCTCCACTAGAAATATCGCTATCACTCTCCACCTCATCTTTAAACTCATCAAAATCTGGAATAAAATAAACTTCGTATTCCGCTCCTGGTTTGGTTGTATAAAAACCTATGTCCGTTAGCACCTGCCCCGCTTCTTTTACTTTATGTTTATTAAACCATACGGTTTTCCTAACTTCATCATCCGCCTTGCACCACTCATCTCCTTTGCAAAAACCGCTAAAAGTTATGTCGTCCAATTGATATATTCCATCATAAGGTTTATCTGCTCTCACGTCAGTAAAGACATACGCTTCCTCTCCAATACACTCTGAGCAAAACGAAACATAAAAGTAGCCCCTATCCCCAAACGTATCGCCTTGTGCGTCTTTAACAATCCAAGCACCGTTTATAGGAGGCTTTGTTTTGAAATTATCTTTGCTAAAATCATCGTCCCATCCCACAATAGCCACTGCATGGTTTGCAGGAGCATTTTGGCATGAGTTTGAAGGGCAGTGCTTTGCATCCGAATAGTAAGCATATTTTTCGCTATTATAATATGTGTCGTTTTGATATGGAAATCTTTTATGCCCATCTTGGCTCATCCAAATATTAGAGACCACAGCGCCATATTTTTTTATTGCTTGTTTAATCTGATTCAACTTCTCGTCTTTTGGCGAGGACAAATGTTTTGTGTCGACTGTTTTTAGGAACTGAAAACCCATCACATAACAAGCCAATGCTTCACCCTCTATTTTAGGAAGGGCGTCTACTGTCGTACGTGTTAAGTAGCCTGCTGGGGTAGCCGCCGCTCCGTCATTGTCTGTCATAGGAGTGTATTTATCCTTTTCTTCTAAAATTGGACCAAAACCATTCACTAAATATGGAATATCCGAAAATCTGGTTCTTCCCTGTCTTCTTTTTAGCCCCATATGATAGAAACCATGCCTTATTTCCATATTGTTTTCTGATAAATCTAATTCTTTCTTAAGTTTATACTTAATATGAGACTCCAGCGCCGCAATGCTTGCAAAAGAGCGACATGACCCGTCTCTATATTGGTTCCTAATCGGAGTCACTCCGCCCACTTTTCTTAAGTCAAAGGAGCTTGGTATGCTACCATCGTCCTCTGCCGAATTGCCCCCCCCCTCCCGTTCCATTGTCACCATTATTATTTCCGCCCTGATTATTTTGAGTGGCTTGTCCTCCGTTTTTAGAAGCGTCTAGATTATTAGATGGTGTTGCGCCTCCTTTACAGCTAGAAAAAACAAACATAGCAAGAACTCCTATGCCAACAATTGTTTTTAATTTTATCATTTATCATTCCTCCTTAAATTAAATGAATAAAGTCATAACATATATCTATATAAAAAGGTCTATATAGTAGTAATATTAATAGTCAAAGTCAAGCCAATTTTTAGCTATAACTTATAGTCAATTAAAATTTTCAAATTCTAAAATTTCTTCTGCACAATAAGAAAGGACTCTCCTATCGTGGCTAATTAATATGACAATCTTATTTTTAAGATGTGGCAAGATATCGTCTAATAGTTTCTTTTGCGTTATAACATCTAGAGAGGATGTTGGCTCGTCAAAAATTAACACATTTGGTTTTCCCAAAAGAGCGCGTGC
>CAUTVN010000003.1:0-34891 GCA_963541705.1 uncultured Treponema sp.
GGACTGGAATTGCATTATTGCCGTCTCTTGCAAAAAAATTGAAAGAAAATGGTACAAAATTGAAAATGTATGTTGGATATTCAGAAAACAAAATTTATTCTTCGTCGGTATCTAACAAAAGCAAAGAAAGCCCAGATGGGGAGAATATAATCGAAGCTACTTTGAAAAAATATGGAGAGCTTAATATATTCTATGACGACGGTGTTGTAGGAAGAGTTTTGGATGTACTCGAAAAAACGTTTGCTCTGCCTTTAGGAGAAGACGTTGCAGTTTATACCATAGGGCCTGAGCCTTTTATGATGAGGGCTATCTCTGTGTTTTCTAGCCAAAGAATACCAAAAGATCGTATTTTTCTCTCTCTTGAAAAGCAGACTATGTGTGGGGTGGGCTTGTGTGGAGAATGTAGTTGTGGCAACAAACTGACTTGTCAGAGTGGCACTTTTCTTTCTCTAAAAGAACTAAGAGAGCTGGAAGAATACGAAAATTTGCATTTTGAAGAAGATGTGATTGACTTTTCTTAAAGATATTAAGCGGTGGGGCATTTCTAAAATTCTCTGTTATTATTATAGAAAAAGACTTTTATCGTATTGTCTGTAAATATTAGCAAATAAAATGTTAAGTAAAAAAAAGAAATGCCGATAGAGTTAAAGAGGATAGATTTTGGACTTGGACTGGTGGTTTTGTGGCGGTTTGTTTCTGTTTTGTTACAAATTCGCCTCTCATCCTGTAGTTTAGACTTTTAGTAAAAGATATTGGGGAGATATAAGCAATGAGTTTTGATAGCTTTAGAAGGACAACGGATGTTTTGCATAGGGCGCTAGATGTAAATACTCTTCGCTACAATGTTACTGCGAATAACCTTGCCAGTGCTGGAGTACCGGGCTTTAAACGAAGTGTTGTGAACTTCGAGACGGAATTAAAAAGGGCTTTTGATTCTGAAAAAAATAAGGACGGTGGCTTTAAAATGAATACTAGCCATCCTTTGCATATAGAATCTAACAATGTTATAGACTACAAAACCGTTAAGCCGTTTGTTGCTTTAGACTATCGTACGTCTTCTAAAGCTAATGGAAATAATGTGGACGCAGAAGAAGAGGCTATGAATGTATTGAAAATTCAGATGCAGTATCAATTGTTAGCTCAAGTCTCTGCTTTTGAATATAACCAAGTGCAATCGGTATTGAAATAAAGTTGAGGAGTTAATATGGGATTATTTACCAGTATAAATATTGCAGGGACGGGGATGAGTGCGGAGCGCTTGAGAAGCGATGTTATATCCAACAACATAGCGAATGCTTCCACAACCCGTACTCCAGAAGGTGGCGTTTTTAAGAGAAGTATGGTTATACTTGCACAAAAGAAAGAGGGCATAGACTGGAAGACTCCTTTTGTTCCATCTTCGTTGAGTAGAGGTATTGGAGAGGGCGTTAAAGTTGTAGGTATAGAAAAAGACAATTCGGACTCCAGGTGGGTGTATAACCCTACGAGTGCAGATGCAATTCAAAGTGGACCTAGAAAAGGTTTTGTTGAGTATCCAAATGTTGACATTGTTACAGAAATGGTAGACCTAATTTCTGCATCTCGCTCTTATGAGGCGAATGTGGCTGTGGTGCAAGGTGCTAAGGATATGTTCCATAGGGCTCTTGATATTGTAAAATAAATTGCTTTTTTAAAGATTGGGAGAGTTTTGAAAAATGCGTGTGGATAGCATGAAGAATTTTGCGCTTAATATTCCAGAATATAAAAATATAGCCAGCATGTATAAGGTGCCTAGTGTGGGAGAAAAAATTAATATTTCTTCCATAGAAGTGCCCAGTTTTAGACAAAATATGGTTTCGTCAACCAACGATATCGAACTTTCAGATAATCCTATGGGACAAAGCTTTGAGCAGGTTTTGTTGAAAGCTTTTGATATGATGAATCAAAAACAAACAAAGGTGGAGTCTCTTACTGAAAAGATGATTGTCTCTCCCGATTCTGTTGACCCTCACGATGTAACTATTGCTATGGCTGAGGCAAGCCTTTCTTTAAAAATGACGCAAACTATAATCGACAAAGCTATTAAGGCTTGGAATGATATAACGACTACGAGATAGGGGTATAGAATAGGATAATGAGTCAACTGAGAAGGCTTAAGGGTTCTTGAAGTTTGGGTGTTTATACATTGAGGTTGGCTTTTAATAAGCTTTAGTGTTTCTATGAAAAGGTGGGGAAAATGAAGGAATGGTTTAAGAAATTACGAGATAAGATAGGAGCAAGTTGGAAGAAGTGGACAAAAATACAAAAAGCTATTCTTGTTGGAGTGGTTTTAGTAGGAGTGGTATTGTTTGTCAGTCTTTTTTCCTGGTCTTCTTCTTCTCCTTTGGTGCCGGTGCTTGATATTAAGATTGCTGACCAAACTCAACTCGACAACATTGTTGTGCGTCTAAACTCAGAAGATGTTAAGGTTACGGTAGCAGACGGTATGATTTATGTGCCGGATGTTGCTACAGCTAGAAGAATGAGAAGCTTGCTTATACGGGAAGATTTAATTCCTTCAAATACAAATCCTTGGGATATTTTTAACGTAGAGCGATGGACTCGCACAGACTTCGAGCGTAAGGTTGACTTGCGTCGTGCTATTATAGAAGAGGTGAGACGGCATATAAAAGCGCTTGATGATGTAGACGATGCGAGCGTTGTGGTGAATGTGCCAGATAGGGCAATGTTTACAGAGGAGCAAAATCCTGTAACCGCTAGCGTGATACTCTATCCAAAACCGGGAAGTGATATTGCAACCAATAGGAAAAAGGTCGAGGGTGTGCAAAAGCTGTTAAAGCTTGCAGTGGCAGGTTTGAAAGATGAAGATATAACAATATCAGACAATCAATCTAATATATTAAACGACTTTGCAGGAATGAAAGATTGGGATAGGCTCTCTATTATACAACAAGAACAAAAGTTTATTGCAAAAACAGAAAGAGAGTATGAAGTTAAAGTCTTAAATGCTTTGCAAAAGATTTATGGTACCGACCGCGTTAGAGAGGTTAGTATAAAAATTGATATGGATATGTCGGAAAAATCTTCGCAGACCACGAAGATATTGCCAATTGAAATGAAAAAAGATAATCCGGATACTTCATATGACGATTCTGAAATTGTCCATTCTGTTACGGCTTCTTCGGAAGTAGCCACAACGACATGGGAAGGAGAAGGGACAAATCCGGAAGGTCCGGAAGGCGTGCAAGGGCAGACCCCACCTGCATATAAAGACATGAACGATATTGCAGGACGTTCTACACAAAGTATTGTTAAGAAAAATGAGGTATATAGTAGTAGTCAAATTTCAGAGATTGTAAGTCCACAGATGGGTCGTCGTACTGTCGCAGTGAATATTGACGGGCAATGGAAAAAAATTAGAGATGATAAAGGTAATCTGATAATAGAAAATGGTGGTATCAAGAGAGAGTTTGTAAAACTCTCTGAAGAAGAGCGAAAGCAAGCAGAAAAAATTGTTCAAGATGCTATAGGATATGATGCTAAGAGGAATGATAGAGTTACTGTGGGCGATATTCAGTTTGACAGAAGTGGACAATTTGAAGAAGAAGACAATGCTTATTTTAGCGGGATTCAAAGACAAAAAATTATTTTAATTTCGCTTGCAGGTATTGCAGGATTGCTTATACTATTTATTGTATACAGGGTAGTAAGTAGAGAGAGAGAGAGACGAAGAAGACTTAAGGAAGAAGAGGCATTGAGGCAGGCTCAACTTGAGCGAGAGCGAATATTGTGGGAGTCTGAGAATGCAAATAAAGAAGTGGCTATGACGGTAGATGAGCGTAAGAAGCTTGAGCTACAAGAGAATGCTATAAATGTTGCGAGAGAGCATCCTGAAGATGTGGCATTGTTAATTAGAACTTGGTTGATGGAGGAGTAAAATATGCCTGTGTCCCCTGCGAAAGAAAAAAGCGGAAGCAAAAAACATAAAGATGTCAACTCCCTTACAGGAAGGCAGAAGGTTGCAATATTTTTGATTTCTCTTGGTGGTGAGATTTCTGCAAAAGTAATGGAGCAACTTAGGGAAGATGAAGTTGAAAAAATAGTTTTTGAAATTGCGAGGATTGAAACTATAGAGTCTGAACTAAAAGATGCGGTTTTGCAAGAATTTCAAGACCTTATGATGGCGCAAAACTTCATCACAACCGGTGGTATAGACTATGCAAGAGATGTTCTAGAAAAGACATTTGGTGGGCAGAAGGCTACTGAGGTTATTAATAGGCTCACGACTTCTTTGCAAGTGCGTCCTTTTGACTTTATTAGAAGAACCGACCCTGCCCACTTACTCAACTTTATTCAACAAGAGCATCCACAGACTATA
The DNA here is from genome assembly GCA_963541705.1 of uncultured Treponema sp. Taxonomy (GTDB): domain Bacteria; phylum Spirochaetota; class Spirochaetia; order Treponematales; family Treponemataceae; genus Treponema_B. The sequence goes on from CAUTVN010000003.1 coordinate 4,358, forward strand.
GCGCTTATTTTGGCATATCTTGAGCCCAATAAAGCTTCTCAGATTTTGCAAAATTTGCCAGATGAGATTCAAAGTGATGTGGCTAGGCGTATTGCAACCATGGATAGAACATCTCCTGATGTATTGAGAGAAGTAGAGAGGGTGTTGGAGAAAAAACTTTCTACCATATCCAGTGAGGATTATACTGCAGCAGGTGGTGTTGATAGTATTGTTGAAATATTGAACTTAGTAGATAGGCAATCTGAACGCACTATTATTGAATCGCTAGAAGATGAAGACCCAGATTTGGCAGAAGAAATTAAAAAGAAGATGTTTATCTTTGAAGATATTGTTATGCTTGACGATCGTGCTATTGGTATTGTTTTGCGAGAGGTTAATACAGATGAGCTGGCAAAAGCGTTGAAGCAAGTTGATGCTGAAGTTCAAGATAAGATTTTTAAGAACATGTCTAAGCGTGCAGGAAGTATGTTGCGCGAAGAGATGGAATTTATGGGTCCAATTCGTGTGAAAGATGTTGAAGAGGCTCAGCAAAAGATTGTATCTATCATTAGGCGACTCGAAGAAAAAGGCGAAATTGTTATTGCACGTTCTGAAGAGGATGAGCTAATTTAGTTGTTTTTTTTATTTTTATTAGGGGATTTTTTGCCTCATTTTATATTTATATTGTTGATATCTTTTAAGGAGATTTAAAAATTATGGCAAAGACTATTTTTCATATGAATGAGGTTGCTAACAATTCCAATGTGATACATATTCAACTTTCTAGATCTTTTATAGAAGAAGAGAAAGAAGAAGATGCAACAGTAGTTGAAAATAATGAAGAGGTTTTGCCACAATCTTCTCTTGATGTAGAGGTAGCACAAAAAGAAATAGACGAACTTAAGGCTCAGTGGGAAGAAGAGCGAAGTCGAATGTTGGATGAGGCAAAAAAAGAGGCAGAAAAAATAATAAAAGATGCTCAAGTAGTAGCGTTTGACGAAGTAAAAAAACAGACTGATGAAGCGGAGGTGAGACTACAAAGTGCCAAAGATGAGTCTGCGAGACTTGTAGAAGAAGCGAAAAAAGAAGCTGATAGTATTATTTTAGAAACAGAAAATAATAAAAAGGCGATAGAAAACAAAGGATATAACGAAGGTTTTTCTAGTGGACGAGAAGAGGGTTTTTCAGAAGGCAAAGAAGAGGTAACTAGATTGATTGAAAGGCTTCATACTATTGTGGAAAAAACAATGGACAAGAGGCAAGACATCCTTTTGGAAACAGAACAACAGATAGTAGATCTTGTTTTGCTTATGGCTAGGAAAGTTGTTAAGGTTATTTCTGAAAACCAAAAAAATGTAGTTTCGTCTAATATAATTCATGCTCTAAAGAAAGTAAAAGGGCAGGGAGATGTAACTATAAGAGTTAATTTATTGGATGTTGATATGACAACCGAGCATATAAAAGATTTTTTGAGTAGATGCGAGAGTGTAAAAAATATTACTGTTGTGGAAGATGTTAGTGTGGACAGAGGTGGTTGTATAGTTGAAACAGATTTTGGTTCGATTGATGCACGCATTTCTAGCCAATTGCACGAGCTTGAGCAAAAAATTATAGAAGCATCTCCTTTGAGGACGCAATCAAAACCTAAGAATGCTTAACTGGTGGTGATGCAAATGCTTGATTTGTTTGATAAGTATATAAACATTGTCAAAGAAACCGAACCTATAAAATACATAGGCAAGGTACAAAAAGTTCAAGGGATGCTTATTGAGAGCTTAGGTCCCCAAGCGCAAGTTGGAGAACTTTGTAGAATTGTTACAAAAACAAATAAGGAAGGCATTCCTGCCGAAGTCATAGGTTTATCAGGCAAGATTGTTCAGTTGATGAGTTATGAGAATGTTGAGGGAATAAGAAGTGGAGATGAAGTCGTAGCATCTGGCGATGTATTGAAAGTTGATGTAGGACAATCGCTTTTAGGACGCGTTATTGATGGTTTGGGAAGAGCAAAAGATTTTAAAGAACAGCCTTATTCTTCAGTTAAGTATCCACTTGAAGCAAAAGCTCCAGATCCTATGAGCAGAAAGCCGATTAGCAGGCGTATTGTGACTGGAATTCGCTCTATTGATGCTCTGTTGGCTGTTGGTTCTGGGCAGAGATTAGGTATTTTCTCAGGTTCTGGGGTGGGGAAATCTACATTACTGGGGATGATTGCGAGAAATACGAATGCGGATGTGAATGTTATAGCTCTTATTGGAGAGCGCGGGCGCGAAGTAATGGATTTTATAGAGAGAGATTTGGGAGAGGAAGCTTTAAAACATTCTGTTATTGTGGTTTCAACTTCCGACCAAAGCCCGATAGCTCGTCTTAGGGGCGGTTATGTTGCTACTGCGGTCGCTGAATATTTTAGAGACCAAGGTCTAAATGTAATGCTTTTGTTTGATTCTATTACTCGCTTTGCAAAAGCTCAAGGTGATATAGGGCTTTCTCGCGGTGAAGTCCCAAAGACTCGAGGTTATCCTCCTAGCGTTTTTGAAACTTTGCCAAAAGTTTTGGAGCGTAGCGGTACGTCAGATAAGGGAAGTATTACAGCGTTTTATACAGTGCTTGTTGATGGGGATGACATGGACGAGCCTATATCTGATGCTGTGCGGGGGATCCTGGATGGGCATATAGTATTGGCTCGAAAATTGGCGCAACGAGGGCAGTATCCGGCAATTGATGTTCTTTCTAGTATTTCTCGTCTTGCTAAAAGAATTTCTACAGAAAAGGTGAGGCAAGCTAGTATGGAGATGCGGCGCCTTTTGGCAAAATATAAAGATTCAGAAGATATGATTTTAGTTGGGGCATATCAAAAGGGGACAAATCAAGAGTTAGATTTAGCTATAGAAAAATATTCTTTGATATATGAGTTTTTGGTGCAAGGTGTAGAAGAGAAAGCTAATATTGCAGATACGCTTACAAGACTTGGTGAAATTGTGGGTATTGAAATTCCAGAAGATGAGATAGCTTTTGCCTCTAGTGCTTCTGTGCAGGCGGAATAGATACAAAATGAAGCGATTTCAGTTTCCTTTAGATAAAGTGTTGTCCTTAAGAACCTTTTTGGAAAAACAAGCTGAGGTGGCTCTTCAACGTGTTGTAGGGCAACGTGATATGGTGAAAATGAAAATAGAGGATATTGATGCTAAAATATTACAATCTTCTACTCTTTTCTCACAAAGGGACGCTCAAATGGCAGATTTGTTTTCTTTAGAAAATTATATAAAAGGTTTAAAGGTGAGAAAGTTGCAATTACAAACTGAATTGCTGAAACTCGAAAAAGATGTGAAACTGTGCCTTGAAAATTATAGAGAAGCTCTAAAAAATAGGAAAATATTGGAGAGATTGAAAGAAAAAGGTTTAGAGGACTGGGAAAAAATGGTTGAAAAAGAAGAAATTCTTTGCATTGATGAGGTTGTTTCTGCAAAGGTTGGTATGCACTCTTAAAATTTATGTTTGCCGTATGCTTGAATTTTCCATATGAACATCAAATAAATAGGATTTATCCGGGGTTTTTGTCTAAATTTTTAGAAAAGCTGAAGCTTTTAGCAAAAGAAAGTGGATGTGAGAAGTATCTTTATAAAGAGTCGTATATTTATTTTTTTGATACTGAAAAAATAGCTTCAGTTTTTTTTGCAAGCAGGTTCCTTTTGTTAGTTTTGCAGGAAATAGAGAAAGTTTCTGATAGTATACATGAGTATAGAATTATAGTAGAGGAGTTTCCTAGCGATTATAAAGATAGTCTTATTGCAGAACTTTTACTTCAATTGCAAAATGGATTACTCTCTTATAATCAATGTATTATTGGCTCTAGGGCAAATCGCTATTTTAAAAAATATTTTTACTTATCAAAATCTAAGAATTCTGCTGTAAATGTATTTAGTGGTTCTGGCTTTTTAAAAAGCATTGATATTAAAAAAAAAATTGCATATAAGAGCGAAATACCTACGGTGTTTATGCGGGTGGGGCAGAGTTATCTAGTTGCATTATATAATTTTTTTTTAATGTATCCTTTGTGTGATGAAGCTATAAATGCGTTTCCAGATTGTAAAAAAACATATTTTGAAACTCGTCCTGTTATAACATATTTTTCAAAAAATAGATTTAATACTGAATGGGAAAATTATTTTATTGATGCATTTCACATTTATGCAAAAATACATATAAAAAGATGTAAAGCTGTTCATAAAGTGTCCAATCTCGAGATTTGTGTTGAGAATGAAAATGAAAAACACACATCAGAAATAAAAAAAATACAGCAAATTATAGGAGAGCATAGACTATTTATTTTAGAAAAGCCTAATTTTGGAATTGATGAAATTCCCAATGATTTGCTGGAACTAATCTATATTTTATTGCATTGCATTAAGTTTGTTTTTTTTAATGAGATAGAGAATTTCTTTTTTTATTTAACGAAAAGCCATTCATATGAAGAAGTTTTAGAAATTATGTGTCGATATGGGATAGTTTTAAAAAAATATGGAATATATTCGTATAACAGCGATATTTTGGCGCTAATAGGAAAAAAACTTAAGACAAAAAAAAGTAAATTGGATGCTTATATAGCAAGATTTTTATTTGCTCTATATGAGAGTGCCAGTCTTGATGCATGTATAAGTTTGCAAAATGTTTTTGATATGCTTAAGGTTGAATATAGCGAAAGCTTTATTATAGATGTTTTTTTTAATTTAAAAAAATATGATCCCCTTTTCCCTCTTAATTCTGTATCGGAAAATTCTGTCTCTGGCATAGCTTTATTGGAAAAGTACAATACTGCTTATAATTTGCAAAACGAGGGTAATTTTGTTGATGCATTTTCTATTGCAAAAGAATTAAGTCAATCTTTTCATAAATATTCTTTATCTGGGGAATATAAAAATTTGTTCTTGCTAGCCTTTTTGTATTTGAAAAATAATAATATAAATGATTCACTTACATATTATGCTTATGCATTAGAAATCGCAAAAACAACAAAAAACTCATTTTTTTTGTGTGAGGCATTATTTTTTTTAGGTGTAGTTTATTTTTTAAAAAAAGATTTTCAAAATGCTTTTATGGTATTGCAAGAATTGGGTAAATGTATTTCTTTGTCTTTTAGACAAGAGTGGAAGGTTTTATATCTTTTTATGCAAGGTAGAATTTATATTGAACTAGGACAGGCAAACCTAGCCGAAACATTTTTCAAGCTTGCAAAAGATTTTGCTAACCTTTATTTTCCAGAATTTAAAACATTTTGTGCTACATGGTATGCTAGAGCTTGCATTTATGGAGGTAAAGTTGAGAGTGGAAGAACTCTATTGAAGGAGATTTCTTCGTCTGAATCTCTTTTGTTTTTGCTAGAGGTTAGTATATTATTTCCTTCGGCAGATTATAGTGATGAAGAAGTTTTTGATTTGAAAAAAAAATATGATGTTCAGGCAAAACAAGAATCTGATAATATGAATGGATTTTCATTTATAGAGAATGTAGCTTGGATAAATATATACAAGATGCCTTATATGGATAGAATGTTTTCTCAATTTTATAGTTATTATATTGTGGCGCTTTCAAAAAAAGAAAGTAGGAAGACAAGAGAAGAAAATTTAGAAAAACTGTCTAACCTAGCACTAGAAGGATTGTATGCAAAGGATGGAACATCTTCTTTGTGGTTGTATTTATGTTATGAAGCGCATTTAAAGTTTGATGGAGAGAAGTCTGGGATGGCACTGGGTTTTTTGAGTAAGGCATGTAGGGTTATGCAACAAAGTAGTATGTTGATGTATGAAGCTGATATGAGAGATAAGTTTATGAAGCAGAACATATGGAATGCAAAATTATTCAAAATAGCAAGTGAAAACAAATTAATATAGAGAATGTAAAGATTGTGTTCTTTTAACTAAAAATGCTTATTTAGGATATAATGAAAAATTATGATAAACACAGAAGAAGATTGGAAAACCTCTGATATTAATGTAGTTCCTCTTTGGGTTGTAGATAAACGTGATAATTCTGAAATGATTTCATATATAAATCAAAATATGATGGGTAGCTATAACATTCATTTTTTGTTAGTGATTGCAGTGTAACTGATGCAGAAAAAATTGGTGCATTAATAAACCAAAATTATACATAGGAAAAAAAAGAATACAGGAGATTTTTAATTGCTCATCCTCCATACTATATTAAACATGAATATATCTTTATGTTTAAAAAAGAATTTTAGTTGTGTTGAAATAAATTAAAATTACCAAAGAAACTTCCGAATATGTACTGAAAAGGAGCTATTATTTGTAACGCAAGATTAGTATGGAGAAAAAGTAAGAAATGACAACTCACGTTTTTATAGTTGATGATAATACTTTCAAATACCATCTCGAATATATGTTTGCAGGAACGGGTGCAAAAGAAAAAAAGGTAGATTTTAATAACTTGGAGAGTTCAACACTTCATCATTCTACTGAAGATGGTCTTATATGTATGATGGCAGACGGATGTCGCATTAGAAAAAACGATTTAATAATTTTCTATCTTCAAGCCAATAAGGAGCATGAAGGTTTGTTTTTTGGAGTTTTTCAAGCGATTGAAAATGGTATATTTCTTGATAATTTTGATAAAGGACAATTCCTATATGAAAAACTGGAAAAATCACTAACTTTTAGATTAAGAATTAAGCCTATTGAAGTTTATCCTAAGGGTGTTACTGAATGGTCTGCATTAGATGAAATCAACAATATACGTGCACCTTTTCAAATGCTATGGAGCCTAATATATAGAAAATTAAAAGGTAATCGGGGTAATACTATGATTACAATTTACGAATCTGAGAGATTAATGAATTTAATTCGAAATGAAAACAATAACATTAGTCTTAATTGTTTAACTGACAGTTTAACATATGATAATAGTACATATTCTATTGTAACTACTACTGAAAAATTTTCTTATGTAGGAAGAGCTGAACCTATTAACATTTTACCTCGCCTTATTAGGAAGTATAAAGATGGAAAAGCACACGAAGCACATTTACAGATGTATATTGCTCAAAACTTAGGATTAGGTATTAATAAGAGTCTTGATGATGCTTTGGGAATAACAGAAAGTAATATTGAGTGGCTTGGAAATGAAGTGTCTTGCGGTGTTGGTATGCAAAGAATTGATATAATGTTTTCTGTTTCTAAATCCAACATGAAAAGGATTTTATATCAAGTTGAATTGAAAGCGACTCCAGCTTATGAAGATAATACTAGACAACTTAATCGTTATATTGACTGGATAGAACAATATTATGTACCAAATAGAATAAGTATTATTCAACCTGTTTTAATTTGTAAAAGTGGCGTTCAGCTTTCAGAAGAGTTAAGGTATAATTTCAGGAAATTCAATAAAAGGAAAGGGATTCTTCAACTTAGATATATTGAATATGACGTTGTTGAAGATGAGTTAGTCTTTCATGCTATGGAATATTAAAGATGAATTATATTGGTTCAAAATTAAAGCTGTGTCAAAACTTTATTCCATCTACTATTGAATCTGTATGTGGTAAAGATTTATCTAATAAAATATTTTGCGATATGTTTGCAGGAACAGGAATTGTAGGAAGAACTTTTAAGAGTTCTGTAAAAAAGGTAATCTCTAATGATATTGAATACTACAGTTATGTTTTGAACAAAAATTATATTGAAAATCATAAGCCAATTGAAAATAAGCAACTTTTTATAGATGAATTAAATGCACTGCCTTTGGTTGATACAGGTTTTATTTATAGAAGTTATTGCATTGGTGGCGGAGGGGATCGACAATATTTTTCTGATTACAACGGGAAAAAGATTGATACAATGAGAATTGCAATTGAAAATTGGAAAGAAGAAAAACGCATATGCAATCCTTTGTATTATTTTTTGCTTTGCAGTGTTCTTGAATGTGCTGATAAGGTTGCAAATACGGCTTCTGTTTATGGGGCATATCTAAAAAATTTAAAAAAGACTGCTCAAAAACAATTGGTACTAGAAGGGGCAGAATATGAAATAAATAATAAAGAACATCAAGTTTTCAATAAAGATGCTAATTGTTTGATAGAAGAAGTAGAAGGAGATATTTTATATTTAGATCCGCCTTATAATACAAGGCATTATGGAGCAAATTATCATATCTTAAACACAATTGCAGAATATAAGCCTTTTATCCCAAAAGGAAAAACAGGATTAAGAAATTATTTTCGCTCAAAATATTGTGCGCGCCAATCTGTGAAAAATGAATTTGATTCTCTTATTAAAAACGCAAATTTCAAATATATTTTTCTTTCATATAATAATGAGGGTTTAATGTCTTTAGAAGATATAAAATTGGTAATGTCAAAATATGGAAATTATGGAATGGCAGAAACAAGCTACCAGCGTTTTAAGGCAGATTCAAATAGACTTTATCAAGCTCTTTCAACTGTGGAATATTTACATATTCTCGAAAAGAAATAAAAACTCTGATATACATCTTGTTTTGTATACCTATTTGACTAAAAGACTAATTTTATCATATTCTACCCGATATCTTTATTGGTATTAGAGAGGCTTAGGGGAATCAATGTTAGAAGATTATAAACCACAAATTGCAGATTTAAAAAACAGTATAGAAGATATGCGGAGGCATCTTTGACTCGTCTAATATATTGGATAAAATCAATGAAAAGGAAGCGCTTCTAGAAGATCCAAATTTTTGGGACGATTCGAAGAAAGCAGAGGGCATTATGCTAGAGATAAAGGCTCTGAAAAGGAAAATAGAGCCTCTGCAGAAATTGATAAAAACTTTTGATGATGTTGAAACGCTTTTTAATCTTGCATGCGAGATGCAAGATGAGAGTTTAGAAAGTGAGATAAGAGTAGCGCTTTCTCTTGCACAGGATTTATATAAAAACTTAAAAGTGTTTACTTTGCTATCGGGTGAGGTGGATGCAAACAATGCGTATCTTACGATTCACGCAGGAGCTGGAGGTACAGAGGCTTGCGATTGGGTCAAGATGTTGCTTAGAATGTATATAAGATGGGCAGAGACTAAGTATTTTAAAACTGAAATATTGGATTTTACGGTAGGGGATGTGGAAGGGTATAAGAGTGTTACCTTAGAGATTAGCGGAGAATATTCTTTTGGTCTTCTAAAAGGTGAGACTGGAGTGCATAGGTTGATTCGGATAAGTCCTTTTGATACAAATGCAAAAAGACATACTTCCTTTGCTTCTATATTCGTTTATCCTGTTTTAAATGATGAGATTAAAGTTGAAATTAGAAATGAAGATTTAAGAATAGACACGTATAGAGCAGGAGGAGCTGGAGGTCAACACGTAAATAAAACCGATTCGGCTGTAAGAATTACCCATATACCAACTGGAATTGTTGTTGCGTCTCAAAGTGAAAGAAGCCAAATAATCAACAGAGCGACAGCAATGAATATGCTAAGAGCGCGTCTTTATAGTTATTATGAAGAAGAGAAAGAGCGAGAAAATAGCAAATTTATGATGGAAAAAAAAGATATTTCTTGGGGAAACCAAATTAGAAGTTATGTATTTCAGCCGTATACTTTGGTAAAAGATCATAGAACAAAATATGAAAGCGGTAATATTCAAGCCATTATGGATGGTAAAATTGATGAATTTATATTTGAGTATTTGAATTTTAAGCTAGAAACCAATGAGTAGAGGGAGTTTTGAAAAACTAGCTTTTTTTCTTTTTTTCTCTTTTGTCTGTTTTTCTCCTTTTCTTGAAGAAAAAGAGAATGAATGGGTTTTAGCAGTTGCTCAATTTGAATTTGAAAATGCAGATCCAATTTATGCATCTTATTCTAAAACTGTACCTGAAATGTTTTTAACGTATCTAAATGGTAGAGCCTACAGAATTCAATCGCTTTCTGAAAAAAGAATGCGTGAGTTAATGAAAGTGGGTTCAAAAAGGTTGAAGCTTATAAGAGAGAGAGAAAAATTGATTGAAGAGAAGGATAGTCTGTCTTTGTCTATAGTTTCGGAAAAGGAAAAGAAGAAAAAATTAAAAAACTTAGCTAAGCAAATAAAAGATACAGAAAGTGAAATTGAAAAGACGGCTATTGATATAAAAATTGTAGAGAATAAATTTTACGATGAAAAAAGGGCAGAGCCTTTGACTTTATGGAAGGAAGGAGAGTCCCTCTATAAGTATGATGAGCATAGGGATCTTGGATATACGTTACAAAAGGATGGTATTTCTGCAATAATTTTGGGCTCTCTTAGAGATGCTTCGGGCTATCTTGTTATGAAGGTGTCGTTGGATACGGGGTTTAAAGGAGTACCATCTTATTCGTTTACTGAAGCTGGACGTTATTCAGATATTGAAAAAATGGTTCAAAAAATTGCTTCGCAGATATACACAGTGATTCAAAACACTAAAGAGATAAAAGTTTTTTTTGATGTGAGTCCAGAACATGCAAAAGTTTATATAGATGGAGAAGTTGTGAATGACTTTTCTAAGCCTGTGCGTATGTATGAAGGTGAGTATAAAATAGAAGCTGTAGCAGACGACTATATTACCAGTACTAAAACAGTTCTTTTGAAGGATAAGAATTATTACAAATTGAAAATTAGGTTGAAACGTGAAAACTCGACCCTTTTGGCGTTTAATATTGAAGGGGAGCCAGATGTCTTTTTTAAGACTAGATATTATGGTTCAACTCAACAGCAACTGCAAATGCCTTATCGGAGTAGTGTTGTTGAATTTGAAAAAAATGGGGTTCGTACTTATGTGTTGTTGGATAAAGAGAAAATTCCTGTAACTGAGGCTCCTAAAAGTATGATTTTACATTTAAATCAAAAAGAGACTAAAAAACTTGTTGACAGACAAAGGCGTGTTATGTATTGGTCTTTGGGGGTTTTTTATGCATTATTACCCACATATCTAATTTTGGGGAGTGTTTATAACGATAGGAAACTAAGTCTTGCTGACGGGAGACTTCCTCAAACTGCAGAGAATGAGAAAAAAATAAACAGTTTGAGCAGGGCAACTGTAGCTATGCAGAGTCTTACGATTGTTGCGGGGATCAATTATTTTGCTCAACTTATTGTGTACTTGGTCTTTTCAGATAGGGCGATTCCAAAAGAACCTAAAATTTTGGTTATGAAAGAGGCAAAACACGATGTAGACGAACTTAAATTGGAAATGGAGAGTACGGGTGTAAGTGATGAGGCTATTGTGGGTGCAGAAAAAGAAGATAGAGAGACTAATTAGAACAATTCTATTGGTAAAGGGAGAGATGGAATGATCGGGAGAGGTTTTGCTCAAAAAATAAAAAATCTTTTTGGGGTTTATCAATTGCCTAGTGATGATTTTTTTGAGGAATTAACTGAAGCTTTGATAGAAGGGGATATTAGTAGCAAAGTAGCTTTTGAAGTGGAAAGTTTATTGAAAAAAGAATGTAAAACCAAAAAGATTTCATCTTTAGAAGATATTAATTCTCAGCTCAAAGCGCTTCTTTTGTCTTTTGTTAAGATAGGCGATCTTTCTCCCAATGTAAATTCTATAAATGTCTATATGGTCTTGGGCGTTAATGGGGTTGGAAAAACTACGACTATTGCAAAAATGGCAAACATGTATAAAAAATCTTTACCCGTTGTTATCGCTGCAGCGGATACTTTTAGGGCGGCCGCTATAGAGCAACTTCAATATCATGGGAGCGCTTTAGGGGTTAGAGTGATAGCCCATAAGCATGGTGCAGATCCTGCTGCTGTTGTTTTTGATGCAATAGATTCTGTTGCATCGCAGGGCTCAGGTCTTGTTTTAATTGATACGGCGGGGCGATTACATAACAAGGATAATTTAGTAAGAGAGTTGCAGAAAATAGATAGAATTGCTTCTTCAAAAGTAGGAAATGGATGTTATAAAAAAATCTTAGTGCTTGATTCTACAACGGGACAGAATAGCCTGCGACAAGCTGAAGTGTTTAATGAAAATATTAAGCTGGATTCAATTGTACTTACAAAATATGACTCGACAGCGAAGGGGGGCGGGGCAATTAGTATTAGTAAAGAACTCAACCTACCTATTTCTTTTATTTGTAATGGTGAGAAGTATGAAGATATTAAACCCTTTTCTGCAGAAGAGTATGTTAATGGATTTGTAGGAATTTAGTGGTTTATGGCAAGATATAATTTCTATTTTATGTTTTTCTTCTTTTTTAGTATTTTTTTTCTGGCGGGTGATGAGTATCGGCTCTACGCAGAAAATAGTGATGGAAAACATACAAATGATTTTGAGTTTTTTTCAATTCAGGCAAGCGGTCTGACTATAGCAGATGGCGATGTATGGTATTTTGAAGAATATGATGAGAATGGCAATATAATTAGTACTGTTTCTTATAGACAGGAAAAAATGCTTTCTAAATCGTCTATAGAGTATTATAACAACAAAAAAGTAGGAGCGGTTTTTGTTGACCCTAAAAAAATTATAAAAGTTAAATATGATTCGAAGGGTTCTGAAATAAAGCGAGAAGAGTTTAGAAATAAAAAAGGTGAAACAGGTAAAATTCTTTTATCGTATAATAACGTATATGGTGGAGATGGTAGATTGAAAGAAGAAACTTATATCGAAAATGGAGTTGAAATTCGCAAAGTATATGCTTATAAAAACGGTGAAAAAGTTACAGAAACTGTATACGAAAATGGAAGTAAGACAATTTTTATTGAATATAGAGATTCTTTAAAGTTAGTGCATCTTTTTGATAAAGATACGGAAGTTAGTGTATTTGAAGAAGAAATTGACGATTAATATTTTATAGTCTAATTTTTTTTTGCAAAATCTAGGATGGCGAAGGCATATTATAATGAAAAACCATTGGCTCTTTTTTGTGTTAAAGCGCTTTAGTTATGCGGGTAGTAGGCGAGGGGCGTTTATCGCTAGTCTGTTCCCTGTGTTGGGAATAGGTTTCGGAGTCATGGTGTTAATTGTAGTATTAGCTGTGATGAATGGATTTCAAAGAGGGTATATTGATACAGTGATTGAAGTTAGTTCTGCGCATGTGAGGTTGGAAGGAAAAATCGAAGAATTAAAACGCTTAAGAAAGAACTCTTCTTATAAAAGTTTTGTAATATTCAATGAAGAGCAAGTATTGCTACAGGGAAAGAACTCAAGACAAAGTGTTGCCATGTTTAGAGCAGTGGAGCCGAATATTCTAGGAGAAGATATTGGTTTTAGAGAAAAAATGAATATGGTTCAGGGGAAATTTGATTTGGGAAATGATGCGGGGCAGTTAATAAAAATTGTGCTTGGATATGAACTCGCAAGACATCTTGGGGTGGGAGTGGCTGATAAGGTTAGCGTTCTTGCTACATCTGGTTCAAGCAGTAGTGATTTATTTCCTACAGATGTAGAACTATTTGTGGTAGGATTATTTAAAACGGGATATTATGAAATAGACTCAAATTTTGCTTTTATCGATTTGACTGCTTCCAATAAGCTTTTTGGGGATGTGGATTCATATTTTGCAAATGTGAAATTTGAAAATGAAAATGAGGATATTTTATATGCTTCAGGTATGGCAAAGGGTGTGGGGAGTGTGAAGTGCAAGACTTGGAGAGAATATAACAGGGCATTTTTTGGCGCTTTAAAGATTGAAAAAAACATAATGATGTTGTTGATCGTTTTGATATTTTTGGTTGTGTCTGTTAATATATATAATGGTATGAGACGCTCTATATATGAGCGTAGGGAAGATATTTCTGTTCTTTTGGCTTTTGGTACTACTTATGATAATATAAAGGTAATGTTTTTGATTACAGGTTTTGCTATAGGTATATTCGGTGCTATTTTGGGGCTTTTTTTAGGACTTTTTGTTTCGATTCATATAAACGATTTGTTTTCTTTTGTAGAATATTTTGCAAATGGAGCTATTCATTCTCTTTCATTATTTTTGGAAAATGAAGATGCAAGAAATTTTGCCATATTTGATAAGACATACTTTTATATGGAAAAGGTTCCTGTGAAGATTTTTTTTAATGAAATATTTTTTGTTTTTTTGTTTGCTCTTGCTTCTTCAACTTTTTCAACATTAGTCGCAACTAAAAAAGTAATGGAAACGAAATTATCGGAGATTTTAAGATATGAATGACAAGATTCTTTCTATAACCAATTTGGTAAAGATTTTTGAATCTGATAGTGAGCATTTGTGTATATTAGATAATCTTAATTTTGAAATATCTGAGCCAAAAAGAGTTGTTATAATAGGGGAGTCTGGTTCTGGGAAAAGCACGCTTTTGAATATAATTGCCTCTTTGGATTCCTGCAATAGCGGAAAAATTTTTGCAAAAAATTATGCAGTCCATAGCTTGGACGAGATAGAAGCTTCGAAGTATAGAAAAGAATATTTGGGTTTGGTCTTTCAGTTTCATTATTTATTAAAAGATTTTACTGCTTTGGAAAACGTTATGTTACCCGCTCTTATTGGTGGTGTTAAAAAAAAATATGCAAAGGAAAAAGCTTTAAAACTTCTCGATGATGTAAAAATGTCAGGGAGATTGAATCATTATCCTACGCAACTTTCTGGGGGGGAGAGGCAACGAGTTGCAGTTGCTCGCTCTCTTATTAATTCCCCCTCTCTTCTTTTAGCAGACGAACCTACCGGAAATTTAGATAGAGATAATGCGATGTTGGTTAGGGATTTACTTTTTTCTCTTGTCGAAACACACAAGATGGCTTTAGTGCTTGTAACACATGATATGGATATTGCAAAGGCTGGAGATGAGTGTTTCAGGCTGGAGGGAGGTAAGTTGCAGGTAGTATGAAAAACTGGATGTTCATTATTTTCGCATTAAGGTTTTTGGGAGTGGGTTCAAGACAGGTTAAATCTAATGCTAGGTTGAGTCTTTTGGGGGCTGCTTTTGGAATTGGCATTAGCATAGTGCCTTTGGTAGTGACGCTTGTAGTTTCTGATGGAATGATTTCGGGAATAGCAGAAAGGACTGTGGAGTTAGGAACTGGAGAAGTGCAATTGATTAATGTACGTCCCTCGTCTGTTTTTCAAAGTTGTGAAAATGAGATAGCTTTGAAAACAATGTTGAAAAAAGAAATTAGAGAAGAGTATTTTCTTAATGCTTGGGTCCAACGTGAGGGTTATGGCTTACTAATAGGGAAAAATGCGAGAAGTGGAGGGATTGTTAGAGCTATAGAAAGTGTCTTTTTTACTGAAAATCAAAAAAGTGCAAGGCTTATTAAAGTTATGTCGGGGAAACCTTTGTTGAAGACTGATAATGCAATAGTTTTAGGAGAAAAAATTGCGGAAAAGCTGGGGCTGTCTGTTGGAGATACGTGTAGGCTAATCACATTAAAGGATAATTCAATGGGACGAAAAGTTCCTAAGGTGAGTATTTTTGTTGTTGAGGCTATAATTTCTTCAGGGTACCAGGAGTTAGATGCTTTATGGATGTTTATCCCACGTCACAAAGGAATTGAGCTTATTTCTTCTTCTTCGTCTGTAAATTCTGTTGTTCTTTCTACAAAAAATGCTTTTGATGAGATGCAATTTGCTAACTTTTTAAAACAAGTGGAATTAAAAATAGGTAATATGGATGAATTACCAACTACGTTTTATGTTTATACATGGAAAGAGTTAAACGAAGGACTTTTTTATTCTTTTTTGACAACAAAAAATCTGATTTTATTCATAGTTTTTTTAGTTACGTTAGTGGCATCTGTAAATATTTCGCAAGCTTTGGTGATGCTTGTTATGGAAAGAAAGACCGAAATTGCAATATTAAAAGCCAATGGTGCATCAAGTACTTTTATTGTTTCTTGTTTTCTGACTTCTGGGTTTATTACAAGCGTTTTGGGGCTTTTGATGGGCATTCCAATCGGGATTTTAATTTCAATTCACATTAATGAAATATTGAGTATGGTCGAAAAAATACTCAATTATATTTTTTATTATTTTGGATTTTTTTTTACTGCTATGGATGGATATGCCGAGATAAGATTATTAGACCCGGCATATTACCTTGAAAGTATACCGGTGGTTTTAAATTTTGGTGAATTATTTTTTGTTGCTACGATTACACTAATTCTTTCTCTAGTTGTATCAATAATTCCGTCCATCAAAGCGGGCAATGAAAAGCCTTTAGCAATTATGAGGAAAATATAGCATTATGAATAGTAATGATTTGGATTATTTAAAATGTCCAACTTGTGGTATGGGTTTGAAAGAAATAAAAGAAAAGCGTGTTATAGGTTGCGCAGATTGTCTATTTTTTTTCAGAAACTTTATTGTAGAGATGTTATTAAACAAAAATGATGAGATAACATATAGAGGAAAGTATCAAAAAACAGAAGACTGCAGAGAGACTTCAAACTTTCAGGCTGTTGAAAAACTACAGATGTTGTTAGAGAAATCGGTAGAAAAAGAAGATTACGAAATGGCTATTTATTTTAGAGAAAGAATAAAGAAACAAAAAGAATTATGAAAATAAATTTGCATGATATGTGTAATGAAGTGTGTACTGATGTCGCAATTGCAACAATTTTTTCTATTTCTCGCTCGGTATTAGGATTTCCCTTTCCTAACGCCATAAATAACGATGAGGATGCTAATAAAGTATTGCATAAAGTAAATTCCAGTTTTGAACAATTAAAAGATAGGGATGAATATAGGAACATTGATTTTGGTTCATTAGATCTTTTGACAAGAAAGATATTGGAAGAATCCAGTATTATTCCTAGTAGATTTGAGGAGAGACCAAAGAAAGCACTGATTGTTGGTGATATGAATTCCATTGCAATTTTAGTAAATTTTAATAATCATATTACGATACGTTCGCGTTCTGTTGGGTGTGCGGTAAAAGAAGAGTACATAAAGGCATTTGAGCTTGAAGAACATTTTGCATCTTCTATTCCTTTTGTTTTTGATCGAGAATTAGGATATATTGTTAGAGATGTTTCCTATTTTGGGACCGCTCTTTTTCAAAGTGTGTTTTTATCTATTCCTGGCATTGTTATGATGGGGCGCTTAAAGACTGTAATTCAAGATTTAAAAAACAATGGGTTGAATGCTAATGGTTATTATTCGGCGCATTCTATAACATCTATGGGCTGGGTGTATTATATATATAATGAGACGTCCTTAGGCTACAGTGAAAATGAACAGATACTTAAGTTTACAACCACTGTACTAAAACTTATATATCTTGAACGTGATATGAGAATTCAACTTTATTTGAAAAATAAAATAAAGATGGCTGATATGATTGCAAGGGCTCTGGCAGTTGCTAAAAATGCAAAATTGTTGGATACAGAAGAAGCTATTGATATTGTCTTTAAGATTAAGATGGGAATAGAGCTGGATAGAATATCGGGAGTCTCCCATGAAGCTTGCAATGATGCTTTTTATAAAGTACAAGTGGCTCATGTTATATATTCTCTTTTGAACGATAATTTTAAAGGTGTGAGCGATGAGTTGATTAAAATAGAACGAGCAAAATTATTAAATAATTTTTCAAAGAAGATAGAATTTATTTAAAGATGTGTTTTAGCCAATGTGTTAACTTGGCATATTTTCAATGAAATTAATATAAAATAGTTAAGATAGGCTTGACTATTATCTAAAATAGGTTAATATATATATATGAGTGATTACTTTGACATAAATAACGAAGAACTCCTTAAGGATTTCTTCAGTGAAGCGACTCAGCAAGTAGAAGTACTTGAGAGTAATATTTTGGTTATAGAACAAAATCCTGAAGATTATAGTGCGGTAGATGAGATATTTAGAGCTGCACACACATTGAAGGGTGGCTCCGCAACAGTCGAGATGATGGAGCTGTCTTCGTTTACTCATGCAATGGAGGATCTCCTTGATCAGGTGAGGAGTAAGGTCGTTCCTGTAACATCCGACGTGGTTGATCTTCTGTTAAAGGCTATAGATATAATAAAGGCTATGCTGGAATCTCGCTCTAATGGCTCTCCATATGGTGAAGATGTCTCTGATATGGTTGCGAAATTGCGTTCTTATGTTCCAGAAAAGAAGGGTGGAAAGAAGGCAGCGCCTAAGCCTAAAGTTGAGGCTCCACCTCCACCTAAAGAGGAGGTTTCGGAGGAAGTAACCGTTGCTAGTGTAGATGCTGTTGATGTTGGCAAGTATTTTTCTGAGTATGAGTTCTTGGAGTTGAAGGAAGTTGTAAAGGGACAGAAGTTATATACTGTTTTAGTGACTTTTGATGAAAATTATCCTATGAATACGGTTGGAGGAATTCAGGTTTTTGCTTCTTTAAAGCAGACTGGTAGTGTTCTTAAGACTGTACCTGATTTTGATTCGCTTTACGAAGATATTTTTCATGAAAAGGTGCTTTATTTTCTTGGAAGCTCAAAGAGTATGGATGAGGTGAAGGATTCTGCTACTATAAATGAGGTGACGCTAAAGGTTGAAGTGTCGGAACCTGACTTAGCTGAGATGGCAGAAAAAGCTGAGAAGAGTGCTTATGAAGAGCAGCCTAAGCCACAAGAGAAGGTGGTTGAAGCGCAGCAGAAGGTTGCAGAAGTATCGTCTTCACAAAAAGAGGTGACATCTTCTCCTCAGATGGCGACTCCTCCTGCTCCTAAAGCACCGTCAAAAGCGCCTGCTACCGGAAGTTCTGCGAGTCATTCTCAGAGTGCGGTTTTACGTGTCGATGCGAAGAGGATTGATTATCTATTGAATTTGGTGAGCGAGACCGTAATTACGAAAGCTTCCCTTAATCAAAGTGCTATAGAGTTTGGTGATCTATATAATACTTTCCAAGGTGCTTCTTCAGAATATAAGGATAAGATTAGAAAATTATTGGATAAAATGCCTTCTTACCTAGAGAAAATTAGGAATGGGTATAACATAAATGAGATAAAACAAGAGCTAGGGCAAGAGTATGCTTCGCTTTTCGATATTTTTGCAGATTTTGATTCTAAAATGAAGCATAGTGTTACTAAATTTAAATCTTCTGCTCAGAACTTAGGGCGAATTGCTGGTGAGTTGCAGGAAGGGGTGATGAAGATTAGAATGGTGCCTATCAGCCAAATATTTAGTAGATTTCCAAGAGTTGTTCGTGATTTGTCCAAAGATTTACATAAAAATATTCAACTAGTGATTGAGGGTGAGGATACAGAGTTGGATAAATCTGTGGTTGAAGATTTGCTTGATCCTATCATGCACTGTGTTAGAAATGCTCTAGATCATGGCATAGAGACTCCTGAAGTTAGAAAAGCCGCTGGCAAGCCTGAACAGGGTATTATGCTTCTTAAGGCTAGTAATGAAGGTAATATGATTGTGATAGAGGTCTCTGATGACGGGCATGGGATTGATGTTGAAAAAGTAAAGACAAAAGCTGTTGAGAAGGGGATTTTGCATCCTGGCAAGAAATTGACTGACATAGAAGCCTTTCAGTTGGTGTTTGCTCCCGGTTTTTCTACTAGCGATAAAATCTCGAGCGTTTCTGGCAGAGGTGTTGGACTTGATGTTGTAAAAACACACATAGAAAAATTGAATGGAACGGTTACTGTAGAATCTGAGATGAATGTTGGGACTAGGTTCATAATAAAATTACCTCTTACTTTAGCAATTATACAGGGACTTTTGGTTCGTGTTGGAGAGCAGGTATATTCTATTCCAATTACTTCTGTTATTGAAAGTCATAGGGTTAGGAGCGAAGAGATACGTTGTATAGACAATTATGAGGTGTTTAATGTTCGAGAAGAAGTGAATAGCTTGTTGAGGTTAAACAGACTCTTTGGGATTGCTTGTAACGATACAGATGAGGATGGCTATAATTATATAGTAGTTGTTGGGACGGAGGATAAAAAGGTTGGTTTGATGGTTGATAGCTTGATTGGTGAAGAGGATGTGGTGATTAAGCCATTGAAAGATCAATTTACTTCTTCTCCGGGTATTGCCGGGGCGTCCATTCTAGGTGATGGTTCTGTTTCTTTAATTATTGATGTTGGGCAACTTTTGGATTTGGGTCTTAAACAGGAGATGCAAGCAAGGGAAAGACGGGAAGCGGCTGTCTGGTAGAATTATTGCTTTGATATTTGAAGGATATAGATGTATATGGATAGTGTGAATGTAATAAATGAACAGATTACTGAGGGTAGGGTTGCGGAAGAAGTTGGGGATAAGATATCCGTTGTTGATTTTAAAATGGTTACATTCTCTTTGGCTAGCAAAGATTATGCGATTAATATAATGCAAGTGAAGGAAATTGCCAAAGCCGGGAATTTTACTTATGTGCCAAATACTTCTCCTTTTGTTCTTGGAGTGTATAATTTGCGAGGGGATATTATTCCTGTTATAGACTTGCGTATATTTTTTAATATTCCTGTAAAAACAAGAAAAAAAGACCAGATTGAGAGTATGGTTATAATTATAGTAGAAGAACAGACTTTTGGGGTTGTTGTGGATTCCATAGACAAAGTTGTGGGAATTTCGAGCAGTTCTATACAGCCTCCACATCCCATATTTGGAGATATCAATATTAAATATATCCATGGAGTTGTTGAAAATGCTGGACGTCTCTATGTATTGCTTGATGTAAACAAGATCTTTGCCTCTAAGCTTTCTAGTAGCGTGGCTAGTGAAACAGTTGAAGAAGAAGTGTTTCAGCCGAAACCAGAAGAAAAGAAGCATGATGTTTCTAGTAACAATGAAAAATTGGGGATAAGATTTATAAGTGATACTCTAGCTGCCTATGGAAAGTTTTTTCCTAGTCCTGTGAATGAAGATTGGATTTCCAAACGATATGTTGAGTGGGCGAATTCTCGTTCGCCTTCGGATCTACAGATTCAGAGTGAGGCTGATGCTGAGAATTTTCTTTCGACTTTTTTGTCGCCTAGCACAAAAAAAATATGGAGTGAGGAGTATTTCCAAGCATTGTTGCAGGTTTTACCCGAGAATAGCTCAAAAACGATTACAGCATGGAATGTAGGTTGTTCTCTGGGATATGAATCTTTTAGTTTTGCGGTTTTGTTAAAAACTAAATATCCTAGAGCAAGTATAAAAATTTTTGCTAATGACTCTGATTTGTTGGCTATCTCTGGTGCTCCAATGTTGACTGTACCTCAAGATTTGAGTGATAGTTTTTATGGTAAGTACTTGGTTAAGGGTACGAATGGTTCGTATTCATTTAATAAAGAAATAAAAGATATGGTGTTGTTTGAGTATCATGATTGCGTGCATCAGAATGCTGTGCCAGATGTTGACATCATTCTTGCGCGTGATGTTCTTTCATTTTTGACTGTACCTAATCAGACATCAATTCTTTCTGAGTTTAAGGATAAGTTAAAGAATACTGGTGTAGTGATACTTGGTGCAAATGAGGCTATGCCAAAGCATGATGGTTGGTTAAGGCATCAGGTGGGTGAGATTGTTAGTTTTTCTAAAGAATAAAATATTAGGAAAAGAGGAGACGGTATGCGTGTTGAATATATCAATCCGTTTAGTCAGGCAGCGTATGATATCCTTACAGAGGTATTGGGTGGAAAGATTGTGAGGGGGAATTTATATCTAAAAGAGACGTGTATGCCTATGATGGGGGTGGCAGCTATTGTCGGTTTGGCAGGTGATGTGGAGGGACGTGTTATTTTTGATATGACTCTTCCTGCAGCATTAAAAATTGCTTCAGCGATGAATAGTGAGGAATTACCTCAGTTTGATGAACTGGCGCGAGCTACGATTACTGAACTTGCTAATTTGATTACGGGACGTGCAGTAACTAGTTTGCATGATTTGGGTTTTAGGTTTGATTTAACTCCTCCTGCTCTTTTTACAGGAGAAAAAATGGAAATATCAAATATGAATATGGAAGCACTTATTGTTCCAATTGAAACCGATTGTGGTAAGGTTGAAATAAATGTAGCGATCCGTGATAGAGTATAAGGAGGTGTGCCTGTGATATCAAAACAAGATTTTCCAACAATTAATGAGAGGGCACCACAAGGTATTAAGCCAGATGGAACTCCGTTTAAAGTGTTGCTGGTCGATGATTCTGTGTTTGTTACAAAGCAAATTAGTCAGATATTGGGCAGTGAAGGATACGAAATTGCCGGGGTTGCTGGAGATGGTTTTGAAGGAGTCCAAAAGTATAAAGAGTTATGTCCAAATGTAGATTTGGTTACTATGGATATTACAATGCCTAAGATGGATGGAATTACAGCCTTGGAGCAAATTATGGAATTTGATAAAAATGCTCGTGTTGTAATGATTACTGCTTTGGGGAAAGAGGAATTAGTAAAAAAAGCTATTCTTATGGGGGCTAAGAATTACATTATAAAGCCTTTAGATAGGAAAAGCGTTTTGGAACGTGTAGCGAGTATTTTGGCAAAGTAGTTGGATCTTTTAAAGACAGCAGAATTGATCTAGTTATTCTGCTGTTGTTTGTCCTTTTTAAATTTTAGATATTCTTCTTTTGTTGCGTTTGTGTATTCCTCTTTTTGTTGTTTATTATTGTCAATTCTGCGACTCGCTGTGTTGTACGTGGGTTCGGTCTTTTCTTGATTATTTATTTCGTTTTACTTGTTCTTTGTTGTTTTTATATAGTTCTCATCAACCTTTTTTTTGTTTTCTATTATGTATTTTAATCATCATTTCTTTAATTTCGTTTTGCATCATTAGATTATAGACGCTTTGAAAATAATCTAGTCATACTTTAACATTGTAAATGTATTTAAATTTTGTTTAAAAGATTTATTTTTCTAAATTTCTGAGTTATAATGGATGTATGCTTCAATCTGAGGATTGACTAGTATCTCGTTATGGTATTGATATTCTAGACTTAAATCTGTTACTTTGTGTATATCTTTGATATTGGGTTTGTTCTTGAGGATTGTAGTTACAAATAGGAGGTGCGTTCCTGTGTCGTTACGAACAACTTTGATTTCTTTTGCTACTATTATCGCAGGTGTGTCTGCTGCCATGAGTCTTGTGGTGTCGATGTTTGCAATGCGCGGAAAAATGGAGGAGCAATTTTATTCGTCAATTCCGTCAATGCTTTCGAATATAGCCATAGATTTGCAGGCAGATTTGTCTTTGGGCTATTCGCGTGCAGAGTCTTGGGCTACAAACCCGTTGTTGCTCAAGTGGTTGGAAAACGGCGAGATGGAAGGCGAAGACAAGGAAGTTGTGATGGAGCGCCTTAGGGAATTGGCTCAGGAAAAGTCTGTAATTGCAGCTTGGATTTCTAGCTCTGCAACTAGTGATCATTACATGACAAACGCACAAAAAGAAATTGTGCCCTCCTTTTTGAGTAGGACAGACAGTCGCGACTCTTGGTTTTTTAATGCTCTAAACTTATCCGACCAAATCACTTTTCATATAAATCCTTCAAAAGAAACTGGAGTTACGGGGCTTTGGATCAACGCCAAAATGATTAGTAAAGGCAAAACTCTAGGAATTTCTGGTGTTGGGCTCAATTTGGACAGCACAATTGAAGAGATGAAAAAGGCAATTCCCTCTTCTCGCTCTGTTGTGCTTTTGTTAGATGCTGATGATGGGATAGTAGTTTCTTCTGCCAACGATGCTCAAGGCGAAAAACTTTCAAAACATGTTCCACAAAATGCTTCTTCTGTGACAGGTTTTGATGATATTAAAACATGGTTTGGAAATTTTGGGCGCATGGTCTATTCCGAGAGAAAAATTAGGAACATGCCCTATAAAATTGGTTTTTTAGCACCTCTTGATGATTTTATTCCTTCTATTTTAAGGGTGGCACGTGGCGCCATTTTCATCACCCTTTTGGTGATTATTCTAGCCATTATTATAATAGTGGTTTTTTCTTCTAGTGTCGTCAAAAGAATAACCAATATGCAGGCTACTTTTATGCAAGTAGCACATGGGGATTTTACAATAAGAATGCAAGAAAAAACCGACGAACTTGGAAAAATTGCAGGATATCTAAACACTATGGTGCAGTCTTTGGGTGGCTCTTTTAAGGCGGTAAAGGGTGAGACTTTAACAATGGAAGAAGTGGGTGTCTCTCTTTCTAATGCAATGGGAGAAATGTCTAATGCCACAAAGTCTATTAACGATGTTATAGAAAATGCAAAAAAGCAAACATCTTTGCAGGCAAATAGCATAGAAAAAACTAGTTCTACAATAGAAGAAATTATAAAGACAATAAACAGCCTTAATGAGCGAATCGAAAGTCAGGCATCGGCGGTATCTATGTCTTCTTCCAGTATAGAAGAAATGGTTGCAAACATTGCAAGCATTACAGGTACACTAGAAAAATCTGATGTAGCCGTTAAAAGTTTGTCCATTGCCACGCAAGATGGAAAAGAAACACTGCAAAAATCTAACATGGTTACAACAAAAATTATAGAAGAGTCAGGCTCTCTTATGGAGGCATCGAGCGTAATTCAACACATTGCGAGCCAGACAAACCTTTTGGCAATGAATGCTGCAATTGAGGCAGCTCATGCAGGAGAGGCTGGCAAAGGTTTTGCAGTTGTTGCAGACGAAATTAGAAAATTGGCAGAAGAGTCTAGTTCGCAAGGGCGCAACATCACCACTACCTTAAAAGAGCTTTCTACAGAAATCACTTCGCTTTCGGAGTCTACCAAAATGGTGGAGTCGAAATTTAATGATATTTTTGCATTGGCTGGGCAGGTGAAAGAGATGAGTCAAAACCTAACAGAGGCTATGCGAGAGCAAGCAAATGGTAGTAAAGAAGTGCTTGTTGCAATCAAAGAGATTAATGCTGTTACTCAAGAAGTAGGAGAAGGCTCTCAAGAAATGCTAAATGGCGGTAGCGAAGTTTCGAGGGAGATGAGATCTTTGGACGAGATGACACAAGGCATTGGAACTTGCATGGACGAAATATATTTTGCTGCACGAACAATAAACAAGGCTGTTTCTGATGTAGGTCACATGGCAGAAAAAAATATGGAAAGTATTGGGCATCTAGCAAAAGAAGTTAAGAAATTTAAGGTTTAGGTGGTGTGACATCTTGAATAGCTTATTTATTTAACGCTATTTTTAGTAGAAAAAAATATAATTCTATTGCATAATCAAGACAAAAAGTATAAATTAACTCCATTTTGGCAAGACTATTCTTAATTATGAATGGTCTGCCTCCAGGAGTTAGCTTTATGAATAATGCAAAAAGTGGAGCATCTAACCTTGCACAAAACAACAAAAGGCGTTTCACGATACGTGCAAGGTTGTTGGTGGTGTTTAGTCTTTTGATAGTACTTGCGGTGACAATTTTGGGTTTTATGTCTATCAATGTGTCGCGCAGTGCTGTTACTGATGAGGTAAAAGACCATCTGACTAGCAAAGCTACAGACACTGCTGCCCTAATCGACGCAAGAATCGAGTCTTTTTGGCAATTTTTGGAAGGCATTGCGCGCATGCCCTCTATGCGAGATGGAGATATTTCTTTTATCGAAAAAAGTGCATTGTTGGACGAAGAAGCAAGAATCAACGCCGATATTCAACACCTAGACATAATGGACACAAAAGGCATAATCTATCTAGGCAATGGCAGAACCGTAGATGTTTCAAATGCTTATTGGTTTAAGAAAATGGGAGACAAGCCAATTGCCACCTCTCCATTTAAGTCTTCTGCATATAACGAGTTGGTGGCAGTTTTTGCTGTGCCCGTGTTTGACTCTGGCAATAGCAGACACATTGCCACTATTTTGGCATATGCAAAGGGATTATATCTTTCCGAAATGATAGACGACGTGGTTGTAGGCAAAACCGGTGCTGCAAAGATTATGGACGAAAATGGAGTCGCTGTTGCTGACAAATCACACGAGACAGTAGAAAACGCAGTGAACATATTAGAAGATGCAAAGAAAGATCCTTCTATTGCCTCTGTTGCCACCTTTGTGAAGGAGGCAATAGAGTCCAAAGAAAGCAAAGTGAGCTCCTATAGATATAAAGGGAAAAATTACATTGCCTCCTATGCTACTGTAAAACATACTGGTTGGACTGTGTTTGTCAAGGCGCCATATAATGAGTTTATGGGAAAAGTGGATCAATTAAGGCGTTCTATAGTAATTACAGGTTTGTTAATTTTAGGTGTGGCAATTTTGGTCAGCTTTATACTTGCAAAAATTATAACAGGGCAGATCCAAAAAACTGTTTTAGCTCTTAAGGGAATTGCACAAGGAGATGGAGATCTAACTGTGCGCCTCGAATTGCATGGCAACGACGAAGTTACCGACTTGTCTTCGTATTTCAACCAAACAATAGAAAAAATTGCTACTTCTATAAAAGCTGTAGACGAAAATGCAAAAGTCATGGAACAGATTGGCTCAGAACTTGCCAGCAACATGACTCAAACGGCATCTAGCATTCACGAAATTACTTCCAACATAGAAAGTGTAAAAGCGCAAACAATCACACAAGCTGCGTCTGTGTCCGATACTGCGAGCACAATGGAAGAAATTATGCAGACAATTAAAAACTTAAATACCAGCATAGAGACGCAAGCTGCAAGCGTTGCAGTCTCTTCTTCTAGCATAGAAGAAATGGTAGCTAATATTGCCAGCATTACAAGCACGCTGGAAAAAACCGATGGTTATATAAAAGAGCTGGGCGATGCCACAAGAGATGGAAGGGAGACAATTGTGCAATCCAACACAGCAACACAAAAAATTGCAGAAGAGTCAGGATATCTAATAGAGGCTTCTAGCGTCATTCAACACATAGCAAGCCAGACAAATTTATTGGCAATGAATGCTGCAATTGAGGCGGCTCATGCAGGAGAGGCTGGCAAAGGCTTTGCAGTGGTGGCAGACGAAATTAGAAAATTGGCAGAAGACTCTGCAGCTCAGGGCAAGACAATTACAGCCACTCTCAAATCTCTCTCTGGCGATATAGAAGGGCTTTCTTCGTCTTCTAAAATTGCAGAAACCAAGTTCGGTGCTATATTCAATCTTTCAGAGCAAGTTAAACAGATGAGCGCCAGTCTCACCTCTGCTATGAAAGAGCAGGAGAACGGTAGCCAAGAAGTGCTTAAGGCAATGAAAGATATAAACCAAGTAACAAACGAAGTGCAGATGGGCTCGGCACAGATGTTGAAAGGTAGCGAAGGTGTTGCGCATGAAATGGAAAAACTAGATGGACTCACTAGAGTAATCACCGATAGTATGAACGAGATGGCTCTAGGCGCTAGAGAAATTACAAACGCTGTGCAAGATGTGGCAGAAATTAGCCAACAAAATAAGGCAAGTATAGAAAAATTGTCAGAGGAAGTTGGGCGCTTCAAAATATAAAAAGACATTAATTAAAATAAGAGGGTAGAGTGTTTTTGCATTCTATCCTCTTTTTTTGCGCTTGACATTTGTTAGATATGGTTGTATATTAACAATTAGTTAAAAAAATATCTATTTCTATTAAGGTCACTGAAAGTATTTTTTTAGGAGGATTGAACTAATATGTTAAAGTTTCCGCAATATTTCGACTCTTTTAGAGGAGAGGCATGGAAAGAAGAAATCGATGTGAGAGATTTTATTCAAAATAATTATACACCATATACAGGAGACGACTCATTTTTGCAAGGAGTTTCGGATAGATCAAAACGTCTTTGGGAAAAACTTTCGCAAATGTTCAAAGAGGAGTCCAAGCGTGGAGTTTATGATGTAGAGACGAAGATTCCACAAAGTCTCGAAACATATGGGGCGGGCTATATAACGAAAGAAGACGAAGTGATTGTAGGCTTGCAAACAGATGCGCCACTAAAGCGTGGAATTTTCCCAAAAGGTGGATGGCGCATGGTGGAGAAGGCGCTAGAATCCTATGGCTATAAACTCGACCCGCTTACAAAAGAAATATATACCAAATATCGAAAAACTCACAACGACGGTGTTTTTTCAGCCTATACTCCAGAAATGCTCGCTTGTAGAAAGGCTGGAATAATAACAGGATTGCCCGATGCCTATAGCAGGGGGCGCATTATTGGCGATTATAGAAGAATTGCACTCTATGGCACAGAGAACTTGATAGAAGAGCGAAACGCATTTTTGGTTGAACTTGAAGTTGTAGAGCTTACCGAGGCAGATATTCGCTATAGAGAGGAAATTTCAGAGCAAATCAAAGTGCTGGAGTCTTTTACTCGCATGTGTGCCGCCTATGGTTTTGATGTGAGCCACCCTGCACAAAGTGCAAAAGAAGCAATTCAGTGGTTATATTTTGGCTTTTTAGGTTCTGCAAAAGACCAAGACGGTGCCGCTATGTCTTTGGGGCGCACTTCTACATTCCTAGATATTTTTATTGAACGCGATCTAAAAGAAGGAAAAATTAGCGAGGCTGAGGCGCAAGAGATGATTGACCAGTTTATTATGAAGCTTAGAATCATCCGCTTTTTGCGTACTCCAGAATATAACGAGCTTTTTTCGGGCGACCCTACTTGGATAACAGAGTCTATAGGTGGCATGGGGCTTGATGGAAGGACTTTGGTAACAAAAAACTCATTCCGCTATCTCCAGACTCTATACAACCTAGGTCATGCTCCAGAGCCAAATATGACTGTGCTATGGTCAAACCGCTTGCCCGAAAACTGGAAGAGCTTTTGTGCAAAAGTTTCGATCCAAACATCTTCCATTCAATACGAAAACGACGACCTTATGCGTCCAGAATTTGGAGACGACTACGGCATAGCTTGCTGTGTCTCCCCTATGAAGATAGGAAAGCAAATGCAGTTTTTTGGTGCTCGTGCCAATTTGCCAAAGTGTTTGCTCTATGCTATTAATGGTGGAAGAGACGAAAAAACTGGTGTGCAAGTAGCTCCTAAATTTGAAGGAATTACCAGCGAATATCTTGAATATGACGAAGTGATGCAAAAGTTTGAGCAAATGATGAAATGGCTTTCGGGCGTGTATATGAATGCGCTGAAGATAATTCACTACATGCACGATAAATATGCATACGAAGCCTTTCAGATGTCTTTGCACGATGCAGACTTAGAGCACATTCAGGCAACTGGCATTGCAGGTCTTTCTGTTGTGGCAGATTCTCTTGCGGCAATTAGAGATGCGCGTGTAAAAGTGTTGAGAAACGAAGAAGGGCTGGCTGTGGGTTTTAAGCGAGAGGGAGAGTACGTTCCTTTTGGCAACGACAACGATGCTACAGATGAGCTTGCCGTTATGGTGGCAAAGAAATTTATGAACTATTTGAGGCGACACGAAACTTATAGACATGCAAAAGCCACTCAGTCTGTGCTCACCATCACATCGAATGTTGTGTACGGAAAGAAGACTGGCAGCACTCCCTGCGGAAGGTGCGCAGGCGAGCCTTTTTCGCCTGGTGCCAATCCTATGAATGGTCGCGACACAAATGGTGCCATTGCCTCGCTATCTTCTGTTGCAAAGCTTCCTTTTGAACATATTGGAGACGGCATTTCTTATACTTTTGCAATCGCTCCTGCTGCTTTGGGCAAAAGGGAAGAGTTGCAAATAGAAAATTTGAAAAGCTTGTTGCAAGGATATTTTAATCCGAAAGGTGGGCAACATCTAAATGTAAATGTGTTTGACCGCTCTCTTTTGGAAGATGCAATGAAATACCCTGAAAAATATCCACAGCTCACTATTAGGGTCTCAGGCTATGCAGTCAACTTTGTCAAATTGACTCGAGAGCAACAATTGGATGTGCTTTCTAGAACTATAAACCAGTCAATGTAAAAATGCTATTTATGGGAGCTTTCAGGCTCCCATATTTTTCAAATATGGCAAAGATTCATTCCTACGAAACTTTTGGCACAGTAGACGGTCCCGGTGTTCGCTTTGTAGTGTTTTTACAAGGTTGTCCTCTTAAATGCAAGTATTGCCACAACCGCGATAGTTGGCAAATAGGGGCTGGAAAGATTGAAGAAGATGCTTTAGAGACTTTTCAAAAAATTAAGCGATATAAGCACTACTATATCTTAGGTGGCGGTGTTACGGTGACGGGGGGCGAGCCACTTTTGCAAAGTGATTATGTTTCCTCTCTTTTTGAACTATGCAAAGCTGATGGGCTCCACACTGCAATCGACACTTCGGGCTATGTTTTTAATGAGAGCGTGAAGAGGGCTTTGCGCTCCACCTCTCTTGTAATGCTGGATATAAAAAGCATAGACGATGAGCAACACAAAATGCTCACCAGCGTCTCCTTAAAACCTATAATGCACTTTTTGGAATATATAGTTGAAATTGGCATGCCTCTTTGGGTGCGCCATGTGGTAATTCCCGGCATCACATATAATGAAACTCTTTTGTTTCGCCTTGCAACATTCCTAAAAACTTTGCCTAATTTAGAGGCGGTTGACGTTCTTTCCTATCACACAATGGGAGCATTTAAGTGGAAAGAAATGGGACTTACCTATCCACTGGAAGGAGTTCCAGCTTTGAGTAAAGAAGAAGCTGAAAAGGCAAAAAAGATTTTTATTGATATGGGATTGCGTCTTGTATAGTCCACATCTTTAGTTTTTCTCTATCTTCCACTCTCCAAGGGTGCGCTCTCTCTTGTCTATAACAGCGCCAATAAGAAAGATGTCTTTGCCACTTGCCATGTGTGGTTGCGAATAGAGCGCAGTTTTTATTTGTT
>CAUTVN010000004.1:0-34846 GCA_963541705.1 uncultured Treponema sp.
CGATTTATTTAGGAGTTGCATCTATTTTGTTTGTTGCAACAATGGCTTTTTTTGCGTGTAATAATGGGCAAAACAAAGGCGGGAATGCTGGTAAACAAGGCGAGAATAGCGCAAAACAAAATGAGCAAAATGGGAAAAAAACTAACTCTCAAATTCGATGCCAGCAAAGTTAGTTGCACTAAAAAGGGTTCTACACCCCCTTTTGTAAGTGGGACAGAGATAAAGGATGGTGATACGTATACTTTTACTGCGATTGGTTTGCAAGACGACCCACTCAAAATTAAATTTGGCAGTAACATTACGTGCAAAAAATATGGCACTAATGAGACTGTTCTGAGTGGAGCGACAGTAACAAAGGGTGATGCGTTGGTTTTCAGCGTTTCCACAACTGATCCTCAAAAACAGTTTTGGTGGCATGTGAATGACATGACGGATGAGACGAGCTGCAATCATTCCCAGTCTTTGCAATGGACCGTAAAAGAACAACGTGCATCCCCAAATGGAGAAATAGAAATTACTTGCACTGAGAAACTCTAAGCTCACAATAACCTACGCTAAAAATGGGCGCAATATCTTTTGGCGCTCTTCCGTTTTTTTCTTCTTGTTTGAATAAATAGTTTTTTCTGTTATAATAGCCTTATGCAGAAAAAACGACATGTACCTTTGGGCATCCAAGATTTTGAAACCATCAGGCGAGCAGACTATGTATATGTAGACAAAAGTCAGTTTATAGAAGAGCTTGAGATGGAGGGCTTTTCGTACTTTCTAACCCGTCCTCGCCGCTTTGGGAAAAGTCTGTTTGTTTCTATGCTGGAAGCATATTTTGAAGGAAGAAAAGAACTGTTCAAAGGGCTTGCCATAGAGCGAATTAAGGCGGAGCGTGGAGAGGAGTGGAAATCCTACCCTGTGTTGAAGATGGATTTGAATGCGAAAGCATATACAGAAAAAGAGCATCTTCACGATATTTTAAATCAACACGTTGATAGATGGAAACGTATTTATGGCATTGAATGCGAGTATAAAGATGCAGACTCTGCTTTTGCCTACATCGTAGAAGCTTTGTACAATAAGTTTGGGCAAAAGGTTGTGTTTTTGGTGGATGAATACGACAAGCCACTCCTTGCCACGCTGGAAAATCTAGAACTAAACGACTACTATCGAAAAGTGCTAAAAGCTTTTTATAGCGTGATAAAATCTAGTGGGAAATATATTTATTTAAGTTTCCTTACGGGGATTACCAAATTTAGCAAAGTGAGCATTTTTTCGGACTTAAACAACCTATACGATTTGAGTTTTGACCGCACATATTCTAGCATTTGTGGTATAACGCAAGAAGAGCTTTTGGCAAACTTTTTGCCCAACATCGAAGATATGGCAAAGGAAGAGGAAGTCTCTTGCGAAGAGATGATAGCGATGTTAAAAAAGAAGTACGATGGTTATCACTTCAATGAAGATTTAGTGGACATATATAACCCATATAGCCTCTGCTATGCTTTTAGATCGAAAAAGCTTGGGGACTATTGGTTTGAAAGCGGCACACCAACTTTTATGGTAAAGATGCTAGAAAATCACGACTTCAATGTCCCCGACTTAGAAGGCGGGGTAAGCCTTAGTACAAAAGACTTGGATATATATAGAATGAATTACGAGGTGTTGACCCCGTTTCTTTTCCAGTCTGGGTATTTGACGATAAAAAAATATAACAAGAGCTTTGATGAGTATATTTTGGATTTTCCAAATAACGAAGTAAAGTATGCGTTTTTAGAACGTTTTTTTAAGATATATACAAGCAAAATTAGAGAAATGAACGCCCCTTTTTCTATCAAAAACGTTTTGAATTATATACAATCGGGCGATATAGACGGGGTGCTAAATCTTATAAAATCGCTGATTGCGAGTATTCCATACGACTCTCTTTCGGAAGAAGAGCTTGCGCTTAGGGAGCACAACTACCAGACAGCGATATACTTAATCTTCACGCTTTTGAACCAATATGTGCGCTCGGAAGTGCATGGCGCGAAGGGGCGCTCCGATGCCGAAGTTGAGACAGCGAATGCAATCTATATCTTCGAATTCAAAGTTGGGGACACTCCAGAAGAGGCGATTTGGCAGATAAAAGAGGCGGGCTATGCGGAAAAATACGCTTCGTCGAAGAAAGACGTTTTTCTCATTGGCGCTGTTATCGACAAAAAGATGCGTACGCTTGGAGAGTGGAAGATTGAGAAAAAGTAGGGGGAACGTTTATGCAGAAAATCGTTGAAACAGAGAGGCTGATTTTGCGTCCTTTTTCTTTGGAAGATGCAAGCGATGTTTTTGAATATGCAAGCGATGAGCAGACTGTAGAATATTTAACTTGGAATGCCCACAAAAGCGTAGAAGAAAGCATTCGTATTATACAAACAATTTATATACCACAAAATGTTTATTGCATAGAGTTAAAAAATGAACACAGGTGCATTGGTGCCTTTGAGCCTAGAATATTAGGAGATGAAAATAGTTTTGGCTTTGTACTTAATCGAAAATATTGGAACAATGGTTATATGACTGAAGTCTTGAAAAAGATGATTAGTGTGTTTTTTGAAGATCCTAGATGTAAAGCTGTTTTTGGACTTCATTTTTTAGGAAACGAAGCTTCTGGCGCTGTGATGAGCAAATGTGGTATGAAAAGGCTAGGCATTCAAAAAGAAAAAATGCAAGCAAAAGGAAAGGCTTATACCACCGTCCTATACCGACTAGAAAGAAAAAAGTAAAATGACTATTTAGTGCAATTTTCCACGAACTGCAATCCTCACAAAAAAATATGCATAGAAACATAGTTAATATCTACTTTATATTTTTTTTATAACATGCTAATATGAGTTGCTTTGTGCTTTGTCTTATGAAAAAATATTTTGTATTTATAACAATAGTTTGTCTTTTCTTTTTTACATGTTGTACATCTCAAAAAGAAAAAGAGAGTAGCACGCCGCAAAAAGAAGAAAAGAAAGAAGAAGTCTTACGTAGTTTAAACGAGCGTGTTTTGCTCATATTGGGCGAGGACTACCACACTAAAAGAGACATTTTGCGCTGTCTCGAAAAGGAATATAACCCGACCTCTATTAGCGAAAATGTTCAAATTCTGCCATATAGTGAACTTATGGTAAAAGACTTTTTGCGTCTAAAACTTATAGAAGAAAAAATTGATGAAATACGCCCTTCTGTGCTAATTTCGCTAGGATTACCAGAACGCAGTGGCAAGTATCTTTTAAAAGCAACAAACGAATATCCAGAAATGGTGGTGATTACGGCGTTTGCTATGGAAGAAATAGCAAAACTCGAGGCAGCCTCCGATATTGTTTTTGATTTTACACTTCCTGATGAATTGCTAAATCCAGAAAACGATTTTTACGTTTCAGACGAAGAGCTTTCTCTAGTCTTACTATCTTCCGTTTTGTCCGCAGAAAGTATAAGAGCGCATGGGAAAAAATCTGGCGTACTTCCAATAGAAGACGCAAAAGAAGCTTTTAAGAAAGCTAGCGAAATGCTAGAAGAATCTTTGGGCCAAAACGAATATACCCTAAAGCCATACATCGACACAGACATTGGTATGGCGTCTTATAATTACATAATGATTCAAAAAAGTTTATCTACAGAAAAAACAAAGGAATAAGTCTATGAAAAAAGAGCAGTTTATCAGTTCCATAGGATACGATGGAATGGCAGCCGTTGTGGACAAAAGACGATACAAAGAAAACAAGGTCAAAACCTTGAAAGAGTTGTTGCAAGAGGGAGACTATAGGGCAGCAGCGGCTATGGCAATCTATAACAACTCTGAGGCAGAGATGGAAGAGGTAATTTCTGCGTATAATAGAGAGAGCTCTTCCAACTATTCAAAAGAGGTGCTTTCACGCCTTTTTGGTGTTGCCAAAGTTGATGTGAAAAAAGTTTCTATGCTATGACCCCTGTTCTTTAGAGGCTTTTTTATATAACAAAAAGAGTGATTTAGTTTCTATTTTTATGCAAGATTATAATGCACTTATCGTATTGGGAGCGACAGCAACAGGAAAAACCCGCTATGCAGTAGACGAGGCGC
The DNA here is from genome assembly GCA_963541705.1 of uncultured Treponema sp. GTDB lineage: Bacteria > Spirochaetota > Spirochaetia > Treponematales > Treponemataceae > Treponema_B. The sequence continues at coordinate 4,073 of CAUTVN010000004.1, forward strand.
TAAAGCTTGGGGCTGAAATTATCTCTGCAGATTCGCGCCAGGTGTATAAGGGGCTAGACATAGGCAGTGGAAAAGATTTAGAAGAATATGGCGCTGTACCATACCACCTGATAGACATTAGAGAGCTTGGGGATGAATATAACGTGTTTGCTTTTCAACGTGATGTATATTCGCTTTTTCCCAAAATACTCTCTCGCAATGCGTTCCCAATAATAGCCGGAGGCACGCCTCTTTATATAGATTCTATCGCAAGAGGCTACGCTATGCCGTCTGTCCCAATAGATTCAAGCTTTAGGGCGGAGTGCAATGCTCTAAGTTTGGAAGAATTGTGCGATATGCTTTCGTCTTTGAAAGAAGAAATTCATAACAAAACCGACCTCGTCAATAGAGAGCGAGTGATTAGGGCTATAGAGATTGCAAAATATACAAAAGAACATCCAGACTATATAGCGACTTTGCGACGCGAACGCCCAGAGATAAAACCTCGCATTGTTGGTCTTCACTTTGAAAAAGCTGAATTAGAAAAAAGAATATACAAAAGGCTAATCTCGAGGATAGATTCAGGGATGATGGAAGAGGTAGAGATGTTGCATAGCAATGGAAAAAGTTGGGAACTTTTGGAAAGCCTCGGGCTTGAATATCGCTTTACCGCTCAGTTTTTACAAGGCAAAATCCCTACAAAAGAAGAATATATCTCGATCTTGTTTCGCCATATTTGCAAATTTGCAAAAAGACAAAAAACATGGTTTAGGAAAATGGAGAGGGCTGGAGTGAAGATTGAATGGATTGAAACGTAAAATCGATTTAAGTTTTTTAGTGTTTGTTTGAAAACAATAATAGTTTAATTTATCGAGGTGTTTTATGAAAAAACGTGTGGGGGTAACCTCTCGAGGGTTGATAGCTCCTATTATAAATAGTGGTGATGATATAGCAGAAATTGCTGTGGCAACATTGCTTGAAGCTGCAAAAGAAGAGAAGTTCAAAATAGAAGATGGCGATATTTTGGGTATAACCGAATCGGTCGTTGCGCGCTCGCAAGGAAACTATGCCAACTTGGAAGCAATTGCAAAAGATATAAATGCAAAATTTGAAAATGAAAAGATTGGCATTCTTTTCCCAATATTGAGCAGAAACAGATTTGCCCCATGTTTAGAAGGCATAGCAAAGGCAAAAAACGAGATAGTCCTATTGCTCAGCTATCCTTTTGACGAAGTTGGGAACCAATTGGTAGACGAAGAGAGGGTTAAGACCGACTCTCTCAATCCTCTTTTAGACGTTTTTTCTATGGAAGATTTTCGCGAGCGCTTTGGAGCCTATAAACACCAGTTCACAGGTATAGACTATCTTGAATATTACGATTCAATATTAAAAAAATACAATAGCAAATCTTACATCATCCTTGCAAATAATCCGCTAGCCATTCTAAAACACACTCCGTATTGTCTTTGTGCCGACATCCACACAAGAGCAAAAACAAAAGAAGTGCTTAAAAAAGCTGGAGCAAAAAAAGTTTTTGGTCTCGATGACATATTAAACAATTCCATAGATGGCTCCGGCTTTAATAGCGAATATGGACTTTTGGGCTCCAACAAAGCAGACGAAAATAGACTAAAGCTTTTTCCTCGAGACTGCGCCCGTCTTGTAGACGAAGTGCAAAAACAAATAAAAGCAAAAACAGGCTCTCAAATTGAAGTGTTGGTCTATGGAGACGGCGCTTTTAGAGACCCTGTTTGCCACATTTGGGAACTTGCAGACCCTGTTGTAGCTCCGGCTTTCACCAAAGGGCTTTCGGGACTTCCAAACGAAGTGAAACTGAAATATTTAGCAGACAACGACTTTAGAGGACTTTCTAAGTCAGAACAAGAAAAAAAGATTGGCGAATATATTTCCTCTCACCAAAAATCAAGCAAAACAAACAAAGGAGAAATGGCAAGCGAAGGCACTACCCCACGCAACCTAACCGACCTTGTAGGCTCTTTATGCGATCTCACCTCAGGCTCAGGCGACAAGGGCACTCCTTTTGTCTATATCAAAGGCTATTTTGACAAATGGACATCTTAAAATAAACTTGCAAATCATTTTAAGGAGGGTTTTATGGCTTTTATAGATATGGTGGAATGGCAGCCCACAGATAGCGAAGTTTATGCTTGGAAATTTCCACACAACAATTTAAGTACTTTTACTCAATTGATTGTAAGAGAAAGCCAGGAGGCTGTCTTCTTTTCTAAAGGGCAAATATTAGGCAAATTTGGACCTGGCAAACACACACTAACGACAGAAAACTTGCCACTTTTGCGTAGCCTATATGGCATCCCTTTTGGCTCTAAAAATCCTTTCACAGCGGAGGTATGGTTTGTAAACAAACTTATGCCCCTAACGATAGATTGGAAAACCACACCAATGCGTTTTATGGATCCAGACTATGGTCAGATGATTCCGCTAATAGCCACGGGACGCTATGGACTAAAAGTTAATGATGCAGAGCGTTTTTTGGTAAAACTTGTGGGAACTATGAGGGAGTTTACAAAAGACCAACTAACCGACCATTTTTTAGGTCCTCTAATTGCAAAAACAAATAGCAGTATCATTTCTTATATGAATACAAATAGAATAGGCATCACTCAAATAGCAGGATATTTGGACGCCCTTTCCAAATTTATCGAACTTCCTTTGCGTGAGTTTTGGGAAGACTATGGTTTTGACCTTACAGGCTTTTTTATCACTTCTGTAGACCTAGACACTTCGACCGTCGAAGGACAAAAAATCTCTGAAGCATTTGCAGAGCGAAGCGCCCAAAACATCGCAGGCTACACTTGGCAACAAAAGCAAAGTTTTGGCGTTGCGGGAGAGGCGCTTTCTAGCGGTGGCAATATTGGCATCTTGGGGGCTGCGATGATGACGGGAATGATGGGACAAAACACTGGAATGGGGCAGGCTATGATGAGCCCACCACAAAGCTATCCCCAACAAAATGCGCCTACGCAAGGCTATGGTATGAATGGTTTTGGAATGAACGGAATGCAAGGAGCAAATACCGCCCCCTATGGCAATGCTCGAAAAGAAGTGTTTTGTTCCAACTGTTCAAAAAAATATCCCATAACATCTAAGTTTTGTCCACACTGTGGAGATGCGTATAATCCTTGCCCAATGTGCGGTAGCGACAACGCGAGCGGGGCTAGGCGATGCGTAACGTGCGGAGCGTCTCTAAATCCGATGTCGGGGCAAGGTGGGACAGAATATGCGGGAACCTCCTGCCCACGTTGCAAACATGTGTTGGAAGCGGGTGTTAAGTTCTGCCCAAATTGTGGCGAAAAAATATTTTGAGGCATAAATATGACAAAACAACATTTTTTTAGTATTAAATTAGGCATTTTCCTTTTCGGTCTTGCAATTATCTTTATCTCCTATATGATGTTTGCAACACCTTGGGAAAAAATGTCACAAGAAGAGCTTTATTTTTGGGGAAATCTTGCGTTGGTATACCTAATTTTTATGGGGATCTCTCTTTTTCTTCACATTAGAGCAGGAAAGTTTGAACAAAACATTTTTCCCCTTTTCGCCACTTGGGCTAGCGACGCACTCTTTGCTATTTTTTGCCTACTTTTGGTGGTATGCGTGATGAAAGGGATAATGATAGCGAAAGTTGCGATCTTGGTGCAATTCATTTTGCTTTTTATCTTCAGCATTATAATATACATAGCGCTTTTTACGGGGACTCACATAGAAAGAGTGGCAAAAAAAGATGAGGCTATGACTGAATATGTGGGAAGAATTAAAAGACGTGCGGGACTAATCCAAAGCGAACTTAAAAAAGAAACAGCTTGCGAGAGGGATTTGTATAAATTGATGGATTCTTTTTTATATCTTTCGCCAACTGCGAATGAGGAAGCCTGCGAGCTAGAAAAGAAGATAGTTGCTAAATTGAACGAACTACAAACATCGCTAGACAATAACGAATCGGAAGAAAGCGAAGCTATAGCGCAGGAGCTTACAAAACTGTACAAAATGCGAAAGGGAATTGTAGAATAGATTATAGCTGATACTTCAGGATGAACTCTTGTATAACCAAAAGCCTACGAGGCTTTTGGGGCGCTATTTGTGAAAAACTTAGTAATACAAGAATTAGTCCTTAACATGCGTGTCTTAAGTTCTAAGCTCCTAAATCTAAGCCGTTGTCTCTTGGGCTTTTTTTTTCGTTTCTTTCAACATCTCATCTACCCCTCTTTTTTAAGAGCACATTATATGCTAATATAGGCCCCATAGAATTATGAAACAAAACAAAAAACAACAAAAACGCTTTTTTACTTTTGGCATCATTTTTTGGATAGGTTTTATATTGCTGATGTGTGTTCTATTCTATATGAATAGAAAATCAATTTCAAAGACAATAAACCAAATTAATGGAGCAGAAGAGCCTGCAAAAGTCGCAATTAGTAAACAAGATATAAAAAACGAAATTGAAAATAAAGAGAAACAATCGCCTCCTAAAAAAGATGAAGATGTAAAAAAAGAAACTGAATTAGAAGAGGCAGATACTGAAGACGAAAACAATGACATAGAGGAGATAGACGAAACACCCCCAGAGGGAGGCAAAGACACGGACGAGAGCGATACCAATGTGGCAACAATAAATGAGCCCGAAACTGCCGAAAATGAGAAAAGCGCAGAAGAGAATGTGCAAGTGGTAGATGTCTATTTTGTTTCAATCAGCAACTCAGGCACAGTTACAAGAGAAAAATGCACAAGGACACTCGAAAAGTCCCCCTCCCCTCTGACAGACAGCATTAACGCTCTTCTTAAAGGCACAACAAAAGAAGAAGCAAAAAAAGGCATTCGCTCCTTTATTCCTGCAGACACAAAACTAATTTCTGCCAGCATAAAAGAAGGCGTTGCAACCATAAATTTAAGCGAAGATTTTCAATTCAATCGTTACGGTGTGGAAGGCTATAATATCCAATTGCAACAAATCGTCTTTACCGCTTGCGCTTTTAAGAATGTCCAGTCTGTGCAGTTTTTAATTGAAGGACAAAAAAGAGATTTTTTGGGTTCGGAAGGGGGCTGGATTGCCGGTCTCTTAGACGTTAATTCTTTTTAGGAAAATTTCCGATAATTGGAAGAGACTATGGCAAATAAATATTCCGAAAGCGACTATTGGACTCTAAAAGCTTTTAGCGAAGGCTATCCTGCGCGTTCGGTATATAAATTGCAAGAAATAAGGGATAAGTTCTCTATTTTTCCAAAAAAAGCTAGTGTGTTAGATTTGGGGGCAGCACCTGGTAGTTGGACTGCTTTTTTGCTTCGCAATCTGGACAAAGACGCAAAAGTGGTTGCCATAGACTTAAAAGAGCTAGATGCAAAAATTAAAGACGATAGGCTAACCTTTATTCAAGGAGATATGACAAGTCGAGACGTGCTTTCTCTTGTCGAGTCAAAAGCGCCATTCAATTTGGTGGTGTGCGACGCTGCTCCTTATACATCTGGGCACAAAGATTTGGACGTTACAAGGCAAACCGCACTTGCCGAAATGGCAGTTTTTTACGCAAATAAGTTTCTCGCTTCAGGCGGGGCGTTTGTAACAAAAATCTTTCAAGGCGGACAAGTAAAAAATTTAATGCAACAATTAAAGCTGAGCTTTTCTAGTGTACGCACTTTCAAGCCACAAGCTTGCAGAAAAAATAGCATAGAAACATATATTATCGCCTTAAATTATTTACCCCCTTCTTCTTAAATTTACCTTGATTAATACAAAAAAATTAAAGAAAGCGTTTCGTTTTGCCGATGACCCGCATGTCTTGTTTTGTTCTATAGGAGGCGTGAAGATGAAACGTGTAAGTTCAAACTTGCAACATAACGATAGCAACTATGCAATAAGAAGGCAAGAATCGCGCCTACATAAGCTAAACAACAGCATCCAGTCTCAAAAAAGAATACAGTCTTTGCGAGACGACCCTTTGGCAGCGGGACACTCTGTTCGCTATAAGTCTTTTTTGGCAAGGCTTGAGCGTTTTGAAAAAAATGCGCGAACCTTACAAGATCAATATAGCGTGGCAGAGGCCTCTATAAACAGCACACTCGAGATATTGCAAAGATTGCGCAGTCTTTCTGTTCAAAATGCGAATGGTGTTTATACAAAGTCCGATATGCAAAATGCGGCAAATGAGGTGGACGAGCTTTTAAAAGAATTAGTCCAAATTGGAAACGCAACAACCGCGGATGGCACGTATGTTTTTGCGGGAGCTAAGAGTTTTTCCTCCCCCTTCGAGACTGTGTGGGGCAATGTTTATGGAGCCGATGAAGCGGTTATAACAGACGTACGCTACGTGGGCGCTCAGGGGCAAAAGGTAGTGGAAACCGACGAGCAGACATATCTTTTGGCAGACAACGAAGGAAACAGAATATTTTGGGCAGAAAGACAATCTCTTTTTTCAGAAGTTGACTCTAGAGACTACGTCGTTCCTTTTGACTCTTCTATAGAAATTGATGGGGTAGAAATCCCCCTCGCCGAAGGCGACAATATTTATGCAATTGTTTCTAAAATTAACGACTCTGGAGCTCCCGTCAAGGCACATATTGACCCTGCAACAAACGGACTTTCTTTAGTAGGAATAGACCCCCACCAGATATGGTTGGAAGACGGAGAGGGGGGCGAGGTTCTCTACGAATTGGGAATGATAAAGAAAGAAGAGATGGCACCATATAATGTGGCAAACTCTGTTCGCTCTTCGGGTGGCTCTTTGTTTGACTCTGTCATTGCTATGCGCGATGCTCTTTTTGCAGGAGACCACGAGTCGCTAGGAGGAAAAGTGCTGGGTGCCCTAGACGGAAGCATAGAAACAATCACAACAAGAATGACGGAACTTGGAGCGAGATATAGCAGAGCAGAAGCAACTATAGCCAGAATTGGAGCTCAAACTCTAAATGTGACCAACCAAGAAGCCCGAGAGTCGGACATAGACTTTACAAAAGCAATTAGCGATTTGAAGATGTATGAATTTATTCACTCAGCATCTCTTAGCGTTTTGGGCAATTTGTATAAGTCTTCTCTACTAAATCACTTAAAATAGTCTTATATTCTTGGGAATGAGTTTTAAGTATGAAACATAAAGGGGCTTTTCTCTCTCTTTTATTTTTTTTCATCTTTGTTGTATTTCACTCTTGTGCGCCGTCTGACCTCCGAGACATTTTGCACTCTAGCCTTTGGGAGCTAAAGCAAATAGCGTCTAAAGAATTTCCGCTAGTAGAATGCGAAGCATCTATTCACCAATACATATATTTTGCCCAAGATGGCTATGTATACGAGCTGATGATGAGCGAAATAAAGGGTGTTCAAGTGTTGATAAAAAAAGATGTCAAAACACAATATATCATTTTGGATGATGGGAGCATAAAAATTGGGCACTCTAAGTTTGCGTTAGATAAGAACTCTACCCTAAATTCTTTAGATGAAGATATCCTAAAAATCACTTTTGAAAAAACAAAAACAATTTCTGCTAAAGACGCCGACAACGCAGAAGTTGTAGAAGTAGGGCTCTCCATATTTCAATAAAAACATCTCTAAAAGTCCAGTTGAAAATAGCCCAACCAGACTCATAGGCGAGCAAAGACGCTATTCCCAAATTTCTTCAAAAGTATGGGAACAACCACAATATTTGCACACATAGTGGTCGTCTTCTGTTTTGTGAAAGACAGGAGGCACACCTTCCGACTGCGACGGGTGCGAGATACAAGAAGAATTTGTGCAAGCAATGTCTGCAAAGTTATATATGCGTGGAGGCAAGTGAACACGATATTTTTCGCTAATTTTTGCATCTTTGATAATATTCAGAGTGCAACCAGGCGCTACTGCAGCCAAACGTTTTAGATCGCGTCTTTCCAACGTGAAAGCTCCGGGTCTAAAAATTATGCCCTTAAAGACATTTTTGTCTTTTGTGGAGGTAGAGACCCACTCGCCACCTTTTCCGCTTTCCAGCTTCATCACTTTTATTATTTTTGAGATGTGTTTTCTTATAGCAGCGGGTTCTTGCCCCCTACAGATATGGTCTATCACAATGCCTTCTGTGATTGGGCGCACCCCTTCAGCGAAACTATCGGAGCCCTTCCTGGTTTTGTCATTTAGCGAAACTTGCACTATATACTCCTCGCCTCCAAAGTCTGCTTCCACCCTTTTTTCAGTAGGCACAAAATCCGAGCCTATTTTTCCTGCAAACATCGAAAGCAAGGTCATCCTCACATACATTCCATTTATAGACTGCCTCTCCCAGCCATTAAAGTGGGTAGTATCCAAAAAAGTGGGGATGGTTGGGTGGTCTTTGTGGCGTGGAAGCGGGTGATAGAACCTGGTTTTTTCGTCAAGAAATGGGATTAAGTCTTGGCGGAAAGTGATGGAATATCGCAAACGGTCTGTAATTTGCAAGACATCGTCGCCCATTCGCTCAAGCTGTGGGCGGGTAAAATACCAAATTTTTGCTACTTTTTCTTGCTTTATATATTCGTCTATAGAGGCAAACTCCCGAACTTTAAATCCATTCACTTTCATTTTTAGCTTATAATAATCGGGCATTTTCAACTCTTTTGGGGCAATCAAATCGACTTCAACATCTTCAAAAAGTTTTAGTCCGTCGGCTTTGGAATGAACAGTCCTTCCGTGATACAAGTCGCCAACCAATGCTATGTGAATCTTTTTTGTTGACCAATTGTTGTCTTCCAAAAATGTAAATTCGTCCAAAAGTTCTTGTGTTGGATGTTCGTGCTTGCCGTCTCCTGCGTTGATAAAACTTGCGCTTCCTTTTATTCCGTTGCGCTTTGCATATTCTTTTGAAGAAACTTCTAGCCACTTGCACACCCCTTCTATTGTACTGCGGATGATAAATATGCTGTTTCTATAGCCGATGAGCGTGTTGAATGTGTCTTTATAGCTTTCGCCTTTGTTGAACGAGGAAAGATTTGTTACAAGGTCGTTTAGCTTTACGTGGTGAAAATTCGCAGCGTTGCGAAAAGATTCTTTTGTGCGAGTGCTAGACTCCAAAAAAACTTCGTATATACCATAGTCTGGATTATTTATGCGGAATTCATTCATCTTTTCTTCGTTTTCGTTTTCTATCGCCTCTTTCAATTCTTTAGTTTTTGCAAAAAGATATTTGCGCTCTTCAATAGAAAGATCGTCAATTATTGTTAGAGACCTACCCTTAAAATAAGACATAATATTTCCTCCATTCTATATATGTTGAAAAAGCAAAAAAAAACACCGTCAAAATATAGACGGTGTTTTGGATTTTACTCTGATATAATTTTTAGTCCATGCTTCCACAAAACTTCTTTCTTTTAGTATGCTCATAAAAAATCATACTAATTAATTAAAAATGAATTGTCAATATTATATGCTAAAAAAGAGGGAAAAAAAATGCATTATACTGCCAGCCATAACAAATAAGTGCCAAATAAAGTGCATCCATTTATGTTTTTTCATCGCATAAAAAATGCAACCTAGAGTATAGCAAGCACCGCCAACAAGCAAAAAAATAAAACTTACTTTTGGTAAAAGAGAATAGACGGGCTTAATTATATAAAAAACCAAATAGCCCATAAGCAAATATGTAAGAACCGAAAGCAACCTGACTTTACTGCCAAAAATTGCGTAAAAGACAATGCCAATAACAGCAATTGTCCAAACGGCGACAAGCAACCATATCGCCTGCTTGCTCTGCAAAGGTCCCATGCAATAGCCTGTGTATGTTCCTGCAATCAAAATATATATCGAAATATGGTCAAACTTGCCAAAAACTCTTTTTGCTCCCAAAGGCAGAGCGTGATATAGTGTGGAAAATAAATATAGTATGATTAGGGAAACACCAAATAGGGTAAAGCCTACAACATACGAAGCCTTATAAGCCTCTGGAGCATTCCTTGCCGCCCTGACAATTAGTAGAACCAAACCACTAATCGCCAAAGCAGCCCCTATGCCATGCGTTATAGCATTGCCTATCTCTTCGCCGATTGTATACCTGCGTTGAACAACTTTTTCCGAACCCTTTGTCATATCCACCTCTTTTTTTCCTAAACTATGCAAGACGAAACCCGTCATACAAAACATTTTTAGCTCGTCTACGTTATATAAATCAAGAACTACTTACCTCTCGCCTACAACGTCGAAAGTCTTTACTGCCTGGTTTTGCACAGTTATCGTTACAACCGAACCTTCTGGCAGATGATATGGCAGTTGAAAATTGCCACCATAATGCCTAATCACCACAAGGGGAGCCGTTGTGCTATCTGGCAAAACAGCGTCGCAAGAGACGTCCACCTTGTCTGGATAGCGCGGCAAGTCAGTATTATAAATGCCGAAAACATAGCCTTCTTTTTCAGGCACACTTAGAGTGAGTTCTATGTGCGAAAATGTTGCGACACTCGCCCCAGCGCTCATATTTTGAGCTGTTATTTTCGGCACATCTCCATCTCCCGCTCCGCCTCGAACAAAGCTAAAAACTAACTCTGTGGAGGTCATAGCAACGTATAGATCGTTTAGATTCATATTGACAAAGTCGGGCACTTCAATTAAGTCGGGCTCGTTTCCTTTGCTCACCACAAATTCAATCTCTGTGCTCTCGCTAATTTCCGTTCCGGCTGGAGGGTTTTGTGCTAAAATTGTACCTGCTGGAGACTCATCTACGATAGACTGATATGGCTCTTTGATGATTAAAAGCCTTTTTGAACTAGATGTGAAAATAGACGCAAAGAGTTGCTTTACGTCTTTTATATCTTTGCCTATGTAGTTATCTATCTTATCTATCACAGTGCCCCGGCTTACGACAAGGGTGATTCTGCGCCCCGCTTTAACAACAGAGCCCGCCGATGGGTCTTGGCTCAAAACACGCCCCCTCTCGTTTGGGTCGTCAGAAAAACGCAATTGCAAACGTGGATAAAGCTCTTTTGCTTGCAACTCTATCAGCGCATCTTCTAGCGGGCTGCCTTGAACGCTTGGAACTAGCACCTGGTCTTCATTTTTCAAGTTTACAAAAAAAGCAACTACAGAAACAAAAGCCACAATAACAAGCATAGCAATTGACGTAATTACTATAGTCAGCGCATTCGATTCAATCTTGTTGTTTAACCCCATTTATCTTAAATCTCCATAATGAATTGTTGTTTTAACTTTGAACCTCTTCTACTCGGAAGAGAGGCGAGAGCCTAAAAAAAGATGAGCACCATTTAAAAAATCCTTCCAGCCCAAAACTTTCTTTGTCTCCCACTGCAATTTGGTCACGCACAAAATACCACTCCCCGTCAAAACCAAAATGCCTTCCTTTTCGTCTTTTCCCAACACCGTCCCCGGCGCTACGCCACAAGGCGCTTCTTTTTCTAGCAACGCATGTCCTTCTATTATGTTGAGCTTTTTCCCATTGCAAAACGTATATGTTCCAGGCCAAGAATTAAACGCATTAATTTGCCACTCAATTTCTGTAGCGCTACGCTGCCAGTCGATAAGACCATCACATTTTTTCAAAAGATGAGAATAGCTAGCTTCTGCCTCGTTTTGGGGCGTTGCGCCTTTTAGTTTTGCTTCAAAATCTTCTAATACGTCTTTAACCATTTGCGCAGAAAGTTTTGCCACTTTGTCTGAAAGAACCTCATCCGCGCTTTCGCCCTTTTCTATCGTAAAAGACCTTTGCAACAAAATATCGCCACAGTCCATTTTTTGCTTTATTGTCTGGATTGAAACTCCAGTCCTAAAATCTCCTGCATACATTGCCGAAGGAATGGGAGAAGCGCCTCGCCACTTTGGCAACAAAGACGGATGAATGTTGATGCCACCTCTTTTGAAAAGACTGATAAATTTAGCAGGAAAAATCTTTCCATATGCAAAACACACAAGCAAGTCTGCATCTAGCGACGCAACTTTTTCCATCAAATCTTCGTCTATGCTCTCTTTTTCAAAAATAGGAAAAGACTCTTGCAAAGTCCCGTCCGTTTTTAAGGCCCTTACATAGGAAGCAAGAGATGAGTCTTTAATTTTCATACTGCGCCCTTGCCTTTTCGCAGGAGGGGTGATAGCGCCTACCAGACGCGAATTGGATATGAGTGCGTCCAACACAGGAATGGTGAACGAAGGAGTTCCCGCAAATATCACCTTAAGCATTTCGTTTTTTTGCCTTATTCATCAGTTTTTCAAACTTGCCAATCGCCTTTTCTCTAGTTCCCTCTTCAATCCTATCCAAAAACAAAATGCCGTTTAGGTGATCGTTTTCGTGTTGAATGACGCGAGAGAGTAATCCCTCTGCCACTATCATCTGTTTTTTGCCATTGATGTCTGTATATTGAACCGTAACCTCTTTTGGTCTAACAACTTTTTCGTATATTTTGGGAATGCTAAGGCAACCTTCTTCCATAGTGCAAAGCTTCTCCGATGTTTTTATAATTTCTGGATTTATAAACACCATTCCTTCTTCAGAAGCGTCCAACTGCACAATAAAAAGTCTTATATTCCTCCCAACTTGTGGCGCGGCTAAGCCTATGCCACTACTTTCTTTTAGCGTTGCAAACATTTCTGCCACTAGCTCTTTGATTGAATTGTCAATATGCTTCACTGGAGTGGATTTTGCACGCAAAACCTCGTCTCCCATTTTTAGTATTTCCATACCAGGTATACTACAAAAAAAGTAAAATTAAATCAATTCTTACAATCTTTTTAGCCTCTCCGCGCCCATTCTTTTCGCTAATCGCAATGTATGCTAGAATTAGGAGCGTGTTAAAACAGAATAAATTAGGAGCTATTATGCAAAGCGCATTATCTGGCAACAACACATTTGCAAAGTTATTGAAGTTCACCTTTCCTACTATGGTAACTCTCATATTCACCTCTGTATATAGTACGGTAGATAGTTTTTTTATTTCTAACTATGTTGGAAAAACAGAATTTAGTGCAGTAACTTTTATTGCACCGGTTGTGATGTTGCTAGCCTCAATAGGTTTTATGTTTGGCACTGGAGGAAGCGCTTTAATCGCCAAAACTTTTGGAGAAGAAGATGCAGAGAAAGCGAACAATATTTTTTCGCTCATAATCTATGTTTCTATTGTTTTGGGCATTTTGATGGCTGTTTTGGGGTTCGTCTTTTTAAGACCAATTGCACAAATGCTAGGAGCGAAAGGAGATATGTTGGAATACAGCGTAACATATGGGCAAATTTTGCTTTTGGCTCTTCCTGCTTTTATTTTGCAATTTGAATTCCAGAGTCTGTTTTCTACAGCAGGAAAGCCTCAATTATGCTTTTATATAACGGTTGCTGCGGGCGTGGCAAATATTTTGTTTGACGCTTTGTTTGTTGTCGTTTTCAAGTTTGGTCTAAAAGGTGCTGCCGTCGCCACATTCATCAGCCTTTTGATTGGAGGCCTCACTCCGCTCTTTTATTTTGCCTTGCCAAATAGTAGTAGCCTAAAGATTTGCAAATTAAGCTTTTCTTTCTCTCCGCTAATAAAAGTTGTTTCAAATGGTTTTTCAGAGTTATTAAGCCAGATTTCTATGTCTTTTGTCAGTATGCTATATAATATACAATTACTAAGATATGCAGGAGCCGATGGCGTCGCGGTCTATGGCGTTTTAATGTCTGTCGGTTTTATGTTTTTTGCAATATTCATAGGCTATGCAGTGGGAGTCACTCCAATTATTGGATATCAATTTGGTGCGAAAAACCCAAAAGAATTAAAAAATATTTTATACAAAAGTTTTGTAATCATTTCATTTTTTGCCATCACTATGTTTTTTGCAGCCTTGCTTCTTTCAAAACCTCTAGCCAAAATATTTGTAGGCTATGATGCTTCGCTACTAAATCTGGCGATATATGCCTTTTTTGTCTTCTCTTTTACCTTTTTGTTTGCTGGCTTTTCAATGTTTGCGTCTGCTTTTTTCACTGCTCTAAACAACGGACTCATTTCGGCTATAATTTCTTTTATGCGCACCGTTGTTTTTGAAGTAATTGCAGTATTGATTTTCCCTCTTATTTGGGGCGTAAACGGAATATGGTTTTCTATAGTAGGAGCAGAAATTATGTCTGTGCTAGTCGCCATATTTTTCCTCTTGCTAAACAAAAAACGCTACGGATACTAAAAATTGCGTCATTTCTAATTTACACAAACATCTTTATGGAGAAGTGAATTGTAGAGTTGTCCCCCCAAAACATGTACACATTTGGGGGGCAAAACAACTCTGTTTCGGGGGATGAAACTGATCAGTTTTGATATTAGAGACTGATCAGTTTTGTGGTAGCAAACTGATAAGCTTAAGGGGGCGAGACTGATCAGTTTTGGGCCTGTACATTAGTTAGTGTATAAGCTTTTCTCTAGTTAGCGAATTGAAAGTCGTCTAGTTAGTGGATCGATTGTTGTTTAGTTAGCGGACGGACGCTTTGTCCTATTTGACGTTTGTTAAATTGACTTGTTTGCGCGAATGTGCAAACACTTCTAGGGATCAATATTATATAGAAAAGGATTTTTTTACAAGTATGGCGGTCCCTAAAATTTGAAATAGTCCCTACTATCAAAGCTAACTATAAAATTAGAATTGAGTAAAAAGCCTCACAATATCGATTTCTACAAGTTCTTTTTGGGTCGCCTAAAGAGCGAGCTTTAAATCTCCGTCCCCAATCCAATTTAGTTTTCTTAAAATAAAGGTGAAGAAGATGGTTAAAACGGCTGGCAGGACAAAATGCAAAAGAAGAATTGCAAGATAGGTATTCACTCCACCTCGCCCTATGGCTTCCATTGCCGTAATGGTTCCTATTTGACCTGAAAGACCACAAGTTCCCATTCCTGAACCAATGGGAATATTTTCCATTTTGAAAGTTATAGTCGACAGAGGACCTAAGATGGCAGCTGTTAAAGTGGGCGGAATCCATATCTTAGGATTTTTGACTATATTAGACATGTGGAGCATACTTGTTCCTATGCCAACAGCTAAACTTCCGCCGAGTCCATTGTCACGATAGCTCATCACTGCAAAACCTACCATCTGGGCGGCACAGCCTACGGTAGCAGCGCCCCCTGCGAGCCCGCCAAGAGAGAGCATCATACAAATTGCAGCGCTACTTATGGGCAGAGTAAGGATGACGCCGACCAAAACCGAGACCGTAAGCCCCATCCAAAACGGTTTCAAGTCAGTGGCTTTCATTATCAAAGCACCAAGCCATGTCATAAATGAAGACATCCCAGGTCCTAATAGACTAGCAATTGTAACTCCAGAAATAATCGTTACCATCGGGGTAACTATGAGATCTATCTTTGTTTCCCTTGAAATCGCCTTTCCAAGTTCAGTGCTAACCACAGTTGCAATAAAGGCGCCGACAGGCCCGCCAAACTTATTTCCTGCAAAACCGACTATCGTTGCCGAAAACAGCACAAAAGTGTGAGCTTTTAGCGAATGGGCTATGGCTATTCCGATTGCTGCTCCCGTCATATCGCGACAAATTGGCCAGAGAGTTTCGCTCAAAAAAGGAATGTTGAATTTAAGACCGATGCTGTTTAGTATGGTTCCCACCAAAAGAGACGAAAACAGCCCCATCGCCATAGCACTCATAGCGTCGATAAAATATCTCTTCGCTGATATTTCAATATTCTTTTTAGCCAAAAAATTTTTAACAGATTTGCTCATTCAAGATACTCCTGAAAATAAAACCATTCTCCTTAGTATAGCAATTATTGCAAAATATTGTTAGATATAAATATATAAAAGGAGAAAGAGTGTTATCCCTCTCTTAAGGCATAAAAAAGCTGTCTCATCCCCACACATCATATGAGGGCATACCCGCCACGATAAGCCCGACAGCTTCTAAAATAGAACCTTTATCCATAGACAAACTCCTTTCGTTCTTAAAGCAATCGCTTTAAGAATTGCATCCATAAAAGCTATTCCAACAATTGCCACAACATCCCAAACCAGCGTCAGATGTTTGAGCACACACCTTGCACTCGCGTCCCAGTTGACGACATAACACGCTTGTAGCAACTTTTTCGCTAGACTGAAGAGGGCAGTTCATTCGTCTTTATTATCTATACTTTATATTTATTGGGACACCTTTTTTCAGGATGTGCTTTTTTCCATAGGTTGTTTGCTAGATCCTTTATTCCTTCGTTTGAAAGATGAAAGTCTTCTCCTAGCTTATGTGCTACTCTTCTAACATCGGTAGGTTTAATGTTTTTTCATATAACATACCTCCGTTTATAACTGGAATGAATACTTTTTTCTAATTCATTCCTAAAGTTCAAGTCTCAAAAGTGGATGCTTGCTACAGCAAACGGAAAGAGATGAGCAAACATCCGTTTTCGAGACATTACTTATTTTTTGGTGTTATTTATTGTTATTATTACGGGAGCTACGTTCTAGCTAACTCCTATTCCATTATTTGTATTATTATGGGAGTTAGCTCCCGATTAGTCTTTATTTTGAATATTATTTATTAAACTATCGCAACAAGCCGTAGCTCGCTGAGTTTAATTCGAACCCGTTTGTTATATTTATGCTAAACCACACCCGTTAAACACGCTCAGTCTATATGGTTACATCATGCTACTAAAAAAATATCTATTGTCAATAGTTTTTTTATTTAATTTTAAAATAAATGTATTTTTTTCACTTGTGTTGTATGTTTCATAACTAACAGCTTAAAAAACTCTTTCTGCTACTAGTTCCGAAATCGAAGAAATAGCAGTAGCGCCCTCTTCGTACAACATTCGAGAGCCTTCATTTCTTTTAGACTGCAAAATATTTTTGCAAACAAAAACATCCCTTCCTTGTTCTAAAGCAAAGTCGGCTGTAATTAGCGCTCCAGACTTTTTTGGAGCTTCTACGACTAGAATGGAGCGAGAAAGCCCCGAAATGATTCGGTTTCTTTGGGGAAATCTAAATTTCATCAGTGCAGTAAATGGTGGATACTCGCTTAATATGCAACCCGCTCCACCAATTATTTTTTGAGCCAATGTTGCATTCGCTTTTGGATATATTCTCTCCACGCCACACGCCAACACACCTATCGAGACACCTTTTTGTTCCACACAAGCTTTTTGCGAAAAACAATCAACTCCATAGGCCAATCCAGAAACTAGAGGCAGAGAAAGTTGCGCACATTCCGCTCCCAGTCTTAGAGCTTCTTTAATGCCTTCGCCGGTTGGGTGCCGTGTGCCTACAATCCCCACCATATTAAAACCTTTTGGAAGATTTCCTCTAACAAAGAGAGAAAAAGGCGGGTCGGGAATTTCTTTTAGCTGAAAAGGAAACTCTTCACTATTATGCATCAGCATTTTGATATTATAAAACTTCATCAATTTCAAAGCTTTTTCCAACAGCGCCTGCAGCGACTCAAGCTTAAATTGAGCCTTTAGTCGCCGTTTTATGATAACCGAAATATCAACCATGTTGAGAGAGGTCAATTCTTCAGCTGAAGAAATAGTATCGAACAGCAAAATCTTTTCGTCTGATTTTAGGAAATCAAGATAGGATATAGCCAAGGCTAAAGAAAACTTATCCATGATATAAACTACTTTTTGTTTCGCATCAAAAGAATATCAATATTCTCCTTTGCTTTTCTTCTTTGCTCCTCGCTACCAGAAAGTTCTCCAATTCGTTTGTAAGTTTCTATAGCCTTTTCACTTTCATTTGTTGCCACATAAGCCTGTGCCAGCAAAAAAAGCTCATCTAGTGGTTTCATCTTTCCTTCAATCTCTTTTTCTAACAGTGGAACAGCTTTATGTGGCTCTTCAAGTTCAAAAATATATAGAACCGAAAGAGCATAAACAGCTTTGCTATAATTAGGGTCTAAATCGACAGCTCTGCCATAGGCTTTGCATGCCAAATCTAAATAACGCCGAGATTTATCATCCCCTCTCACTTCAAAATCTAAGGCGCCCTTTGCCATAAGGGCAGCGCACACCCCAACTTTATAATACAGATTTGGATTTTCAGGATATATTTCTACAGCTTTTTGAAAGCACTCAAGAGCATTCTTATACATCTTCTTGTCTAAATATCGCGTGCCAAGCATTTTATACCAAAGACCAACTCTTTCGTACGCAATAACCACGTCATCAATTCTTCTCAAGTATTTCTTTATGGCATCGTTTAACTCTGCCTCTGTTGTTGGGTTGGAAACTCCTTCTTCATACTCTTGCATCCGCTGAATAAACTTCCTATTTCCGCAAGACGAAAAGATTGCAAGCAAAAAACAGAACAACAATACTTTCTTTTTCATTTCAATCTCCTTTCCAATACTTGCCCAAATACTTGTCGTGATAGTCGGCAAGATCACTACGATCCACATGCGTATAAACTTCTGTAGTTGTAATATTTGAATGACCCAAAAGAATTTGAACCGAACGCAAGTCTGCCCCGCCCTTCAAAAGATGAGTTGCATAAGAATGCCGTAAAGTATGTAATTTTGTTTCAAGCCCAATAGAAGTGGCAATTTTTTTCATCCTTGTCCACACTCCCTGCCTCGTTAGCATTGCGCCAAACCTATTCAAAAAAAGAATACCAGAAATAGCAGTGTTCGATTTGTTTTTAGGATTTAAGAAAACGTTTCTTTCTGTATGCATATATTCTTCAATCTTTTTTTTTGCAACACCTCCAAAAGGTACAATACGCTCTTTGCCACCCTTACCCCGCACTTTCAACAAGTTTTCACTAAAAAAAACATCTTCAATTCTGATTGCCACAAGTTCACTAACCCTAAGCCCTGCAGAATACATAAGCTCAAACATAGCGCTATCGCGAACATCATTTGGGGTAGTTTTTGGGATTGCAGATAAAAGAGAATCAACTTCTTCTAAGCTTAGAACGTATGGAAGTGTTCGCTCTCTCTTCGGCCTCTCGATAGTATCCATAGGGTTATCAACCCGAACCCCTTCTATTGCAAGAAACTTAAAAAAAGAGTCGAACGCTGCCATATCTTTCGCAAGAGTTTTTGTCGACTGCCCCGACTCCGATCTTAAAGCAAAAAACTTCAAACACTCCTCCCTCGTTGCATTATCAAGCTCCGCTCCATCTAAAAGCTTTCCAAATAACTTGAGAGTATAGATATAGGTGGTAGCAGTTGTGCGAGAGTGTTGCTTAGAAGAAATTAAATATCCATAAAATGCTCGAAGCCTCAAGTTAGACACCTTGAAGTCTCCTACTTTTTCTTGTGTCTATAGATCGCCGGTTTTTCAAGCTCGCTATCTGCAGGCAGTGAAGAAAGCCTAAAGTCAAAATCTTCTGTTGTTTCATTCAAAGAGTCTTCGTACGACTTCTTTGCTCCTTTTGTAGTAAGACCTGGAAGACTTGGTTGTTTCATTTTATTCATACGACTCCACTCACTGCCTGTTATAAAATCTCCATTTGCAACCAATTCTTCGCTCATTTGCGCAGGAGGTGGCGCAGACTTACTACTTTCTTCATTTTCTATTTTTGTAAGTCTCATTCCTAAATTAGGCTCTTTTTCCTCCCTAAGCTGAATCGGCTCCTTTAAATCGTCAGCGGGAAATCCTGTTGCCATAAGAGTAACACTCACTTCATCTTCGTAAGCATCGTTTGCGTCCAACCCCCAAAATACTCTCGCTTTCTTGTCTACACTAGGTTTAATAAGACCATTCATCGCCTCATTTATCTTGCTTCGTTTCAAATTCCTACTAGAACCTTGTATATTGACCAAAACATTTTTAGCACCATCTATTCCAGAGCTCTCTAGGAGTTCATTGTTTAGCGCATTGGTTGTAGCTTCTACCACTCCGTTCGCACCTTCTGCTTTTCCAATTGCAAGATGCACTCGTCCCTTTTCTTTCAAACAAGACTTAATATCTGCGAAATCCACATTTATGTTACCTGTATGATAAATAACGTCGATTATACCTTGAATCGCTTGCCTTAAAACATCGTCAACTTTTATAAAGTCGTTCAAGATTTCATCATCGTCATCCATTTGCATAATTTTTTCATTGTCTATAACGATGTAAGAATCCACATTCTCTTTCAGTTTTTCTATACCAGCCTCGGCAATTTCCATCCTTCCAGCTTCATACTCAAAAGGCTTGGTAACAACACCAACAGTTAAGATACCCATCTCTCTTGCAAACCCTGCAATTACAGGAGCAGCTCCTGTCCCAGTACCTCCCCCCATTCCTGCCGTAACAAACAAGAGATGCGCTCCCCTAATCGCTTCTATAATCTTATCTTTATCGTCTATTGCAGCTTTTTCAGCTTTTGAAGGATCGCCCCCTGCCCCCTGTCCGTCTTCTCCTATATAAATCTTTATAGGAGCTTTAGAACGCACATCAAGAGCTTGTGCATCTGTATTGAGAGCTATAAAATCCACTCCCTTAATATTGCAGTCAATCATACGATTAACAGCATTTCCACCGCCACCACCTGCTCCTATAACCTTAATTACCGCAGGAACTTTTTTTTCTGGAAGAACCGTCATATTCATAATATTTCACCCCACTCCGCATAAAATATATATTAAAACAAATTCTTAAAAATGTCTTTAATTTTTTTTCCTATAGAATTACCAGAAGCTCTTCTACTCTTGCTCTTTCCACTTTCGTACTCTTCCTCTCCTGTAGCTTCTGCAATAAGTCCCATAACACCCGCAAAATCCGGACTTCTATAATCCCCTTTTATTCCACCCAAAACACCGGGCACTCCAATACGTACAGCAGAAGTTTCAAACACTTCTGACGCAACTTCTATCACGCCTGTAAGCAACGCCCCTCCACCGCATATCACTATATTACCACCCAGAGGTTTGCTCTTAACGATAGCGCTTGTTTTTTGTTTGATAATGTCAAAAATCTCCCTCATCCTTGCATAGAAAATATCGCACACGCGTCTTTTCATCAATCTAATAGGAGCGCGTCCCCCAACTCCCGGCAAAATAATTTCTATATTTTCGTCGTCCAATAAAGGAGCCCAACAACATCCATCTGTCAGTTTAATTTCTTCTGCCAACTCAAAAGAAATCTTTTCTACAATTGCCAAATCGTTTGTAATAGTCTCCCCACCAATTGGCAATACAGCGATAAGCTCTGGAGCTCCTCCGTGCATCAACACCACATCAATAACACCGGAGCCAATATCTATTAATAAAGAACCTGCTTCAATTTCTTCGGCTGTCATCACAGAACGGACGGAGCTTAATCCATTATACATAGCTTTTTCAACTTCTAAATTAGCTCTTTCCACACACTTAATTGTGTTTTGAATTGCAGTAACAGACGCTGTGATAATATGAGCCTCAGCCTCAAGACGCACCCCAATCATATTATGCGGATCTTTTATTCCTTTCTGTTTATCCACTGTATAAGACTGAGGAATTACTTTAATCACTTTTCTATCTAACGGGATGACTATAGCCTTTGCAGAATTAATTACTGCTTGAATGTCTTCCATATCAACTTCAGTATTGCCCCCACCTTTGTCTGATATTGGATATACACCTTTTGAGTTCATTCCTTCGATATGCGAGCCACCAAGACCCAAATAGCAAGAAGAAACTTCAAAACCGCTCATCATCTCCGCATCTTCCACAGCCTTATTTATAGCGCGCACTGTCTCTTCTATATTAACTACAGAACCTTTTTTTAACCCTATAGAAGGAGATGAGCCTACACCAACTACTTGAAACAGACCGTCGTCTAATTTTTGAGCAATAATAACCTTAACTTTTGCTGTTCCAATATCAATGGCACAAACTACGTCACTCACTTAAATTTCTCTCCTTCATTTTATAGACAATATTCTCTCCCCTAATATCAACATATTCAAAATCCTCTAGGGAATTGTATTCATCAAGAGCGTCAAGAGTCAGTATCATTTTATTTAGCGTTTTCTCACTTAAGTCCTTATTTGCAAACACCATAATTTTTTTATGTGTTGGATACAAAATTAGGTCGTAATCTCCGTGTTTTTTTTCGTTTATTTTAATTTCAGAAATGTTATTAAGCAAAACCTCTTGAGTCTTTGCGATATTTGCCAAACCGCTAAAAAAGGTTTCAAGCTTTCGACTCAGCCTCATCCCAACTTTAGGATTTGTAAAATTAAGACCACTTACAATTGTTAATAATGATGTGTTGGAGCTCCACCCCATTCTAAACACAAAACCTTCCTTGTCTATTTCTAAAGGTATGGTAAACCCATTAACTTTTGCAAAAGATACAGCAACCGCTTTTCGAGAAGTTATTTCTATAAGCACCTTATCGGGAAATTTCTTTTTTACTATAGCACTCTCTACAATGGGATACGTCATCATTGTATTTGCTATTTTGGAAGAATCTATTAAAGCCCATTTCATCTCACCCCTAAGCCCTGTCATAGCCCTTGCTTCAGCCTCTGTGATTGAGGCATTTTTTAGATTGAAAATAATTTTTGCATTAGAAGTTAAGGGCAAAAAGACAAAATAATAGACCACTTCAAACGCAAGAGCAAAAATAATCAAAACCAATGCTATTCTTAAAACAGCCACACCAAGCGACGAACGCTTTTCTCTAAAAGGTGGTAAATCATTTGCTTCGTTTTGATTCATATCAAAAGAAGTATAAGGAACCTCTTTCATTTTTTCCACCCTTTTTTCCCTGCTACGCCAGACGCATTAATAATAAGCCCACACATAGAAAAAGTTACAATTAAGGAAGAGCCTCCAGCCGAAAAAAACGGCAAAGAGATTCCAGTTGTTGGCGCTAGTTTAGACACAACAGCACAATTCAAAAGAGATTGCAAAACAATAGCTGTCACAGAACCAAATGCTACATAAGATGCAAACTTATCAAAAGCGTTTAAAGCTATTTTATAGCCAACAAAAGCAAAGGCAAAAAGAAGCGCAAAATACAACAGCACACCAATAAACCCCATTTCTTCTGCCCAAACAACAAAAACAAAGTCGGAATAGATATACGGCACACTACCAATCTTTCGAACTCCTTCGCCCAAACCCCGCCCCCATAGGCCACCGCTTGTCAGTGCATTAAGCGAGCCTTGAATTTGATATGTTGAATCCAAAGGTTCCCTTGTTGGGTCTATAAAAGAGAGAATACGTTTTATTCGATAGTCCTTTGTTAAAATCATTAAAACTAACACAGGGATTATTACAACCGTTCCTTTAAAAAACCACAACAGAGGAACTCCAACAATAAAAAAAATCAACAAAGACAAAAACAAAACAAAAAAAGATGAGGAAAAGTCATTCTCTAAATATATCAAAAGAGTGAAGATAGATACAATAAAAAAAGGCATTATAATTGTGGCAAAAGGGCGATCAAATTTATCATCATTCTTAGCAAAGAAATTAGCTAAAAACACAATCATTACAAGCTTTACAAATTCAGAAGGCTGAAACATGATTTTGTTTGCAATATTTACCCATCGCATTGCACCATGGCTTTCTTTAGAAAGTCCCGGAATAAAAGTCATAACACACAGGATGAGAGACGCTAAGACCGCGAAAGGAAGCATTTTTCTAATGAATCGAAAGTCTAAAAAGGCGAACAACAACATAAAAACGAGAGATATGGCAAAATGCTTTAGCTGACTAAAAACAAAATGAAGTGGCTCTCCAAAAATCAACTCTCCATAATGAATAGAAGCAGAATATAGTGTAGTAAAACCAACCCCAAACATAGAAATTACCAAAAGAATGAAGGTAAGATTATATCTAGTTCGTTCCACATTTTTTTCTGCAACAATTTTATATTTCATATTGTTCCATAGTCCTAAAAGTTAAAATAGCCTATCTTTACTATAGCAAAACATCTTGCAATCGCTCAAACGAAAGGGAGCGAGATGCTTTTAACAACACAAAGTCTTTTTTCTTGACATTCTTTTTGATAGCATCTTTTAGATTCTCAAATTCACTATCATTGTAAAAAAAGACCTCTCTACCTTCTATACTTTCAATATAGTGCGAATTACAGTTATAATCTATCTTCTTTTCTGCTAAGTATGCAAAAAAACCTGCCAACATCTCACTTCCAAACAAAAAGAGCAAATCGGCACGAGAAGCAAATGCTTTCTGACATATTTTAGCATGTTCGCTTTGACTCATCTCTCCAAGTTCTTTCATAGAACCTAAAATATAAACATGCCTTGCATCATCTTCTGCAACATCGCAAAACTCTATTGCCTCTTGTACAGAGGCAGGGTTTGCATTATAACAATCGAAAAAACAAGTGGTAAAACCTTTTTTTACTTCTGACCTCCCATAAGGAGGTCTAACACTTTCTATTGCAGATTTTATATTTTCTTTAGAAACACCAAAATATTGAGCCACAGCTATGGCACATATTGCATTTTGTATATTGTGCTTTCCTAATAAGTGTAGGCTTATATCCAAATCTTTATATCTAATTATAGAGCCTTCTATACCATTCATTTTAGCTCCTTCAAAGCCTTCTATAAGCTCTTTAGAGACCAAAACCATCTTACCTTCAGGCACATCTTTTAAGAATTGAGCAAATTCACCCTCTGGCACAAACCCAACACAATGAGATGAAAAATGTGAAAATATCTCTTTTTTTTCTTTTGCTATATTTTCGATGTTGCCAAGCATTCCAACATGCGCAGTTCCAATATTCGTAATTACTGCAACATCGGGCCTTAATATTGCGCTAAGCTCTGCAATCTCGCCCTTACGGTTCATCCCCATCTCAAACACGCCTATTCTGTGCTCACTTCGTAACTCAAAAATAGAGAGAGGTAACCCCGTTTCAGAATTCAAATTGCCAAAGCTTACAAATGTTTTGTCGAGTTTAGAAAATATAGCTCCCAATAATTCCTTGACCGTTGTTTTACCAGAAGAGCCTGTAACGCCAATTTTTAAGGACAATCCAATTTTTTCTAAATAGAATTTAGAAGCTGTCTGCAGTGCAAAAAGAGTGTTGTCTACAGAAATAAAAGTCGCTCCATAATCTTTAAACAATCCTTCATATTTCGCTCTATTCTTTTCCGCTTCGCAAGAAGAGAGCAAAACCAACGAAGAACCAGCTTTTAATGAGTCTTCTATAAATATATGACCGTCTTGATTTTCGCCCTTTAAGGCAACAAAAAGAGATGCTGAAGATGTTTTTCTGCTATCAATGCTAACACTAGAAAAGACAGCGTCTTCCCATCCGAAAATAAGCGAGCCACCTGTCGCTTTTATAAGTTCAGATGCACTCATTATAGGCATTTGAGTCTCCCTCTTATTCCCCACTCCATCCATCTATACTACTCCCCCATAGATTTTCAGCTTCTTTCTCTTTTACTCATTTTCGTCTGCCTCATCCAAAAAATCCCCATCAAGTTCTATTCGAACTATCTCATCTGAGTTTGCTTTTCTCATATTGAGATAATCTCTTGCAATTTTTTCTATACGTTCATTTCGTACAAGAATTGCAACACCAGAAATTTTCCTCTTATTTTCTTCTATCAATCTATACTGCTCTTTATCGTATTCCACCAATTCTTTTTCCATCTTAGAATATCTCGAAGACTGCCACACGCTAATAAAAAGAAAAAAAGGAACGCTCAAAGTCAACAAAATAGCAATAACGTTTTTCATACAGATTATTTTTAAGCACTCTCCTTAATTTTTTCTATAGCACGAAACTTCGCACTTCGTGCAGCATTATTACAAGCCACTTCCTCTTCTGTTGGGCAAACCGCCTTCTTTGTCAAGATTTTAGCCGAAGGTGTTTTCCCACATTTGCAAATAGGAAAAGAGGGCGGACACACACATGCCTTCTCCAAGCTTTTAAAATATTGTTTTACAATTCTATCTTCTAGCGAATGAAAGGTGATCACGCCCATTCTTCCTCCAACCTTCAAAGAATCAAAGCTAAGCTTTAGAAGACGAGGTAGTCTAGAAAGCTCGTTATTCACTGCAATCCTTAAAGCCTGAAAACTCTTTGTTGCAGGATTTGTACGACCATACCTATATTTTGCAGGAATGGCTTCGCATATAAGATCGGCAAGCTCTTTTGCTGTCTCTATTTTTTTTAAATTTCTTTTTTTAACAACGCTAGATGCAATGTTAAACGCCCACCTCTCCTCTCCATAGCTTTTTAGTATATCGGCAATCTGCTCTCTAGGATATGAATTTACAATATCACTTGCCTTAAGCGCTAAAGAAGGAGAAAGTCGCATATCAAGCGACTCATCAACAGCAAAAGAAAACCCTCTCTTAGAAGCCACGTAATGATACATAGATATGCCTAAATCAAGCAAAATCAAGTTAGGTTTATCACATGAAGACGGATAATCTTCAAAAAAAACATCAGACCAGCCAAGATAATAACTAACCCTATCACCAAAAGCACTTAGCCTAATCTTCGCCAGCTCTTGAATTTCGGCATCCACATCTATTCCTATTACCTTCAACTTAGGATAAGCTTGCAAAAAAGCCTCTGTATGTCCGCCTTCGCCCAAAGTACCATCAACTAAAAGCCCATCGTTTTCTTTTGGACGCAATATGTCAAGTATCTCTTTTAGCAAAACCGATTTATGAAAACTTTGCATCGAGACACCCCTTAAAAACAGACAAAAGCAATCCTATCTTTCGCCCCCAAAAACAGAGCAAAATGTGCCATATATTTTCGCTATAAATTGCCTACTTGTCAACTAGAGAAAAACAATTCCCTAAAACGCTCTTTAATGCCTCCCATGCAAATCATCCCCGTCTAAGCCTTAATTGTTCAATATCTGTTGTAAAAAGTTCGCGCAAATCGTTCAATTTTAGTGCCATGAGTGCCATTCGGTCTATTCCAATTCCCCATGCCAAAACAGGCACATGCACCCCCATTGCCTCCGCAACTTCCGCTCGCATAATGCCAGAACCCCCAAGTTCAAACCAGCCAATTTTTGGGTGTTTTATATGCACTTCTATAGAAGGTTCTGTAAAAGGAAAATAACCCGGCACATATTTTACATCCGTAGCCCCTGCAATTTCTACGGCAAACATTTTAAGCATTCCAAGCAGCGTCTTTAAATTCGCCTCTTTTCCCAAAATGATTCCCTCGGTTTGATAAAAATCAGATAGGTGAGTGGCATCTACTTTGTCATAACGAAAACAACGGGCAATTCCAAAATATTTTCCCGGCACTTTAGCATTTCGTAGTTGCTTTGCAGAAAGAGCCGTTCCCTGGCTTCGTAAAACAAGTCGTCTTGTAAAGTCTCGGTCAAACTCATATTCCCAGCCCCTACT
Organism: uncultured Treponema sp.; assembly: GCA_963541705.1. Taxonomy (GTDB): domain Bacteria; phylum Spirochaetota; class Spirochaetia; order Treponematales; family Treponemataceae; genus Treponema_B. Next base: position 31,258 of record CAUTVN010000004.1, read on the forward strand.
GCCAGTATTTCCACCATCTTTATGGATTCGTGCAACATTGCTCAAATACGGCTCTTCTATGCAAGACGCATGGCTTGGCTTTTTTACGTAATATACGTCGTGAATATCTCTCGCTGCATGAAACTGTGGCATAAAAAGAGCATCGGAATTCCAAAAATCGCTTTCTACAAGAGGGCCATCAAACTCCTCAAAGCCCATTCCCGCCAATTTGTCTTTTACGCTCTCTAAAAAGTCAATATACGGATTGCTCCTGCCAATTATTATTCTGGCAGGCTTAATTGCAATGTTATAGGAGCGAAAAGTTTTACCTTGCCAATCTCCCGTTTTCAACATTTCTGGAGTAAGTTGCCCCACCTCTTCGCCAGTAACACCTGCATTTTTCAAAGCTTTTCGCACTTCGGCGGCATCATCTGTAAATGTGTATACAATCTCCTCACGCTCTATAATCTTAAAAGGAACATCGGCGGCTCCCCTTTTTTTTGCAATTGAAGAGATGACCTTCTGCTGCATTTCGTTAAGATGAGTCTTTTGCAAAAGATGCCCCTCTATTTCGCTCGCCATTTTCAAAATCTCTTTTATGGCAGAAAGCCTAGAGTCTTGCACCTCTTTTATATAGCACACATACTTCTCTTCGTCCATTTTGCAAGAACCAGTTTTAGAAAGAATAGAAAAAGCACTGCCCGCCTCTTTAGGACTGAGCCCTATAGACGTGGCGATATCTGGCAATTTCGCTCTTTCCACTTTTTTTAAGTATTCTATAAACCGCTCTTCTGGAATGCCTTTTTCAGCATAAAGCAGAGCCAACTCCGTTGCTTCGTAAAAGACGTGTTTTGTGCGACTCTCCTCTTTAACCAAACCTTTCATACCCAGCCACGAAAAAGCTTGATTCGCATGCCCTTCTTTATAATCCAATTTTTTCATTAAAAGCGAGCTAGAAAGTGCGCAATTCTGTTCAAAATGTATTAAAACTTTTATTTCCAGAGGATGAAGATTTTTAATAACCGAATCTTGTTGCATAAGTGCAAAATGCTCTCCCTTATAGTTTGTCTAGATGAATCGAGTGCTAATAAAAGGCTATTTTGAAAATAGCCTTGAGTTACAGAACATGATAGTTGCAAAGATTTTATCAGCCCACAATTTCCATATTAGGCAACAAAACAGCCTTAGGTCCATTATATCCTGCTCTCTGCATCGCCTCTTTTGAAAAATACATCTCGCTTTGCGCCTTAAACATATTGCCAGATATAGAACCAGAGGTAATTATGTGCATCTCTTTGCCGTCGAAATATCTTGCTAAACGGAACTCCCCACCAAAGTTGCCCATCACAGGATCCATAATGAAATCTGAGAACATCAATATTTCAACATACGGCTTTTCCCGCATTTCGCTTTCGTAAGACTTAGAACCCAAAGCAACATCCATGTTTCTAATATTTCCTGTAGGTTTAAGATCCAAATAGTGAGCAAAACGAGTGTTGCCATGGAATGTTTTCACCACCCCTTTGTCAAAAATCACTGTTTTTTCTAGTTTGAAGCCGTCCCTATCATATTCCGAAGAATATACAGAACCTTTCATCGCAGGATCTAGCGTGATGCTAACCGCATCTCCCTTAATCTCTTTTTGGAAAGCCTCGCCCACCTTTGCGCTAGACTGCCCACCATAGACAAAAGAAGACGATGTTTGGGCATAATAAAATTCAAAAAAATTCTGAGTAGCCTCTCCTCTCAAAATAACATTTACAGAAGGAATTGCCCAAGCTTTTTTTGCCAGCCCTCTTTCTGCCGTGTTTTGCAATTGCTCCCTCACAATAGTTTTTAACGCATCTTCGCACACTTCCCCTTGTTCGATAAAACCATATATCTCCACCGCTTCTTCCCCAACGCTAGAATCAGCTATCACCTCAACCTCATTTCTTTTTTCGCTAAATCTTACGTCTATGCCTTCGGAGTTCACCACTTCCACAATAGTGTTAGTGGCAAAAAACTCTGCCGAGTTGATATTTGCACCATCAACCTTCTCCGAATATACGCACTTTTGCATTTTTAAAAGAGATTCCATTGGGTCGTCCAAAGTCAATTCTTTTTCCACCACAGCTTTTGGAGTGGGTAGAGGATACCACGCATTTTTTACAAAGCCTGCAGCAAAAACAGCTTCTTCTATCTTCTTTTTAATTGTCTCGTCGCTATCTTGCAAAGATATCTTAATCTTCGCAGAACCACGGTATTTTTTTCCATCTAGCTCAAAATCTTTATATATTTCTGCCACAACATGAAAGACGTCTTTTGCTCTATTCATGTCCAGCTTATCTTTTATAAAGAAAGCTTCTTTAGACGTGATGTTTGAAAAAACCACAGAATAGGCCGAAACCTCTTTATTTTCTTTTAGGAAATTAATAACTTTGTTTTTCATAAAACTTTAGCCCAGCCTCCCCACTGCCTTGATGTAAGAGCCACCCATAGACACCCGCACAAGCTCCTTATAGCCTTTGCCACAATAACCGCCACCGCAAAGAGAAAAGTCTTTTTCTTTCGATATCATCGAGATAGAAGAAAGAAGTGTTGGCACATATCCCGTAAGAAATATAGGCCCCACAATTTTTCCTGTAAGTTTGCCGTCTATAATCTCCCTACCCTTTTCTACAGCACACTGAATTCCCCAGTTCTTCGGATCTTCCATTCCACTAAAATAACCTTCCAATAGATAGCCTTTTTTTATGCTTGCAATCATCTCGTCTAGCGTGGCATTTCCAAAAGAAAAGAAGGTATTGGTCATTCTAGTATAGGCTTTGCGTTCAAAAGACTCTCTTTTCCCATTTCCTGTAGGCTTTATTCCCAAATTGAGCGCCGAAAGTGCATCGCACATTCCAGTTTGCAAAACACCATCTTTTATAATGCATGTGTCGCCTGCCAAAGTGCCCTCGTCGTCAAACAGGTATGAAGAAACTTGAGAAGCAGCACTTGCTCCATCGTGCATTTCCGTGATAGAAGAAGCCACAGGCTTTCCAATGTAGTCGCGAGCTTTCGCTCTGTTTTTTACAAACATATCCATCTCAACCCCGTGCCCAAATGCTTCGTGTGCAATAAGCCCTGTAACCTCAGGCGAGCAAATAATGTCGTAAGTGCCTGCCACTATTGCCTCTGCCTTCAATATTTCTGCAACATTATCGCACGCTTTTTCTACATTCGCCATCATATCGTCCAGCAATTCTGCACCAGAGAGTTTAGAAAAGCTTTTCACGCTGTATTTAACAATCCCACCTTCCTTTAAGTATGGAATTAGGTAGCCAATTGAATATACATAAGACTGCTCTAAGTCTTTTTTTGTGGAGAGGAAAAGTTTTGAAACTTGCACTTCTTCATAGTTCACTGCAAAGTCAATTAAGTTTTTGTTATATTCAAGCCCCTTTTGCATGATTTTTGTCATCATTTCAATTTTTTGCTGAGCGTTCATTGCGTCTAGACTCTGCGCAATTTCTGCAAAAAAAGACTTTTCCACACTCTCTTCGTCTATTACAGGGTATTTAATTAAATCGATCCCTGCTTTTTTCAACGCTTCCACATCTTTTTTTGCAACTTCCTTCACTTTTTC
>CAUTVN010000005.1:0-33559 GCA_963541705.1 uncultured Treponema sp.
TGTTAATTCTTTTGTCAGTTTTAGACTCTAAACTAGAAAAAGTTGAAGTATTTTTTTTCATTATTGAATTGGTGATGTCGTAAAAACTGTCGTTCCAGTCTTTGTCTAAATATTCTTCTGAGCGATGATAGTACTTAAATATTTTAAGAGCTGCAAAATATACGTTTTTTGCTTCGGCTGAAAAATCAAACTGTTTCAACCATTCTCGAAAGTCAAAAGGCTTTTCCTTTTCTCTGTCTTCCAAATATAATAAGTCTTGTTCAAGCGAATCTTTTGGAAAAAGAGAGTTCAAATCGTTTTTGGCGCAACCTAATTCTTCAGCTGTAAAAGGCATAAGGTAGTTTTTTTGTCCTTTGTTGGTAAAAGCACAATTTTTATAAAACAGAGCCATAACAATAGAGTCGGCAAATAATTCGCTTGGAATTTCTTCAATCCTGCCTCTATAGACATATTGGTTGCGTTCAAAATAGTTATTGTGGGTGTTGAAATTGAGTCCTTTTGAAAGTAGGCAAAATTTCAAATTGTTTGTTGTTATGTTGCAAGGTGCTTTTGAAGCCTTGTTTGTAAGGTTGATGCTAGAGCCCGTCATATAGCTATAGTTTCCAAGATTTAGTCCAGTCCTATTTTGTTTAATTTGAGCGTTGATTTGGTCTAATAGAGAAGGTCTTGTGGTATCGTATGTGTAGCAATTTATAAACTTAAACTCACCTTTTTTCAATTCGTATCTGTCGGCTTTTATCTTCCCTTTGTCTATTTCTTCGCCTTTTTCTTTGTCGAATATGACCTGGCTTATTGACCACTGCGAAAGCAAAAAAGTTGTTGCAGCATTGCTAAAAATATGCGATACAATTTTGTAGCGAGAATTTATATAGTTCTCAATTTCATCTCTCAAAAAACTTTCGGTCATATAATAGAAAACAACTACCGCAGGGTCTAACTTGACGCATTTATTAAAAAACTCAATTGCAAGATTATTTTTAAAACCTTTTACCTTTTGATATGGCGGGTTCATAACAACCATCAACTTGCGATTTTCTTTTTTGCAGATTTCGTTTATATCGAGAAAAGCTCCTTTATATTTCCACTTTGGCTCTTCACCACTTTTTAAGTAGTCAAACTGAACTACGTTTTCAAAGCCTTTAATTTTGCAGATATCAACATCTATTTTCTCTAAAGTGGATAGATAGCAATATTGTTTGAAGTCTTTTCCAAACTGATTTTCTAGGTTTCCTACTCCTGCGCAAGGGTCGCAAACTATATATTCATTTTTCCAATTTTTCCCATAGAGATTGTCTAGAATTTCATTTTGTTTTTCGACAAAACAAGTTGGAGTGTACTCTCCGCCTGTGTCTCGTCTATATTTATCTGAATATAAAGACGCAGAATGTTCAAGAATCCTTAAAAATTCGTTTTTTTCTGGTGGTCTTTTGTACTTTTTCCAAAAGAAAGCATACTTTTCAGGGGCGTCGATTGTATAGAAAAGCGATTGTCTTGGAGTTGAATATTTTATTCCGTAAATTTGTCCGCCGTCAAAGATGAGTTTATAATGACTTAAGTCATCACCTTCTCTTATCAAGCCTCTCTCTATATCTTCTTCGTTCTTATATTTTGCTCCATTCAAAATGTCAACAAGAAAAAGATTGATTAAATCTTGCTCGTTGTCGATATTTTCTCTAAATCCTATAGAAGTCTTCCAGCGGTTATACACAACATTAAAATTGCGCTCTGTAATCGCTATTACGCTACCTTCATTCTTTTTTAACAATGAATAAAACTCTTTAATTTCTTCATTAACATATGTTGTAATTTTCCCGTTAATACGGTCATTAATTCTATCGATGGCATCTTTTGTTGGGGAGCTAGCTTTTTCAGACTGCCAGTTTATATCGTTATTGTACATCACGGCGTTTTCCGAGCAGTCAACTAGTTCGAGGATATCGTTTTTAAAAACGTCTTGATAGATAATTGCGACGCGACTTAGTATAGAAGTTTGTTTTTTGTTAGTCAGAATGACTTGTGCTAACGCCCTTTTGCGCTCTCTTTCGTTTAATATTTTATATTTCGATTCAATATATAAAAGATGGTTTCCTTCTCTATCTTTGAGCAAAACATCAACTCGATTTAAAACATCTAAGTCCCATACTCCTTTGCTAAAATATTTTTCGCAAAAGTTTTTCTTATAATTTACTTCTGTCGACCTCTCTGCCATTTTCAACCCCATTACTAGCGCGTAGTAGTATAAGATTTAGACTAAAAGCATCGGCATTTTAGCGAAGAACTTTTGTTTTTCATAAAAGAGGGGGCGTTTTTGTATTCGATATGCGAGCTTGTATATGTTTGCATATCAAAACCAATCTGTTTCGAGGGTCGAGGGTGTGCAGATTCGGGCTTGTTATCTGATCAGTTTATGGACATTAAAGCGATCGGTTTTGGGGTCGTTGAGTGCACAGATTCGGGGGGCGAAACTGATCAGATCGCGACCCCTAAACTGATCGGTTTCGGGTCTGTACATTAGCTAATGTACAAACCGCTTTCTTTCCAGCTAATATTAAGTGGGAGCTTGTAACTTGGGGAATGAAAAAACCTTCAATCTTAAGGTTAAAGAAATGAAAAACATATGTCGATTAAGGCTATGGCTTTTGCCAGTCTTTTGTTGCTCTATTTTAGAGCTTTCGCGAAAGAGAAGCAAGCAAAGGTTGCTAAATACTGAGGGATTAAGGGGTGTGTGTATGAATTATAATGCAAAGATGCTCACAGCGTATAAGGAAACATCTGTAAAAACAGCTAGTCAGAGCTCTTTGATTTTAATGCTTTATGATGAAGGCATAAAAAGAATTGAAGCCGCAATTGCTTTGCTCGATGTGGAAAAACTGCCTCCACAGTCAATAGAAAAAATCAACACAAACATTTTGAAAGCGCAAGAAGTTGTAACAGAGCTGATGGCTTCTATCAACACGGAAAAAGGTGGACAAATTGCAAACAATTTGCTGGCTATATATTCATATTTTTATCAGCAACTACTGCAAGCAAATATAAGAAAAGACTTGAGCTTGTTGAAGGAAATTTTGGGGATGATTAAAGATTTGCGTTCTGCTTGGCAAGAAGCAATAACTGCCGAAGAGTCAAAAGGAAAATAGTCTTTTTAAGGATGTGCTACGATGATGGAAAAAGAAAAGCTAAACAGCAAAGAGTTGGAAGAGCGCGTCGCTGTGCTAAAAAGATTTAGATCTTTGTTAAAGAGCCAGCGCGACAAGTTTAGTGAATATTTGTTTGTTTTAGAAAAACAAGAAGAAGATATTAGCCAAAACAATGTGGAACGTATGCGCTCTCATAACGACGCAGGCAACGCAATTATTCAAAATATTTTGAGCATTCAAAAAGTGATAGAGCCAATAGAAAAAATGTATGGTCTTTTGAACTTAAATAGAAGCGACGAAGGCGTTTTTTCGCTGAAAAGCGATTTGGCAAGATTGCAACAAGCCGTGTTAAAACAAAATGAAAAAAACAGGTGTATATTGCAAAATTCAATGAGTGCCCTACATAGAGAAATGATGGAGTTCCCGCTAAAAAACGGCTACAAAAAAAATGTCTATGTTAAAGGCGAAGAAGTTGCAAACTATGTGGATGTTTCGTATTAAAAAATAAAAAGATTTTGTCTATATAAGACAAGGGGACAAACTGAATATGAAAGTTGTTATTAGGAAAGATTATGATGCGTGCTCTTCATATGTGGCGGAGTATATTGCAAAGAAGATATTAGAGAGAAAAACTGGGGGCAAAGAGCCTTTTGTTTTGGGATTGCCTACGGGCTCTACACCTATCGGGGTGTATAAGATTTTGGTCGAAAAAGTGAAAAATGGAGCTTTGAGCTTTCGCGATGTGGTTACGTTTAATATGGACGAATATGCAGGACTATCTAAAGAGAGTCCACAAAGCTATGCATATTTTATGATGAATCACTTGTTTAATTTTATTGACATCGATCCAAATAACATCAACATTCCAGACGGCATGGCAAAAGATGCTATGGCAGAGTGTAATAGATACGAAGAAAAAATAGCAAAATATGAAAAGATAGACTTGTTTTTTGGTGGTGTGGGTACTGATGGGCACATAGCTTTTAACGAGCCTTGCACGTCTTTTGCATCTCGCACCCATGTTCAGCCTTTGGCGATGGAAACAATACACTCTAATTCTAGATTTTTTAATGGAGATCTTGAAAAAGTTCCCAAAAAAGCATTGACTATAGGCGTTGGCACATTGATGGACTCTGATTGCGTGCTAATTATGGCGACGGGAGTTGAAAAAGCTCAAGCGGTGCAACACGCAATAGAAGGGGCTATTAGCCACGCATGGCCAATTACAGCTTTGCAAATGCATAAAAATGCAATCTTGGTTTGCGACGAAGATGCAATGAGCGAAGTAAAGCTAAAAACCTATAAATATTTTAAGGAAGCAGAAGAAGACTGAATTTGTTTTTCTCTCCCCTAATTTGAGGCTGTTTTTATGGAAAATAAAAAATTGATTTCTGGCATTGGAATTATGAGTCTAATGCTGTTGATGATTGTTATGGTGTTTTTTATTTTTTTGCCATATGCCAACGTCATCTTTTGGGGGATATTCATATATATATTGACAGGTCCTATTTATAACAACTTGGTGGCGCGAATTAATCCAGAAAAAAGAGGTTATACGATAAAAAAAAGCATTGTTGCGGCTCTTTTTTCGGTTTTTGTGGTTGCTGTTATCGTAGGTTCGTTTTCTTTTGTGGCTGTTAAAGTTTTTGGACAGGGCAAGAAACTAATTCTTGATATTAGCAAAATGCTAAATGATTTTTTGGAGACTTCTGCAAAAAACAATGACTTTGATATTGTAAAAACAATAAAAAGTATTTCTATGGGCACTGTCGATCTTTCTAGATTTGATCTCCAAAAAGAAATCTTAAACGTTGTAACCACATATTCAGAAAAAATCATAAGCTATACAACATATTTTGCAAAAAATATTGGCAACTTTTTTATTTCGCTAATTTTTTTGGCGTTTACTCTCTATTTCTTCTATCTCGATGGAGAGGCTTTATTGCTTCTTTTGAAAAAGGCGCTTCCAATAGACAATAGAGCAAGTACAACGATTTTTGCAAAAATAAAAGAGGTGATAAACAATTTATTCAAAGGGCTTTTTTTGGTTTCTTTTTATCAAAGTTTGATTGCTTTGGTTATATACCTAATATTTGGAATTGAAGGCGCCCTATTGCTGGCAATTCTCACCTTTTTTAGCTCTTTTTTGCCACTCATCGGCTGTGGTTTCGTATGGGGGCCTATTGGAATTGGTCTATTCTTTTCTGCAAGTCCGCTGAAAGCAATAGTTTTTTTGATTGTTGCGGGTATTGGCATCAGCTCTCTTGACAATTTTTTGCGTCCATTTTTCCTAAAAGATAGAATTAAAGTCCATCCTTTTTTAATTTTCTTTTCTATGCTTGGTGGGATTAAATTGTTTTCTTTTAATGGAATTATTTTGGGTCCTATGATTATCATTTTGTTTTTTACTATACTGGACATAGCGCTAGACTCAGAAGATGTTGTTCAAAAGCTAGAAATCAATCAATAGATTTGCAAAAATATTGGGTGAAAAATATATTAAATTCGTATAGTATATTGTCATTAGATTATGAGAAATAGGAGAGAGGAAGTGATGAAAAAGGTTATTTTTTATTTTTTGGTTTTATTGTGTTTTAATGGTTTTGCTCAAATAAAGAATGTCGCCGTTTCTCCTTTTGAAATGAGCGGAGTGGTTTTGGACGCGGGCGAGGTTGAGGCGATTACAGAATTATATGCTAGCGAGTTGGCAGACACAGGGCGTGTACATATATTAAACCATTTAAGCTTTGTTCAGATTGCAAAGGAATTAAACTTTAGAAGTGAAGATTTTTTTGATTCAAACAAGCTTTCTCTTTTGGGGGAAAGAGCAAAAGTGGACGCACTTAGCTATGGAAAGATAATGAGAGTGGGAAAAACTTTCTATCTTTCGGCATCTTTAGTAGACGTAAGCTCTGCAAAAGTTCTCTCTAGCGCAAAACTTACTCTGACTACTTTAGACAATATAGACACCTCTCTTAAAAAGCTTGTTCGAGAGCTGGTTCAAGGGCTTGTTATAAAGGTTGGCGATATTGGACCTGCTGGTGGCATTGTTTTTTATATCGAAGGCGAAGTGGCTTTTGAGTGTAGCAAAAGATTGGGAGAGTGTGATTGGGCAAAAGCTAAAACCATATGCGCCAATTATAGAGGTGGCGATGAGGAAGATTGGCGCCTGCCTACAAAAAATGAGCTAGATTTAATATATAAGAATTTGCGAGAGCTGAAAAAGATCGAAGAGGACGGGCTTTATTGGTCTAGCACAGAGAATGATATTTATGATGCATGGGCAGAAAATTTTGCTACTGGCGAGCAGACTGCTGTAGAACTTATCAACAAACTAGGCGTGCGAGCGGTAAGGGCGTTTAGTCTATCTGCCTTTTAAGCTTTTTTGTAACATTAGAACAGATTTTTTTTGAAAAAAAGAGTTAATGCAATTTCAATTATATACCGAAAACCTATAATAGGGAGCAGGGAAGGGAGGAAGAAAAAAACTTATTAACGCTATATTAAGGAAATATGAGGAGAAAAATTTTCTTATGAGCAATGAGTGGTTAGTAAGCAGTGCTTCTTAGAATATTGCAGGAGGCTTTAGAAAAATGTATTTAATTCAAAAATCTAAAGGAAAGGTTTCATATTGCGAGGTTGTTTGCGAAAAGGGTAGTGGCTACATTATAAAAATATGTAGAGATGTAGAAGGCTACGTAAAAGAAAGTGAAGATTATATAGAAAAAGAGCTTTTTGACCTTTGCCTTAGAACGGGTTATATCAAAAAAATTGCATAAAAATAAGAACATGTTTTTCAAAAAAAGGCGAGAGCTCTTGGGATGCGTCTCGCCTTTTTGTCTTTAGCTTTGCTATTGGACTATTCTCTTAGTTCCTTAAATATCTTTTGTTTTTCGTCTATTGTTTCTATTTTAGCAAATGTTAGACTACAGGGCTTGAGTTTCAAGCTTAGCTCTGAGGTGGGCAGAGGAGACTCTCCTTCTGTTGTTGCGTTTTGCTCGTTGCGTTCTAGTTCTACGATATAGAAAGAGCGTTCGTTGTTTGTAGATTTTGTTTGTAAGATGTTGTAGCCGTCGATAACAATAAAATTGAAAGAACCTTTTTCTTCTTTGTCTTTTTGGGTAAAAGAGTAGGTCGAACCGCTTGTCTTGAAAATTTCGTCTTCGCTTACCCATGTAATATTGGACTCAGAAAGAATGGTTTTCAATTCGGTGTGCGAAGGGAGTTCTTCTTCTGAAGTTTGGGCAAATGTGTTTTGCTTTTTTCTATACAAACCATTCCAGTTTGATTCAGTATTGATTTTTAGACTTGCAACATCTTCGCTCACCCGCAATCGAATTTCTTCTATATTTTTAATGTCTATTTCTATGTGGCGCTTTATGGTAGAAATTGAAGAATTTACTGCGACTATAGAAAACCCATATCGTCTTGTGAACATATTTTGAATTACATAGATTTCTTCTATCTCGCCTATATGGAAGATAAAGTTGTTTTCGCTTTTGTTATAGTATAGATAGCGTACATTTTCTCCAACGGTTTTTGGCATATACCATAGTCCGGAAAGGTATTGCTTATATGCTTCTATATCGCCAACTTTCAAATCGTTTAGCATAACATTTGTTAATGTTTTTTCTTCTAGCGTTTCTTCGTTTGTTTTTATAAATTGTCTAGCTCTTGCGCTCCATCTATATTCTGTGCGTATTTGGCTGAGAGCGTTTTCTTTTTTTGTTGAAAAATTATATGTTTCTATATAGTAGTCATCTAGAGTGCCTATGGTTGAAGTGCGCCTATCCTGTAGCTGGACTTGGACGTCTCCAAAAACAGAGGCTATGTTTTCATATGTTATATCGTTGTTTTTATCTTCTTTAATCAAATAGATTGAAAGCGTTTGCTCTCGGTTGAGCCCGATTCCAGAACAAACTATAGCAGGCAAAGATTTTTGCAATTGAATTACGTCTATAGATAGCGACGAGGGAAGTAGAACATTGGTTTTGATTTCTACGACTTTTTTATAAACTTCTTTTTTTGGACCTTGTGTTGCCAAAACTAGATATATGGATGGGTTTAGAGATTTTTTTATGGCAATTATTTCGTCTAAAAAGCTATCTTCGTTTAAGTCTGAACTAACAGACGTAATGAATGTTTCATCTGGATTTAGCTGAATGGGTCCATCATTAGGAGTTTGCTCTTCGGTAGAAGAGAGTGTTTCGTACTGGATGGAAGAGTCTTGTTGCTCTTCGCTTTTTTGCACTATAAGCGTTTTTTTTTCGTTTAGTTTTAAGATTAGCAAAAACACTATTAAAACGATAGATAGCATAATGCTTGTAAAAAATATGATCTTTTTTGACATTTGTTGCTCAAAATCCTTACAATTCTTTGTTGTTGCCTCTTCGTGGCGCCCCGATAATAGGCACAGAAATAAAATCAGCGTAATTATACAAAAAAAATAAAAAAAAATCTCAAAGGAAAAGCTAACTTAAAAATGAGAAAAGGCGTGGTATAAACCTTTTGGTATGTTTTTATGGAATTATAACTTTTCAATTGGGAGCGAAGAGAACGTTCCTAATTGCAAAAACATATAAAACAATATATATTTTTGCTATTATGAATAGCACCATAGAATTGTTGAAAAAACGTAATCTTTTTGGACAGTGCACAGATGAAAACGCCCTCTCTACTTTGATGAATAGCGAAAGCGTTAAGTTTTATGTTGGTATAGACCCAACATTTCGGAGTCTGCATATAGGGCACGTTCTACCACTAGTTGCTTTGAAACATTTGTGCGCTGCAGGACACAAAGCAGTTATTTTGTTGGGTGGGGGGACGGCGCGTATTGGAGACCCGTCGGGCAAGACGACATCTCGCAAAATGCTTAAGTACGAAGACATAGACGAAAATGTGGAACATATAATAGAACAAATTAAAGGTTTTTTGAAAGTCGACTCTTCTCAAGTTCAGTTTGCTAATAACAAAGAGTGGCTTGCAGATTTAAATTACATAGATTTTTTGCGGGAGATTGGCTCTCACTTTTCTGTAAACAAGATGTTGTCTTTTGAGGCGTATAAAAAGCGAATGGAGAGCGGACTTTCTTTTCTTGAATTTAACTACCAATTGTTGCAAAGCTACGATTTCCTTTGCCTCAACCAGCGCTATGGAGTGAAGGCTCAGTTTGGTGGCGACGACCAATGGGGTAATATGGTGGCAGGTAGCGATTTAATTAGGAGAATGGGGGGCGGAGAGGTTGAGTCGTTTACCATTCCCTTGCTTACTCGCCAAGATGGACAAAAAATGGGAAAAAGTGAAGGCGGAGCTGTTTTTTTGGACGCAGAACTATACTCACCATATAATTTTTTCCAATACTGGCGGAATGTTGGCGATGAAGATGTGAGAAAGTTGTTTTTGTGTTTTACCAATATTTCTGTGGAAGAAATTGACGAATTGGTCGCGAGAGATATCAATCTTGCAAAAGAAAAACTTTCTTATGAAATGACTTTATTTATACATGGAAAAGAAAATGCCGATATGGCACTAAAGGCGTCTAAGGCTGCTTTTGGGAAAAGCGAGGCGAGAGATGCTATGCCCGCTTGTCCCATAAATGTAGCGGAATTGGCAGACGAAATACCAATTGTGGAGCTTTTTCTTCTTTCCTCTTTGACCAAGACAAAGAGTGAGGCAAGGAGACTGATAGAACAAGGCGGGGCTTTTGTGGAAGACGTTTGTATAAAAGACGTGAGGGCAACTATTGAAAAAACAAAACTTTTGAATGAAGGTGTTGTTTTGCGTTCGGGCAAAAAGAAGATTATAAGATTGATTGCAAAAATGGAATAAACTTTTTTGCCCAATCTCTTTGTGGGGAATAATTTGTAGGGGGAGATTTAAGAGATGAATTCTTTAAGGGAAGGGATAAAGTTATATAAAGAAAAAGACTATGAAGGTGCGCTTACATTTTTTTTGAAGTATAAACCTACAGGAAATGAAAGAGAGGGAGATCTTCCATACTACATAGGTTTGAGCTATGCAAAACTTTCGAGCTATGAAAGTGCCTTGGCATATCTTGAACAAGTGGTAACGCAAGAAGTTGATGTTGCGAGGGTGTATCAGTGTAGGCTTCTTCTTGCATTAATTTATGCAAAAACTAAAAGAACTCGTATGGCGGAATATGAGCTAGACAAATTGTTAGAGTCTGGCTACGAGTCTGTGCAGGTTTTTTCTTCGATGGGCTATATTTCTTACGAACACAAAGATGCAAAAAAAGCAATTGACTACTATCGAAAGGCGTTGACTATAGACAAAAATAATTCCAATGCTCTAAATGGCTTGGGTTATGTATTGGCAGATACAGAAAAAGATTTGCAAAAAGCTGTTGTCTATTGCAAGCGAGCGCTAGAAAAAGAGCCAGAAAACCCTGCATATTTAGATTCTCTTGCGTGGGCGCTTTTTAAGACTGGTTCCATAAAAGAAGCGAAAGCCTACATAAAAAAAGCCCGCAAAGAGCTTGCTGGCAACGAGACGATAAATCGTCATGCTGAAATAATTAGAACTACAAAAAATGGAACAAATTAAAAAACTAGCAGTATAAAAGACTCTAGCTTTAGATTAGGTATAAAATTTAAGTGTTTGCAAAGGGGCTAATAAGTGAAAAAAACGATAATAATTTTCCTGTTAATATATGCTAGTATTGCTTCAATCTTTGCCACAGAAAACAATCTCTTTCCAAAACCGACGTCTCAAGATAGGCAGATAGCTTTTGAAGAATTTAGGCGAGGTGTTCAGTCTTATTATCGCTCGTCTTATAACGAAGCTATTCTGCTTTTTGAAAAGGCGCTTTCCATATTGCCAGACGAGTCGATTATTTTGGAATGGCTTGGAAAGTCTTATTATGCTTCTGGCTTGGAAGATGCTTGTTTGCAACAATGGGATTTTGCGATTAAACAAAATCATGGAGGAGTTTTATTAAGGAGCAAGGCAGAAATAGTGAGAGAGCGCAGAGTTGCACCTATAGAAACTATGGAAAGCCTCAATTTTAGCGAATCTATGAGTTTTGCTTCCACTTTTCAAGACAAGCGACTTTTTCGGCAACCTACTTCTGCCATAGCCATGGAAGATGGAAGTTTTTGGGCTGTAGCATACGGAACAAATGAGTTGCTTCATTTCAATGCGAATGGGCGCATTATAGATAGAACAAAAGGTCCAATAGAGGGGTTTGATCGCCCGTTTGATGTTGTGCGCACGGCAAATGAACATATTTTGGTTTCGGAATTTGCCTCTGACCGTATTTCTGTTCTCACAAAAGATGGTTCATTTGTTAGATATTTTGGAAAAAAAGGAATAAACGCAGGAGAGTTGTTAGGTCCGCAATTTTTAGCGACAGATGAATACAACAATATTTACGTAACAGATTTTGGCAATGCTCGTGTTTCGGTTTTCTCTTTTGAAGGTTTGCCTCTTTTTAATTTTGGGAGTAAGAGCGGGAGTTTTCCAGGCTTTGTTGCCCCTAGTGGTATTTGCATAATTAATAATTTAGTGTATGTGGCAGATTCAATTAAAGGATGTATTTATGTTTTTGATACTGCCGGAAACTATATAGAGGAATTGTTACAAGAGAATAGTTTTAAGGCTATTGAGTCGATGAGAGAGTGGAAGGGATACATATTGCTTTCTTCTCTTTCCAAGGCATATTTAGTTGATGTAAAGTTATCTACTGTGCACGAGCTTGTGAGTTTGGGTAATGCTCCAACAAAAATTACTTGCGCCACCCCAGACTCTAATGGAAACATCCTTTTAATGGATTTTAAGAATGAATCTGTGGAAGTTACCAGTAGAATTAGCGAGCTTGCGGGTGGTTTTTTTGTAAGAATTAAACGGGTATATGCCAATAGTTTTCCGAATGTTCAATTGGAAGTGTTGGTGGAAAATAGAAATAGAGAACAGATTGTGGGGCTTGAAAGTGAGAATTTCACTGTTACTGAAGACCGCTATAATGTAAAAAATTATACATTAGAAGCCTCGGGTTATTTGGGCTATGGTTGCGATGTTGCAATTCTTTTGGAACGTTCGCCACAGATGCAAGAAGAGCAGAAAATGGTGGATAAGGCAATTAAAGAAATTGCGCATGCAATGAAAGGGCGGGGCAAGCTTTCTATTTTTTCTGCTGGCAATATACCAAGCAAGGAAGGAGAGTATTTGCCTAATGATATTTTAGACTATATTCCAGCTTTTAAGGCGCAATCTTCGGAGGAATGGAAGTTTGATACAGGCTTGCGCCTAGCTTCTTCCAACTTGCTTAATGCACAGGCTCGTAGAGCTGTAATTTTTTTAAGTTTTAACAAAGTAGAAGAAAAAAACTTTGGCACTTATGGACTAAATGAGTTGTCTTCGTATATGGCAAATAACAACATTCGTTTCTATTCCATTTCTCTAAAAGAAGGCGAGCCATGCGACGAACTTTCCTATCTGATACGAAAAACAGGAGGAGAGAGCGCCTATCTTTATAGAAGAGAAGGGTTAGCACCTTTGATCGAGTCTATAATGCGCTCCGCCACAGGACTTTATAGGATTTCTTATACTTCAAGCCTGGATTCTGAATTTGGCAGAAGATTTTTGCCTGTAGAAGTGGAAGTGCGACTTTTAAATCGCTCTGGTCGCGACGAAACTGCTTATTATGCACCGCAAGAATAATGGGTGTGATAGCGTCCTACAATTAAGTTGTAAAAAGGGTGCAACCGCTTTTAATGCTTATTATTCAGAAGCTTTTGGGGAGAGATGGGGCTCGCTAAAAGAAGCTTTGCTTTTTCCAACTTCTCCTGTTGAGTTTGGAGAAAAATTATTAAAACCATATTATATGGATGTTGCAAGTATAGTAGTTGCTTCTAGCATGCCACCTCTTGACGAGGGGGAATATCTTGATATGTGTGCAGCACCAGGTGGCAAAATGCTTGTTTTGGCTTCTATGATGGGAAAAGAAGCTAAAATACAAGCAAACGAGCTTTCTAGCAATAGAAGGGCAAGACTTAGGCGCGTGATAGAAGAGCATTTGAGCGAAGATGTGAGAAACAGAATTGAAGTAACAGGATATGATGGTTCTGTTATGGCAAAGTTTTGTAGGGATAGGTATGAGCGGATTTTGTTAGATGCTCCATGCTCTTCTGAGCGACACGTGCTTAACTCTCCGTCAGCCTTAAAAATATGGAGTCCTGCTAGAATAAAAACCTTGAGTATTCGTCAATGGGCTCTTCTTTCTTCTGCGTTTCTGATGCTGAAACAGGGTGGTTTTTTGGTTTATTCAACCTGTGCTTTGCTCGATGCGGAAAATGACTTATTAATTGACAAGTTGCTCTCTAAATATGAAGACGCAGAGATTGTAAAAATTGAAGAAGATAGAACAGGTATAAACTCTTTGCCAAAAATATGCAACGCAGAAAAAACTCGACACGGAATTGCATACCTTCCAGATAGAAGCTTCGGAGCGGGACCTATGTATTTCAGCGTGATCAAGAAAAAATCTTGTTGAGAGTTACTAATAATTTATAAATCTTGAAATCCAAGATATTGCAAAGCAATTGGTAGGCCTAACTTTAGGCTTTCCGTATCTGGTCGATGTGTGCAATCTAAAACCTTATAGTTGTTTCCGTAGTATTTAGCAAACAAAGGAATGTGTGAAAGTAACTCATCTCTTTTTCCAAACAAAGAGAAAATATCTTTCGCTTCGGTTTTTTGGATGTTGCTCACCTTTTCTTGGTTTAATTTAGCAAAGTCGTCTAATATTTTAGGATCTAGGGTAGATACTGGTTTTAAGTCTTCTTCAGGGCGCAAAGACGGGTTTATCAATATCTTTTTTATTCCAACATCTGCAACAAAAGTATAAAATCCACCCAAAGAGTGCCCTAAAACCAAATCAAAGTCCGCACCATTTAGCAAGTTTTCAATTTCTGCTTTTGTTTTGATTGGGGATAACACGTCAAAAGTTTTTAATACTGTGGAAAAGCCCAAATCTTTTAACACTTCGCCTACCTTGCTACCTGTTGAAGAATGTTCATCAGAATTAAACCCATGCACAAATAAAGCCTTTCTCATCTACCCTCCCAAACAGCGCATACCACTGCTTATCGTCAATATATTTAAATAAATTAAGATATCTTTTTTGTTAGAAAAGAACTATTATTGAAAAATAGTTTATAAAAAGAATATACTTATGTCGATAACGAACTTGTGGGTTCGACTTTATTAAAAACTAATGTAAGAGAGGTTTATATGAGAAAACGATTTAATACAATGTTTAGTACAAATGGTTGGTTTAGCCTATACTTAACAGGGATGGTGCTAAATCTAGTGATGTCATTTGCTACTGTCCCTCTGCCATATTTGATGGTGGGGAGCCCCGCGTTCTCAGTATTATCACTTATGAATATTGGGATTGCTTTTGTTAGAGCGCTTGTTTTGGCTTTTTTTATCAGCGCAGCGTATACAAAGGCTATTTTGCTATTTATAAACACACTTTCTCTAGAAGGAAAACGTTTTTCTACCAAACTTGAACACAAAGATTTTTTTCTTTTTGTTTTTGCCAACATAATAATTTCGATCTTTACGCTTGGTATATATATTCCGTGGGCATATAAAGGAATTATAGACAAGTTGACAAATACTATCGAATACGAAGGAGGCGGACGCTTTTCGTTTCTTTCTAAAGCGTCTCAGCTATTTTTAGTTGTGTTTATTTCCGTTGTGGTGATTTTTGTTATTTCAACTCTTTTAGTTATTTCTATTGCATTAGTTGCCAGCGGTGTGAGCATATTTGGTATTATAATTGTACCAATATCTATTGTTCTGTTCTTTGCTGTTTTAGCTGTGGTTGTTTTTTTGCAAGTATACACTCTAAATTGGTATTGCAATATTGGTTTTGCATCGCCAAATAAGGACGTAACGTATTCTTTGAATATAAATATTGCAAGTGCGATTGTCTTTTATCTTGGGCAAACAATCCTTCTTGTTATTACGCTGGGGTTTTATGCTGGTGTATATATTTTGAGCATTTATGAATATTTTGCTTCGAGAATAGTCGAAAAGAAAGGGGATGAACAAACAGGTTGTATTTTGTTTGTAAAACCACTTAATAAAGGCGCTGGCTTTTTGTTACTACAGGCCATTTTTTCAATTTTGACTGCTGGAATATATACTCCTTTTGCGTATGTTGAATATGCTAAGTTTTTTGTTAACAATACATATTTGGATACAAAATATGAAGAGGAACAACAAACTGAA
The DNA here is from genome assembly GCA_963541705.1 of uncultured Treponema sp. Classification (GTDB taxonomy): domain Bacteria; phylum Spirochaetota; class Spirochaetia; order Treponematales; family Treponemataceae; genus Treponema_B. The sequence continues at coordinate 15,396 of CAUTVN010000005.1, forward strand.
GAAACTGCCCTGCCTCAGCCTACGGTCTAAGGTTGGTAGCTTTAATTTAACAATATATGAGCGAAAACAAACAAAAATATATCCGCCCAAGTTGGGATGAATATTTTATGGAAGTTTGCCGAGCAATCGCCAAGCGAGCCACGTGTGATAGAGGAAGGTCTGGATGCGTAATAGCAAAAGACCATCAGCTATTGGTAACAGGCTATGTGGGCTCGCCTAGCGGGCTCGCTCACTGCGATGATGTGGGGCACCTTCTTAGAACGGTTAAACATGATGACGGTAGTGTCTCGACGCATTGCGTCCGCACCGTTCATGCAGAACAAAATGCTATATGCCAAGCAGCCAGAAGGGGAATTGCTATAGACGGTGCCACATTATACTGCAAGATGACTCCATGTAGAACTTGTGCTATGTTGATTATTAGCTCAGGAATAGTGCGAGTGGTGGCAGAAAAAAGGTATCATGATGCAAAAGACACTATTCAAATGTTTAAAGAAGCTGGGGTTATATTAGAACACCTTTCGGATTCTATAGAAGAATATAAAAATCAATAGTCAAATTGGCGTTGTGTATTGATTTAGAAAAATATAAGTGTCTTGTCCCCAATTATGGGTCGTGTTTATCTGACTCTTAATAGTGCAATATTCATACTATACAAAAAAAAGCGGTCTACTCCTTGATAGACCGCTTTTTTTAAGCTTGAGAAGCCCGCAATAACTTACGAGCTTTCACACAATTGGCAAAACATTAAAGTCCCTTGTGGCAGAACCACCAGTCATATCCTTCATATTCCTTTAGTCTCTTTGCAGCATCTTTTACGTTAGATGCAGGTGGAATAATAACATGGTCTTTAATAAGGTCGTTGTTTGGCCAGTTGCAAGGCATCGCCACCCCGTTTTTATCAGAAACTTGCAAAGCCTTTACAACACGCAAAATTTCTTCCATATTTCTGCCTGCTTCTTGTGGGTAGTACAAAACCAAGCGTACTTTTGAATTTGGGTCGACTATAAAAACAGCCCTAACAGTGTTTGTTCCTTTGCCAGGATGTAAAAGTCCCAAAGAATTTGCAACAGAGTCATTCGCTGCGATAACAGGAAAGGTAATCTCTACACCAAGCTTTTCTTTAATCCATTCAATCCATTTGATATGGCTAAACACTTGATCAACAGACAAACCAATCAACTTAACACCAAGTTTGTCAAACTCTGGCATAAGTTTTTGGAAACCAACAAACTCTGTTGTGCAAACAGGCGTAAAATCTGCAGGATGGCTAAATAAAACAAACCAAGAACCTTTCATATCATCTGGCAATTTCATTGCACCTTGAGTTGTTTGCACATTCAAAGATGGAAAATCATCACCCAAAAGAGGCATAGTGAACCCACTGCAACATCCACTACCACTGTTTTTAATTTCTTCTTTAATGCCACCTATATTAAATGTAGCTTGCATAAAACACCTCCTAAAAAATAAATATATTTAATAAATTGTAAAAGTGCTTTTTTAAACATCACCCCTACATCTATACTGTAATTATAGTGTCCATTTTTTAAAAATACAAGGACGTTTTTTTCAAACTCAAACCACAGTTCCAAAACAGACACTATAAAAATAACCTTACACAAGGCTTGGTGCAAACAAGTTTTTTAAGGTATCTATTTTTTACACTCTAAAGTTTTTTCATTTTTTTAGGTTGCGTCATGTTCTCAGGCTTTAGCACTTCTTGCAATTCTTCTTTGGAGAGATAGCCTTTTTCTAGCGCCAAGTCGTAGACACATTTATTCTCTTTTAACGCTTGTTTTGCAATTTCGCTAGACTTTTCGTAGCCCAAAATTGGATTTAGCGCTGTTACCAAACCGATGCTTCCATAGACCATGTCTTTGCACCTTTCTGCATTTGCTTCTATTCCAACTATGCATTTTTCTCGCAAGGTTTTGAATGCGTTGCACAAAAGTTTTCCATCTTCAAAAAGTGAATAAATCATCACAGGTTCAAATACGTTAAGTTCAAGTTGAGCCGCCTCTGCTGCCATCATACAAGCCGTGTCATTTCCAATTACCCTAAAACACACTTGGTTTACAACTTCGGGGATTACAGGGTTCACTTTACCCGGCATAATAGAAGAGCCCGGTTGCATAGCAGGCAATTTAATTTCATAAAAGCCCGTTCGAGGTCCTGAAGAGAGTAGGCGCAAGTCATTGCAAATCTTAGAAACTTTTGCTGCCAGTCTTTTGTATTGGGACGAAAGAGTTAGAAAATCTGAGGTGTCGTTTGTTGCTGCAATTAAGTTTTTGGCAGTCTCGATTTTGCAACCCATCAGTTTTGTCATATGTTTTGCAACTAGCGGTGGATAGTCCGGGTCGCTATTAATTCCTGTGCCTATTGCAGTTGCGCCCATATTCATTGTGTATAGATTTTCTTCTGCATCTTTCAACAATTTCAACTCACATTCTAAAGACGCTGCATAGGATTCAAACTCTTGTCCAAGAGTCATAGGAACAGCGTCTTGTAGCTGGGTTCTTCCCATTTTTATATAGGAAGCAAACTCAACGCCTTTTTCTCTAAATGCTTTGATAAGATTTTCTAGTTCTGCAATTACTTTTTTATTGCTAAAGACCAACCCCATTTTTGCTGCTGTTGGATAAGCATCGTTTGTAGACTGGGCATAGTTGACATGCTTGTTTGGATGACAAGGCTTATATTCACCTTTTTTTCCACCCAATATTTCGTTGCATCTATTTGCAATTACCTCATTTGCGTTCATATTTGTAGAAGTGCCAGCTCCGCCTTGAATCATATCCACAACAAATTCCCTATCAAACTTGCCTTCCAATATTTCGTGGCACGCTTGTACTATTCCTTTGTGCACATCATCCGAAAGATAGCCTAAGTCGTGGTTTGCCTCTGCTGCGGCTTCTTTTGTGATTGCCAGACCTTTAACAAAGTCGGGATAGCAAGAAAGATTTACACCTGTTATTTTGAAGTTATCAACACTTCTAAAAGTTTGCACTCCATAATACGCTTCGTCTGGAATCTGCAACTCACCTAATAAATCGTGCTCTTTCCTCATACAACAACACTCTCCTAATTGTATATTTTAAAAAAGACCCAATAGTCTCATCCTCGTATTCTATCGACAAAATAGAGAGAAAGTATAAGAGACGTTCTTCAATTTTTACTAAAATATACCGTTAATCTATCTGTTAGTTGGGGGTTGGTAGATGGCGAGCTGGGACTCTTATACTGTTGAAAGTGTTATTTCTGATATAGAAGAAGATAAATTTGTACTTCCTGCAATGCAAAGAGAATTGGTCTGGGACGTAGAAAAAATGGAACTACTCTTCGATTCTCTTCTTAAAGGTCATAGTTTTGGTTCGATCATCACTGTAGAAGAAGACAAAGATTCGACTCCGTTATTTGCATTTCGTCCATTCACAAAAGATGGAGTGCCATTGCCTTCGCAAAATATTCAACATCTTTCAAAAAATCAATATTTGGTAATAGATGGGCAGCAAAGATTGCAGTCTTTCTATATGGGCTTGAGAGGCAGTTATTCAGGGAAGACTCTTTTTTTTGACTTGTTTAGTGACTACAAAGAAACTTATGAATTTCAATTTGCCAAAGGTATCGAATCGCTAGAAAAAACAGCGAATGAGGATCGTGAAATAAAGATATGTTTTTGGTATTCTGTAAAAGAATTGTTTATTGCTCTTAAAGAAAGTCATGATCCACAAGATATGGTAGACGATATAACAAATAAGTTTGGAATAGATGGAGAAAAAGAAAAAGAATATATCAGGCGGAATATATTTGCTTTTCATCATAATATAAGCAATATAAGAGCAATTGGAATCGCAAAAGTCGCGATAAATAAAAAACTAAGTCAAGACGAAAACAGACAAAAAATGCTTGAACTGTTTATAAGACTAAATGATGGGGGAACTAAGCTTTCTGCTCTAGATTTAATGGCCTCTAAGCTAAAAGCTTTTGACTATAGAATGGAGGGATTTTTGCGCGAAATGCACGAAAGATTTGCCGATATAAATCTAAGTCACGATAACCTCATAAAACTCGTGTTTTTGTTGCAAGATGACTATGCAAAAGAAATGGCAGACATCGACGCATCCTACGCAAAATTTATTGTCGAGCATAGCGATAGAATTAAAAACACCCTAACTTCTGTTTGCACTTTTTTGCAATATGCAAAACTTTACGACTACTATAAAAATGGCTCAGAATCTTTTATCCCAATATTTTTCATAGCCTATCACATATTTTATAAAAATGTTTCTGATGACTTTCTTCCCAATCTTTGGGACAATTGGGAGACTGGAAACAAAGATTTTAAGCCTATGCAAGCCTGGCTTTATCGTTCTTTGTTGAATGGTGTTTTCCGTAGCAAAGGGGCAGGATGGATTCCATATAAAACAGGGATTAAAAAAATATTAAACACAATAAAAAATTACAAAGGTCAGGAATTTCCATTCGAAGCTTTGTTGAATATCTATGTTGCCCACCCTCTAAGAGACTATGTTGAGGATATTACGCCCCCTTCTCTCGACACACTTAATAGAAAAGTTTTGCTCCATTTAATTTATATAGGACAAGGTCAAGAATATAGAATAAATGACGTAGACCATATAATGCCAAAAAACATTCTTGAAAAAATGGGCTATGAGGCAGAAGACATTAATAGCGTGAAAAACTTTCAGCTACTAGATTATAGCACAAACCGTGGCGAAAAGAATGGGAAGCCATTTGCAGAATGGGTGAATAATCCAGAATATGTAAAAGACAAGGCGCTATACATAAAAACCCATCTTATCCCAGAAGACAAATCGCTTTGGAGCGAAGAGCGATTTAGGGAGTTTACTCTGGAGCGAGGAAGGCTGATAGCAGAAAAGATCAACGAGTTGTTGTAACGCTGTTTTAGAGTGAAGCTAAATCACTGTATACTGCCAATATACAGTGATTTAGACTTGGTTTATTTTCTCTCGAATTTCCTGTATATAGCTCTTTTTGGAACGTCGGCATCTTTACCAAACTTTTCACGTCGCCAAAGCGCATATTCCGACCAATTGCCGTCGTACCAAATAATCTCTCCGCTTGCTTCAAAAACTAGCAAATGTGTGCATATCCTGTCTAAAAACCAGCGATCGTGGCTAATAATTAAGGCGGAGCCTGCAAAAGATTCCAGCGCTTCTTCCAAAGAACGCAAAGTTGCCACATCTAGATCGTTTGTGGGCTCGTCCAACAGCAACACATTCGCGCCTTCTTTTAGCATCATTGCAAGGTTCACCCTGTTTCGCTCGCCACCAGAGAGCACGCCAATTTTTTTTGATTGATCTGCACCACTAAAATTGAACCAAGCACAATAAGCCCTAGAATTCACTTCGCTACCATCAGGCATTTTGATAATATCTAGCCCAGAAGAAAGTTGTTGCCAGACAGTGTTTTCGTCTTTTAGCGAGTCTCTCATTTGGTCTGCATAGCCTAAAATGACGGATTCTCCAATTTTTATGTTACCTTCGTCTGGCGCTACAACCTCTTTTTTCCCGCTCTCGCCATTGTAAGTTGCAACACCATAGGCGCCCATAATGAGCTTAAAAAGTGTGGTTTTTCCAGCGCCATTGGCACCGACAATTCCGACAATTGCACCTTGTGGAATACTGAAATTGAGATTATCAAATATAAGGTGTTCTCCATAATGTTTTGAAAGATTTATGGCGTCTATTACCTGTGATCCCAGCCTTTTTGAAGTCGGGATGTTCATCCGAAGCTCTTTCATTTTCTCTTTGCCTTTGTTGGCAAGCAGAGCTTCATAGTCTTTAATTCTTGCTTTGCTTTTTGCATGCCTGCCTTTGGGGCTCATGCCAATCCACTCAAGCTCTCTTTGCAATGCTCTCTGCCTCTCGCTCTCCTTTTTCTCTTCTAGACGAAGTCTCTCGCTTTTTTGTTGCAACCAACTTGAATAGTTACCCTTCCAGGGAATACCTTCCCCCCTGTCCAATTCCAAAATCCACGTAGCAACATTGTCCAAAAAATAGCGGTCGTGGGTAACACAAATAATGGTGCCTTCATACCTCTTTAGCATGTTTTCAAGCCATGCAATGGTCTCGGCGTCTAGGTGGTTTGTCGGCTCGTCCAATAGAAGAATGTCTGGTTTTTGCAATAGCAATCGGCAAAGTGCAACACGTCGCCTCTCGCCTCCAGAAAGTGTGTCTACAATCTGTTCAGACGGTGGACATCTTAAAGCTTCCATAGCAAGTTCAAGTGTGCTATCAAGCTCCCAAGCATTGCACGCATCTAGCTTTTCTTGGATTTTTTCCTGGCGAACCATAAGTTTGTCGATATCTGCATCAGGATTTCCAAATTCTTCGTTGACTCTATCAAATTCTGCTAGCAATTCAACAATATCGCTCACGCCTTCCATCACGACGTCTTTTACTGTCTTGCCTTTGGTCAGCTCTGGCTCTTGCTCCAAAAAACCGATTGTATAGCCATCTTGAAGGTGGACATCTCCTACGATATCTGCATCTCTTTGCGCCAGAATGCGAAGCAAACTGGACTTTCCAGAGCCATTGGCGCCTATCACCCCAATTTTTGCACCATAAAAGTATGAAAGGCTAATATCTTTCAATACTTGCTTTGTTCCATGAAATTTGGAAACCCTATCCATTGTGTAAATAATTTTTTTGTCGTCTATTGTCTTTGCCATAGACTTAAGAGTATCATAAAATTAAAAAAATATCAAATTAGAATGAGCATTACGATTTTGGAACTGATAGGATTGAAAACTTATTTTGTGTTTTTGCAAGACCATTGCCATCCTAGTTTTGTTTTTAATGCTGAATAAAATTGCAATGGTGAACAGCCTGCTAAAATAGCTTTGTTGCTAGAAGGGGTGATAAACACTTCATCACTATGTTTTAGCGTTAATAACTTTTGTCCGTCGGCTATTATTGCGATGTTTTCATCTCTAAAGCTGGCTTTAGAGATTTTTATAGTTCCAGAAGATGGCAAGACAATGGGTCGGTTTGAAAGAGAAAAAGGAGCCATCGGGGTAAGGACGAATGCTGAGACTGATGGATCTAAAATAGGACCTCCCGAAGCTACGGAATAGGCAGTAGAACCCGTAGGAGTTGAAAGGATAACTCCGTCTCCTCTATAGGAGCCAAAAGAAACGTCGTTAAAACTAACATTGAGGCTAACCAATTTCCCAACACTTTGCGCAGAAGCGACTATGTCGTTTAGAGCTTCAAATCTTGAAATTGTGTTTTTTTCCCTAATTACTTGAGCGCAAAGCAAAAGACGCTCATATAGAGCGATTTTTCCTTCGATAAAGAGATTTAGAGAGCCTTCCCATTGGGCTGGTTCTATGCTGGCTATAAATCCGAAACGTCCAAAATTGATTGGGAAAACAGGTATTGCATATGGGGCGCAAAAACGAGCGGTAAACAACACAGTGCCGTCCCCACCGAGACTGATTGCGTGTGTATAAGCTCCACTCATTTTCATGCTATAAGAAAAACCATCGTAGACAAACACTTTGCAATCAATGTTTTTGTCTTTTAAGAAACGAACAATTTTATCTTTTAGCGGAAAAGCTTCCTTTTTGTCTTTGCTTATAACAATCAAAACACGTCTTTGCAATTTAACCCTTTCCTTTAAGGCAAGACAGATATTATTTTTGCAATTTCCATAGCTTTTTTTAATCCTAACAGTGGGTATAGTGGAAACAAAAAAGTTCGAAACAGCATAGAAGAAGCGTTGATATACGATTCTTGCAGACTTTCGTTTGATGAAAGAATAGAGTTCTTAAAAGCTCTCTCTATTTCTATCTCTTTTTTTTCTACAAATTTCTCTATTTCTGCAACATTAGATTCAAATATAATGGGAAAACAGTAGATGGGGTTTATGTCATGCTCCCCAATTTGAATGGTTCTATGTTTTGTTTGTAAAAGTGCTTTTTGATAGATAGCTAAAAAATCCTTTTTTGTTTCTATGTTTTTTTTGTTTTGTTTTAGCTGGATTGTAGCCAGGCTGGCGTTAATATCTGGCATAAGTTCTATAGAAGAAACTTGCGTCATCCTTTGCTTTAAAGCTTCTTTACAATCTTTGTTATTTGCAATAAGCGCCGCACCTCCCCCCGCCGTTATAGCATCGGTTTCTTCCAAACCTAAAATAGCGACGTCTCCACTCACCCCTGCTATCACTCCCTCTCGCTCCGCCCCAATACTTTTGGAAATGTCTTCTATGATTGGAAGATTTAGGGAGATCAATTCTTTCATATCAGGAATGAAGCCCAACGGCTCGTCTAAAATGATAGCAGAGGCGCCGGTCGCTACAGTTTTAACTTTTTCTATGTCCATAAAAATGGAATTAGGAGAGGTATCAATTATGATTGGCTTTAGAGAGCGTCGTTCTAGCTCTGTTAGCATCCAAGACGGACTCAAGGCAGAAAGGACGACAGAAGAGCCTTCTGTTAGGGCAAGCAACTCGAGTGCATAGCCCAAAGCAATCGACGGACTTCTCAAAGAGAGAGCGCCACTCGAGGGAAAATTGGTGCATATAGCCTTAGAAAATCCTGCATTTACATCCCCAGGCCCTACGCGTTCTTCCACCATGCGCTCAAGCACAGCCTCCATTTCGGAGCGACAAATAGTAGGGCTGTATAGAGGAATTTTCATATGGTTGTTATGTTAAAGCACTTGCAAGTTTTTGCAATTCTTTAGAACTAAAGAGTTTATGAATGTCTAGAATTATGAGATAGCCTTTTTCTCTGCGTACCACGCCATGAATATATTCTGTTCCAATACCGGTAATCATCTCTGGTGGTGGCTGTATATCTTCTTTTTTTACGTCTACAACACGAGCAATTCTATCGATCACTATGCCCATCTTTGTGCCTTCTATTTTCAATATGACAAAACCGCCCAAAGACTCGTCTTCGTCTTCAAAAACTGCTTTCTGAATATGAAACCTTTTGTGCAAAGAAATGATTGGGATTATTTCGCTACGTAGTGTGAAAATACCTTCCACATAGTATGGAGTATTGGGAATTGGCCGCACATCTTGCACACGCACAATCTGGTCTACTTCCATTATTTCCACGCCATATAGTTCATTACCTAACTGAAACGTTACAAGTTTTAATAAAGCTGCGTTTTCTGAAACTTCCTTATTAACATTTTTTTTCCGGGTCAACCCTGCCATAAATACCTCCATGCCTAGCTACTATGCTATTATCACACCAGTTTTTAGGATAGCACATCAAAACAGAATTTTCAAGAGATTTTTTCGATAGTTTGAGATGATAGAAAGAAACAAAAAATGAATGGGCCCAGCTGGACTTGAACCGGCGACCCGCGGATTATGAGTCCGCTGCTCTAACCAACTGAGCTATGGGCCCTAACTGCTACTCAAGGAGTCTGATGGAATGCTAGCATATAAGCTAAAAAAAGTCAAGATTTGCACAATCTAACCGTTCGCACGTCTTAAGCGGCTTTTATTGCTGTTGTTGGTATATAAACATGTGCAAAAAAAATAAATGGGAAAAAACTACTTAATTGTGAAAAGACCATAAAAGTTTTCAAAAAAAACAGCAACATAAAAAAGGCTATAAGACAATTGCATTTGCAATTGTCTTATAGCCCTGTTCTTTTAGAATAATCGAATCATTTTTATTATTCTAGTGGCATGTCTATGGTTATCTCCCAGTCGGCACCAGCACACTTGCCTGAGAGCCCTCCGCCATCTGCCACTGCTTTTATCGTTTTTGCGTTATACCACCACGTTCTAGGGGTGCTATTACCATCTTTTTTGTAGCTCAATTCAAACTTTGTAGTAGCGTCGGCTGGATTTTTAAAAGTAAACTTTAAGTCTATTTCGTATCCATTAAGCGTGCCCAAAGTCGAAAGCGGAGTGTCAAAAAATACCCACTCGTCTCGTTTAACCGTTTTTGTTTCTTTTACAGTTCCACTACTATCCACCAAGAGAGCCTCTAATTTGTTTAGGTTGTTCCACATCGCGTCATAGAAGGGCTCAGGATTATATCTCACCCTAAGTTTAACTCTCATTTTGGCTAGCCATTTTATATCTTCGTTCAAGGTAAAACTCAGAGCTTGATCTGATACACCAGCGGGATTTCCTTGTTCTTTATTCCATTTATCAAACGCATATGCATTACTCTCTATTTCAAACTTGATTTTTGAACCTTTCTTTACCCTATACTTTACCGCATTTAGATTTTCGGCAGTGCCAAGTTGAGTAAAAGTTGTCCCACTAGAATCAGTACTATAAGATACTTTTATTTTAATTTTCTTAGCATATTCTTCATCGTTTTCCTTAACGGATGATTTATCTACGCCAGTTTCTACCACACACCTTTTATCTGTGATGCATGCATTAACGCCTAAATCTTCCGTTACCATATAGCCAGAAATCTCTTCTTTGCCTAAAACCTGGATATCATTCGGTCCATCTGTATTCCAATGCCCATTCAAAGTAACATTACCACGTCGCCACTTCCATATTTCTTTGTTTGTCCCCAATTCCGTCATACTAATATCAATCTTCGTGTTTTGTGTTGCATAGATAGTTCTAGAGTCTGCGGGAGCGTTTGAGTTTGTTACCTCCAAAGTGCGCATTGGCAAAAACACATGGTTTGGGTCGGTATCGCCGGCATTCTTTTTAACCGATATTTTAAAATTGCCAGTATAATTATCGTTTTGGTCTCCGGTGCCAGTTGCTTTAAATACCATCTTGTACACTTTGTTCACCGTCACTTTCACAACATCTCCGGCATTGAATGTTTCGTCGACCCTATTTTCCCAAAATCCGTCATTTTTTAGATAAGGACTGCTATCTTTCATCACTCCATTCAAAGTCCAACTCACCACTTTGTTGTCGCTGAGATTTAGCTCTTTCACCTCTAATGTGAAAGTAGCTGTATTGCCCGCAATAGCAATCTTTTTAGAGCCAGTTGCGTTTAGGGTTTGAGTTGAGGAGTCGCCATCTTTTTTAATTTCTAGCTTGCCTTTGTTCCCTTTCTTTTCAAATTCGAAAGTAACAAATTGAACAAGATTCGCTCTTACCTCTAGATCCTTCTTTAGTTGCAAACTAACCTCTTGTTTCTCACTTTGATAAGTGCCACCAAGTGCAGGCTCCGTAATCTCGCCAAAACTACTATCATCCTTTTTATATTCCCACTTTTCTACTATGTATTTTGGACCACCAGACACTGCGACAATTTTTAAGTTAGTTCCGTGCTCTATGTCAGAGAAAGTATAGGTTGTGCCAGAAACACTGCTAGCACTAATTTCTGTGCTCCCTTTGTATAGCTTTATTGTGCGGTCAATAGGGTCGGTGCAAGCTGCAGGCTTTTCCAAATTCACTTTTAGGGTATACTTCTTTTTTACTACAGAAAGAATGATCGTTTTGTTTTCCTTAATATTGTCTATGGTCAAGGTTTGTTTATCAGCGCCTCCAATTGTTATGTCTTTGCTTGCATCCGATGCTTCGTATAGCACTCCACCAACCTTCCAACCTTCTATATAATGCCCTTCTGGTATGTCGCTTGCGATAAGCCCAACACTCGCATCAATTTCTACTGTTTTGCTTCCGGCCGTAGCGGAGGGGGCACTCCCGTCCACACTTATTTTTGTTCCATTGCCATTTTGAATGCTCCAGCCAACAGTATAAGTTTTTTTCTTTAGCAAAAGAATTATTTCTGCATTGCCTGTTACAATCCATGTTTTTGTATCCTGATTTGGTGCAGGCATATCTGTGGGCGAAGACGCACCCCCCAACTTCCATTGCCATTTATCTCTTTCGTATTTGCTATCTGCCTCTGCCTCCGCAGTAAACGTTAAGACACTATCATGCTCAACGTGGCTATATGTATACTCTATTGTTTCAGTGCTAGTATTGGGTATATTAGTAATATCCGAGCTACCTTTAGCCATTTTCACTTTATATTTATGAGGTGCGCTATCACCTGTAGGTTTTTTAATAACCACTTTAACAATGTATTTTTTGAGCTTAAACACCACTTTTATGTTTGTGTCGGCATGGATGTTAGAAACCGTTATAGAATCCATTCCTGTCATTTCGACATCGCCACTTGTTCCATGCGCGCTATATAAAATGCCGGCAACCCTCCAGCCTTCCATCACGCGTCCTGTTGGATCTGCCCCCTTGTTCAAAACAATTTTTCCACCAATTTCAACCATAGTATAAGTGCTGCCTCCAGGAAGTGGGCTTGAGGCGCCACTTGCAGTATATACCATGCCAGATATGTCAACAGTTCCATTTTCCCCGTCAAAGCTAACTCTATATTTTTTTATCTCTAGGGTGATTCTTACCACTGCGTCCGCCGTAAGAGAGGTTATAGAGGCATTTTTTTTATCAATCGTTGTTGTAGCAAGCGAGGCAAATGGAGATGCGCCAAGCCTGTATTCCCATTTTTCTATGTTGAATTTGCTACCAGCTCCTTCAATCGCTTTGAAAGCAACAAGGGCGGCATCATCAACATTGTTAAATGTATAGGTTATAACATCCCCGCTTGTGCTAGGCGCTCCATCCGCATTTCTTAAAGCTCCTGCCACACGAGTTTCTAGCGTATAAGCATGTTCGTAGCTTGCAAAACCTGAAGGTCTAACTATCTCCACTTCAACCTTGTAAAACCTCACAACGGATACACTCACCCTATAGTCGCCTCTAGCATTGCTAATTTTAAGCTTCGTTTTATTATTTTCAAAAGTGATAGAGCCTGAGCCATAGCTTCTATCAGCGCTTATCTCCTCCCCATTCACTTTCCAGAATTTCACATTGTGTGTGCTAAAATTCACACCTTCAACTTCAAAGACAAGCTCACTGCCATTTTGCACTGCCCTGCCATTGTCAGGATTGCCGGGAACCTCATTTTGAAGTGCGCCGTTTTTATAATAACTTATCTTTCCGCTAGTGTAGCCATGAGTTGGAGGCGTCGCTCCGTTATAGTCTTCCCAAATAGCAACAGCATCTGCCCTAAGCGCTACTTTTATTTCGTAATCTTCTGTCGCCGAAATATTGGCATTGCCTCCCCCCTCTGTTATGGCTATTGGATATGTTGCAGAATGCGCTGTATTGGTATATTCGCATTTGCCAACTCTTGCTTCAGAGCCGGCTATTACACAAAGTTCTGCAACAGAATTTTTTGCAACCCTAAAGACTTGTGTTTGCGGCCCCACATTGCTCTCTATTTCGAGTTTTTGATACCTTGAGCTAAGCGTTGCCTTGCCATTTGGAGAATCTAGCAACTCATGACTTAAAATAAGCTTTAGCTCTACAGAATCGTCTCTTTCAAAGGTTATTGAATGCTCTTTTTGGCTAACACCATCTTCTGCTACAACCCAAAATTTGAGCTCCATTGTGCTACCAGAGGCTTGGGCCAAACTAATACCACTAAATTTTTTCGCAGATGCATCGCCTATATGGTGCTCGTCTTGAATCTTCCCATATTTGGAAATCGCCTTAATATCCACATCCATGTTTGTTGCAAAACCAGTATATGGCACTTTTAAAGTGGCTTTTTTCACCCCAGCAACTTCATTAAAAATGAGCGTATTGCCAGAAAGAGAAAGAGGGGCTGCCCCACTAATCGCCCCAAGTGCCACATAGTCCGAAACATCTTCTATTTTCAGCTTGCTTAAATCTATTTCAGCCTCGTTTTGTGCCATAAAGTTCACAGTGTATGTAGCAGTTCTTACGTTGCCATTTTGATTTAAAGAAACGGTGATAGCATAAGGAGTGCCCGCCACAACCGATGCATCTATCCTAAACTTATCTCCAGAGCTATAAGAGAAGCCTGCTGGCAAAGAATACTCTACAGAATATCCAGCTCTCTTCCAGTCCTCTCCTTTGAAAAACTCTTCCAATTCTTTTATTGCAGGAATAAGCACGCCATCGTCCCTCCCCTCCGATAGCGACATTGTTGTAGAAGACGGCACTAATGTGATGGATGTGAATATCCTCTTTGCGCTCTTCCCTTCTTCGTTGCTTTTAAGCCCTGCCATATCGCAAACTATCGCTTTTATACTTCTTTCTCCAGAAGGGTGCTGAAGTTGCCAATTCTCACTCCCTTTTATTGCAAGGGTATACGACACGCCTTGTGAAGAAGCATCTCTTACAGAAACAACGTTGGCTTTTGTGTTTTCACCACCATACTTGCTACCCAAAAAAAACTGAACTTCCCTCAAATCGTTATGCTTGCCTTCGTTCCTTGGCAAAAGCACCGTGTATTCGTCGCTTGCTTCCACATATTGAATGTCCGTCGCCTTTATTGGGGGGGAGGGGTGTTGCATGTTGCATTGACAGAGCGAGAGGAAACAATGCGCCCGGTGCTCGCTTCGTATAGCTTAATATTTATTGGAACATTCTCTCCTACAAATGCATTGCCACCAGAAGGCTCCGCCTCTTTTTTGAAAATAAAAGATATCACCATTTTCGACGGAGTCAATTCCTTTATGCTAGGCTCTTTATTAAATAGCGCTCTTTTTTCTTGAGGAATCTCTATAACGCTCTTTAGCTCTTGCGAAAACTTGTTTTTTATCGAAAATTCTATTTCTATCTCTTCTTCAGAAGGAACATAAAGCCTATCCTCATCCCCCTTGTTTTGAGGTGTGATTTCGGCATTCCCTTCTATCATGGGTTTCGCAAATCCTTTTTCTACATATTCTTTCAGACTATTTTGTTGTTTGCAAGACGCAAAAGTTAATATGAATATCAAAACTAAATTTAAAAATAATATAGAGCGTTTCATAAAACCCTCCTCTTTATGGAGATAATGATATGCATTTATCAACGCCTATTGTTGTATACTGTACTATTTCGTATACCACCCCACCTTATATAATAGTTCTTTTTTGAAATCAAAACAATTATCTAAGTCCTTTTTTTAAAAAAAATAATCTATGTTAAGTCTCTTTTTTTGGATAATGCACCAAAATCTATTTTTGCTTAAATTCTTGAATTTAATTAATAGCACAAAAAGCACTTCATCTTGCTTTTTTCAAAAACAATGCAGTTTTGGGGTCGCAAACAGTGCTGTTTCGCCCCTCAAAACAGTGCAGATTCGAGGGTCGAATCCGATCAGATTCGGACTGTGAAACCGTTCGGATTCGGGGTGCGAGACTGAGCGGGCTTTCAGGTTAAATCAGATCAGACTCGACCCCAGAAACTGATCAGTTTCGGGGTTGTACATTAGTTAGTGTAACGATGCTTTTCTAGTTAGGGGAATATCAAGACATTAGCTAGAGTACGATGTTCTTTTAGCTAATGTTATGGAGTTCTGATCTCCAAAGAACTGGGGATTTATACGGACTTTTGAAAAGTTATACACTCAAAGTGTAGCTACTTTATAGAATATGTCAAGACGAAAAGGGAAAATATAGCCTTAGAATCGGCGTCAAAACTTTTCCTTAATCCTTATAATGCGGAAATCTTGATTCTTAGGATGTTTTCCAGTTGCATAGGAAAAAGTTTTTTAATACTCTTAAGGCTTATAAACAAAGCATTTTTGGGAGAAGAATATGAAAAAAAAAGTGGTTCTGTTAGGAGCTACGGGCTCTATTGGAAAGAATACAATAAATATAATAAGGCAATTTCCTCAAAAGTTTGAACTTGCAGGCTTTTCCTATCATTCAAACGAAAACATTGCAAAAGAAATTCAAAAAGAGTTTCCGCTTTCAAAAAGTCTTTGCACAAAAGAAATTACCTCTCTTTGCCTCGACTGCTCAGAGCCTACCAATAAATTTATTCCAACAGATTGGATAAAAAACGCACTAGCTACGTTTAAAGCTTTTTTTTGCGAGGCAAAGCCAGATATTGTTTTGAATGGCATAGCAGGGGCTGTAGGATTGACTGCGTCTTACGCTTCTTGTAATTTAGGCTTACCTCTAGCTCTCGCAAACAAAGAGAGCGTTGTATTGGCGCATCATATTTTGCAAAACGAATGTAAAAAACACAAAAGCGAAATCATCCCAGTAGACTCTGAACATTGGGCAATTTTTCAGTTGTTAAATATGAGAAAAAAGCAAGAAATAAGCAAAATCATAATCACAGCTTCTGGGGGCGCTTTTCGGGACTTGCCAAAAGAAAGGCTTGCGCACGTTACATTGGCAGATGCTTTTGTTCATCCCACATGGAATATGGGAAAAAAGATAACAATAGATTCCGCAACGCTTGCGAACAAAGCTCTAGAAGTTATAGAAGCAACAAAGCTTTTTTCGGTTTCTTGTAAAGACATTATAGTAACGATTCACAAAGAAAGTATAGTGCACTCAATGGTTCAAACAAAAGGTGGCACTATATACGCCGAATGCTCTCCGCCAAATATGCAAACACCAATTTTAGGCGCCCTTTGCCATCCTGACATGATGGAAGAATATTTAAGTCCGCTAGACTTTACCAAAAACTTTTCGCTATCGTTTTCGCCCCCGCGCTACAAAGATTTTCCTATGTTGAAAATCGGGTTTGATGTTGCGGAAAAAGGAAAAGCGTATCCCATTGCTTTTAATGCAGCAAACGAGGTGGCTGTCGGTGCTTTTATGGCTGGAAAAATCTCATTTTTGGATATTCCAAAAGTGGTGGAGAAGACGTTGCAAAACGACTGGAACTTTGATGTTGGAAGTATAGAAGAGGTTATGGAAATGGACAGCAAGGCAAGGGAGCTTTCGCTTGCGTTTTTACGGTCTTTATAAAGAGGCTGTGAAACCTGCCTATTGCAAATTTCCGTTTTGCAGCCTTTTTTTTATAGAGTTTGAGGCGCTTTCTAAAAGAGAGCTGATGAGAAGCAAAAGATAGCTTATAATGCCAACTGTTTGAATGTCGAATTCCATACTCCCAGCGATAAAAAGCTCGTAGCCTATGCCACCAGCCCCTGCTGCGGAGCCTAGAGCAACTGCGTTTACAAAATTGATTTCAAAACGGAAAAAACTCCAAGAGACAATGCTTTTTATAGCACTGGGTAGCACGCCCTTAAAAAAAAGGAGTGTTTTTGAAGCTCCCAAAGAAGAGAGGGAGTCCAATACATTTTTATCTATGCTATTAAAACTCATGCTAAAGGCATAGACTAAATATGCTATGCTATGAATAGAAAGACCTATGATTGTAGACGTCGGTCCCACACCCAAACAAACAGAAAAAAGCAATACCCAAATTATTGTCGGAATAGAGCGAATGAAGGAAGAGATGCTGTCTATGATTATAGAAGGTACGCTAGACGAAAAAAAATATTTTTGGTTCAAGACAGAAAGAGGTAAAGCCACAACGCAGCTTAAAAAAGTGGTTAAAAAAGCGAGGGCAAGGCTGACGAGACAAGAAAAAATTAGCGAGCCAAAAGGAATGTTAGAGAGGTTTTTGAAATTGAAAAACATAGCAACGATGTTTTGAAATAGTTTTTCTAACATAACCTGAAATTTAAGATTGTCGCCTGAAGTGATAAAAAGCGAAAAAATTGAAAAGATTAGCAAGAAGAAAAATAGCGACTTAACAAAAACTTTTCTAAACCTCAAGCCCTTTGCTGAGCTCTCATTTTTTTTCATCATTGCGTTGATTTTTCTTGCAAAAAAATCAAAAGCTAAAACTGTAACTGTGAGAGAGATGATGACTAAGCCTGCTGCGTCGTACCTAAAGCTTCTAAAAAAAAGCATAAACAAAAAACCGAGTCCAGAGCCTGTCAAAATGCCAACAAGCGCTGAGTCTCTAATGTTTGTTGCAAGGCTATACAAAAGCCACGAGACAAACTTTGCTTCTATGTTTGGCAAGACTCCGTGCACTATAGCGCATATGCGCGAGGCGCCAAGAGAGCGAAGAGTGGCAAAACTTTCTTTGGACGTGGTTTCTATCAGTTCCCTAAATATTCTACTCAAAGCTCCAAGACTTACGATGAACAAAACGAACCAACCTGTAAATTCGTTTTGACCAAACGAGAACAAAAACAAAATCACCCACGCAGGAAGAGGTAAGTCTCTAAAGACTATAGAAAACGCTCGCAATATAAAGGCTAGAGGCGACGAGCCTTCCTCTAAATCGGACGAAAGAAGCGCAAAAATCAGCGCAAAAAAACTGGCAAGGGTTGTGCTAGAAATAGCTATGGAAAGAGGGCGAAAAAAGCTTTGTAT
>CAUTVN010000006.1:0-33267 GCA_963541705.1 uncultured Treponema sp.
CTGATAAAAAAACTAAAGGCGCAAATGGCAGAATATGCCGATATGCTTATGTTTGAAAAAGCTGCAACAATAAGGGATAAAATTAGAGAAATTGAGAATTATGGTAAATAAAACAAATGCTGTAATGGCAATTACAGCATTTGTTTTTATTTTATATTAACAAAATACTTTTCTATATAGCGAATACGACGCATTGCATCTTCATAGTGTGAACTGTTCGGAAAAGTTTTTATTAAAAACTTGTATGCACTAAGAGCTTGCTTCATGTTTCTATACTCTCCATTTATCTCGTATGCCATGCCACGCAAAAAATATGCTACATCTATATTACTAGAAGAGATATTAAAAAAACTTTCAAGTTTTTCTAGTGCTGTTTTTGCATCGTTTTGCGATATCGCATCTTGTGCTTCTTTTATTATCTTGTTGGCTTCTTCAGAATTTTCTTTTGTTTTAGCATTTTCAGGAGTAATTGTAGCAACATTTACAAATACTTCAGGTTCTTGATATTGGGAATTTTTCGTTTGTTTAGTACTACTATCAGCCGTCGTCGCTTCTACCGCTTTTTTTTCTTCTTTCGCAACTGCTGGTTTATTCTTTTCTAGCTGTTTTTCACTTGTATTCTCATCTTTTTTATCTTCTTGTACTTTGCCTACACTTTCTTGAAGTTTTTTCCCATCTTCTATTTTAATTTCTACTTTTTCTCCATCTATTCCTACTTCACTAGGACTCTTTTTTTCTTTTTCTGTATTTGGTTTATCCTTATTGTTGTATTCAAGCGTAAGGCTATCTTTTTTTTCTCCCCCATCACTTTCAATTACTTTTACAGAAATAGCATCAACAATAAAATTTCCTGAAAATACGTCGAAATAGGAAAAGTTTAAGATATAGTTGCCGACTTTTTCTGCCTTAAAAGTGAAAAATGTTTTGCCTTCGCTCATTTTTCGTTTTTTATATTCAAGACCCTTTTTTGTATTTTCTTCGCCTAAATATACCCACCCTTCTCCTGGATATGAAAAATCTATTGCTTGACCTTTTAGAATATTTGCATACCTTGAAATATTTACTTTGTCGTCTTCATCTAAAATATTTGACAGCTCTCGATCTTTTTGCATTACTTCTGGATTAGATGTATTGTTTGGAGAATCGGAAGTAGATTCTTTTTCTTTTTTTACTTCTTCATCAAAAGTTAAAAAATTATCCTCTTCTCCTGGTTGTATCTCTTCTGCTTCATATTCTTCTTCGTCATCAAAATCTTCTATCGAAAAGTCTTCGCCTGTAAATATATTTTCTTCTACTTCTTTGTTTTCTACCTCTTCTTCTACTTCAGTGTTTTCTGTCTTCTCTTCTTTTTTAGACTCTTCAATACTTTCTTTTTCGTTCTTGTTTCCTGTTTCTTCATTTTTATTTTCGTCGTTTTTTGCAATAAGTCGTCTTTTTGAAAAAAGAGAGGATGCACTTTCAAGTTCTTTTAATATTTCCATTGTAGAGAGAGAGGATATTTCTTCTTTCTTTAGCTCTTTTTTGCTGGGAAACATAGGTTCAGAACTTTCTATTGCTTTTTCGTTTTGAATTTCTTTTTTGATTGAGACGTCGCTTTGGGGGATTTTTTCTATGTCCTCTTGAGTATTTTCCCTTTGTGTACCATCGCCATCTATAGAGTTTGCACTACTAGAATATTCACTTTCTTCTTCTGGGATATTTTCAGTGGATGGAACAGCAATTTCCTCATTATTTTCCTCTTTTTTTTCTGCTTCTGTTATATTTTGCTCTGAATTTACAGGGATTTCATCTTCAGCTGTTGCATACAATGGCATATATGAAAATAGAAGTATTGTAATCGTGGATATTAGTCCATTTTTTAATGTATGAATATATCTGTTTGTCATAAACGTTTATCTCTCCCTCATACCGGCTATTTTTGTAAACCAAACTACCCACTTCCATAGTACGGCATTTTTTGATTTTTCTTGAGAGATTGAGTTCTCATCTTTATTGTAAGACTTTTATATTTTATTAAAATTCTACTAAATTTAAAGGTAAAATAACTGTAACAATATTATTACATTGTGGATTTATGAAGTGGTGAGGATATTTTTATGAAATGGATAAAAACTGACTTGGCGAAAAGTTTAGTTTCAGAGGTTATGCAAAGATATAATTGCGATTTGTTAGAAGCGACATTGTTGTGTAGGCGCGGCATACTGGAAGGGCAGGAGATGCTATATTATTTGGAAAATGATGTGCGCTATTTGCATAACCCTTTTTTATTTTCTAGCATGGAGGATGCAGTAGATAGGCTTCTTGATGCGATAGAAGAAAAAGAAAAAGTGTTAATTTTTGGTGACCGTGATGTGGACGGAATTACGAGTGTTACGCTCCTTTACGAAACTTTTATAGAATTGGGTATGGATGCAAGCTGGAAGATTCCAGTAGGCGATGAGTGCTATGGACTTTCTATAGACGCTGTAGAACAGCATCATTTGAGCGGAGGTACTCTGATTGTTACAGTAGACTGTGGAATTTCTAACTTTAAGGAAGTCGAATATGCGAGTGAAAAAGGGATTGATGTGGTTATTATTGACCATCATACACCACAAGATAAAGTGCCTAATGCCACAGTTATAGTAAACCCAAAAATGCCAGATTGCAAATATCCAAACAAAGAACTTTCAGGTTGCGCTGTTGCTTGGAAGTTGCTTTTGGCTATGAGAATAGGACTCTTACCTTTCTACAAAGTTCCTATAACCTTGCTTAATATTCGTCCACTAAACGAAAATTCCTACATAGTGGAAGCTGTTAAGTTGGTGAATATGGTGGAAGTAGATAGAATAGCTGAGACGATAAATCCCGATCATATTTCGTTTTATGACACACGTCTTCCATCTTTTTTGCAGGGGCAACAGATATATGTTTGGGATGCAGAACTACAACAAAGTTTGTGCCACAAAGCATTCGGTGGAAATGTGGAATTTAATTTTGTAGACTTTCGTATGGAAATTGGCAAGATAGTTAAAAAATTTGAAAATATGAGTCTATTAAAGCTAAAAGATGCAAGTCAGCTCGCAAAATATAACGATTCTCCTACTGAAGAGATAGATGCATTTGTTAATCTTTTTATTACTTTTGTACAAAGACAGTATAAACTATATGGAAAAAAAGAGATGGAGCAATTGCAACTTGTCTCTTTGTCTACATTGGCTGATTTGATGGAGCTAAAAGATGAGAATCGAATTTTAGTTCGTCTTGGGCTCTCTCAGATTAATTCGACTCCTAGGAAGGGGATTTTAGATTTATTGACTATAAAAGGCTTGCAAAACACACCTATTTCTTCTCAGTCTGTTTCTTGGAATATCTCTCCATTAATCAATGCAACAGGAAGGATGGGCTCTCCTGAAACAGCTATTCATCTTTTTTTAGAAAACGATTGTGTTGAGAGGGGGAAAATTGCAAAAAAAATTGTAGAAATGAATGAAAAGAGAAAAGAGTTATGCCAAACAGAATGGAATATAGCACTACCAATAGCATATAAAGCGTTTGAAGAATTTCACCAAAAGTTGGTTGTTGTGGCAAGTAGTGAATTTAATAGAGGTATTACGGGCATATTGTCTGGAAAGCTAGCAGAATTTTTTCATGTACCTTCTATAGTTATTTGCTCTATGGAAAATGGGGAATCGGTGGCTTCTATGAGGTCTGCGAGAAATTATCGGCTACTTTCAATTCTAGAGCCTTATTCAGATATTTTTTTAGACTATGGAGGTCATGCTTTTGCGGCAGGTTGCAGGCTTTTAACATCGCGTCTTCCTGAATTTATGGAGAAGTTGAAAGAGTATTCTTCTTTTATGGAATTTGAATCTTCTGACAATGAAGCTTTTAATGTAGACATAGAGTTACCATGTAAGTATTTAGCGCCTTCTATAGTAAAAATGGTGGATAAATTCGAGCCCTATGGAATCTCTTCCTCTCCAATTCTTTTTATGTGTGAGAATATGAAAATCATTTCTGCCACTACAATAGGGAGGGCTCAGCCAAACCACTTAAAAATGACTATTGAAGCAGGGGACTATAAGTGGAGTAGTATGTATTGGAAGGAAGGAAGTAAACTCAACACAGAATTTAGAGAAGGTGATGTTGTAGATGCTGTGTTTAATATAGAACGCAATGCTTTTAATGGAAATATAGTAACTCAGTTGATAATTAAAGATATGAAGCATCATGTAGAAAAGAGTTAATATATGATCCATATTGTTGTAATATAATTTTTCTTCTACAAAATTTAAGCTTTTGTCAAAAATGAAAAAGATTTATGAATGAAACTTTTCGTGTAGGTATAGATATAGGTTCGACTACAATCAAAATTGTAGTACTCTCTAGTGATAATTCCATTCTTTTTAGTAGTTATACGCGACATAAGGCAGATATTCGTTCTACTATGGTATGCGCGTGCGAAGAGGCTATGTCTAAAATAGAAGACATTGCAGGAAAGGATGCTTCTATAAGTTTAATTGCTACGGGCAGTGGGGGCTTGGGGATTGCTCAGGCTTTGGGAATTCCTTTTGTTCAGGAGGTAATATCTGCCACAAAAGCTGTGAAATTATTAATTCCAGAAACTGATGTTGTGCTGGAATTAGGTGGAGAAGACGCAAAGATTACATATTTTCAAGACGGTACTGTAGATATGCGAATGAATAGCTCTTGTGCAGGAGGCACTGGGGCATTTATCGACCAAATGGCAGCTTTATTGGAAACAGATGCAAAAGGATTGAACGAACTGGCAAAAAATGCTTCGATTGTTTATCCAATAGCCGCTCGTTGTGGTGTTTTTGCAAAAACCGATGTTCAACCGTTAATAAATGAAGGAGCTAGAAGAGAGGATATTGCGAAAAGTATTTTTCAGGCGGTTGTGGTGCAAACCATTTCTGGCTTGGCTTGTGGAAGACCTATAAGAGGCAAGGTTGCTTTTTTGGGTGGTCCTTTGCATTTTTTAAGTGAATTAAAAAATTCTTTTATCGAAACTTTAAAGCTTGCACCCTCTGAGATAATAGATCCAACACACTCTCAAATATTTGTAGCTTTGGGCTCTGCTCTAAGCATAGAATTATCCAATGATGCAAAACATTCCATTTTTAAGTTAAAAGGAAAATCTTCTGAAAAATTAGAACAAAATGATACAAAAAGTGTCTTAGTAAATAGAGAGAATCCATATTTACAAAAGGCTAATTTGACAAAGACAATAAAGCTTTCAGATTTTAGGCAATCGCTTGAGAAGGTCTCATCTTTTCAACTTACGGAGGTGAAACGCTTACCACCTCTTTTTAATAGCGAAGAAGAGTTAGAAATGTTTAAAGCTCGACATGCAAAAAATGTTGTAAGGAAAAAAGCTTTAAAAGATGCAAAAGGCGCTCTTTTTTTAGGCATGGACGCAGGTTCGACTACAACCAAAGCTGCCCTTATAGATGAGGAAGGCACGCTTTTATGGCAGTTTTATGATGTGAATCTTGGCAATCCAATAGGTCAGGGAATTTTAATATTAAAAACTCTCTACAGTTTGCTTCCGAAAGATTCTTATATTGCATATTCAGGTTCTACAGGATATGGAGAGAAATTGTTTGAAGTAGCTTTTGGAGTTGATATCGGTGAGGTCGAAACAATAGCTCATTATAGGGCCGCCTCTCATATTTTGCCAGGTGTTGAGTTTTTGCTAGATATTGGTGGGCAGGATATGAAGGCTATGCAGATAAAAAATGGAGCCATTTCTTCTATTCAACTAAACGAAGCTTGCTCTTCTGGTTGTGGCAGTTTTTTGGATAATTTTTCTCGCTCTTTGGGGCTTAAGATAGAAGACTTTGCACGCATGGCACTCCTTGCAAAAGAGCCTATAGATTTAGGGAGTCGTTGCACAGTTTTTATGAATAGCAGGGTTAAACAAGCACAAAAAGAAGGCGCTTCTGTAGGGGATATTTCTAGTGGATTGTCTTATTCTGTTATAAAAAATGCTCTTTTTAAGGTTATAAAGCTTAGAAACACAGATATTATAGGCAATAAAATTATTGTACAGGGAGGAACTTTTAATAATGATGCTGTTTTGCGAGCTTTTGAACTTGTTTCTCAAAAGGAGGCTGTAAGACCGGATATTTCTGGGATTATGGGAGCCTATGGAGCAGCTCTCATCGCACTGGAGAAATGGCGAGAACGAGGGCAACCTAAAACAACTCTTGCTACATACTCTAGTCTTGAAACTTTTAGCGTAAAATTAGATTTGACTCGTTGTAAAAAATGCCAGAATAGGTGCATGCTCACAGTAAACACGTTTGAAATGCGAGGTGAAAAAAATCTTTTTGTTACTGGCAATAGATGCGAAAGAGGAATAGAAGGGGTAGAAAAAGATTTAAATCTAAAAATGGGCATCAAAGAAGAGAAGAGAGCAGATAGATTGCCAAATCTTTTCAAATGGAAAGAAAGGAGAGTTTTTGCCTATAAAGGTCTTCCAAAAAATGAAGCTAAGAGAGGTGAAATTGGGATTCCTCGCATTCTTAATATTTGGGAGAATTATCCTTTTTGGCATACCTTTTTTACAGAATTAGGGTTTTCAGTAACACTTTCGCCACCTTCTAGTCATGCGATATATGAGATGGGAGTAGAAAGTATTCCATCAGAATCTGTTTGCTATCCTGCTAAAATAGCACATGGAGCTATAGAAGCTCTTTTGAAAAAGGGGGTGAAAACTATTTTTTATCCCTCGATTCCATTTGAAATAAAAGAAGATAAAGGAGCTAACAATCACTATAACTGTCCAATTGTTACTAGCTATTCTGAAACATTGCGCAATAATATCGAAGCGTTAAGATGTGATGAAAGTATTACGTTTTTGAATTTTTTTGTTCCATATTACAATAAGAAACTTCTTTCCAAAAGACTATATGAAAATTTGGTGGAATATTTTGACATAGATGAAAACGAAGTGAAAAAGGCAGTAGAAATTGCATGGAAAGAAGTGCATTCTTTTAAAAGAGAGGTGGAAAGGAAGGGAGAAGAAGTCTTAAAAGAAATAGAAGAAAAAGGACTTTTGGGAATAGTATTGGCAGGAAGACCCTATCATGTGGATCCAGAATTAAATCATGGAATTGCAGATATGATGGAAGATTTGGGAGTAGCGGTATTAACAGAAGATTCTGTGGCTCATTTGGGGGCGATTGAGCGACCTTTGAGAGTAGTTGACCAATGGAGCTATCATAATAGGCTTTATAGAGCTGCATCTTTTGTTGCAACTAATAAGCAATTAGAACTTGTGCAACTGACATCTTTTGGTTGTGGCTTAGACGCTGTAACTCAAGACCAAGTACAAGAAATTTTAGAAAAAAAAGGACGAGTATACACTCTTATAAAGATTGATGAAGGCTCAAATTTGGGCGCTGTTAGAATTAGAATCCGAAGTCTCCTATCTGTTGTAAAAGAAAGAGAGGGACGGAGAGAGAAGTGTGAAAAATTAAACCATACGTCTGCATATAATCGAGTAGTCTTTACAAAAGAAATGGGAAAGCGGTATACAGTTCTAGCCCCTCAAATGTCTCCAATCCACTTTGACTTAGTTGAAGCTGCTTTTGAATGTTCCGGATATAATTTAGAGGTTCTTGATAATTCCACTCCTTCTGCTATTGATGTCGGATTGAAATATGTGAATAACGATGCTTGCTATCCTGCAATTATTGTGGCAGGGCAGATGATTGAAGCGTTGCAATCTGGACGTTACAACTTAAATGAAACTGCCTTAATTATTACACAAACAGGAGGGGGGTGCAGAGCTACCAATTATATTGGCTTTATTCGTAAGGCATTGTCTGATGCAGGTCTCTCTCATATACCTGTAATTGCTTTAAGTCATGTTGGCATAGAAAAAAATCCAGGTTTTAAAATTAGCTTAAAATTGGCAGACAGAGCAATGAAAGCTTTATGTTTGGGCGATCTTTTAATGCGAGTTTTATATAGGGTGAGACCATACGAAGCTTCTAAGGGAGAGGCTAATAGGCTTTATAAAAAGTTTAGTTCAAGGATAAAAAGCGAAATTGGTAGAATGAATAGGCTTTTATATCGCAATATAATAGATGATATAATCTCGTCTTTTGACCGCTTACCTCTTATCCCTACTAAAAAGCCTAGAGTTGGCGTTGTAGGTGAAATATTAGTTAAGTTTCATCCATTAGCCAATAATGATATCTTTTCTACCATAGAGAGAGAGGGTTGCGAATGCGTAGTGCCGGATTTGCTAGACTTTTTTCTGTATACTCTTTATGCAGGCTTGTATAAAAACACAAAACTTGAACAAAACTTATTTGCAAGTGCAAAAGCTAAGATTAGCATTGCATGGATTGAAAGCTATCGCTCGCACATAAAAGAAGCGCTTAAGAGTAGCAGGCGTTTTGTCCCTCCTTCAAATATCTATGAACTTGCAAAATCTGTTGATGATATTTTGCAACTTGGAAACATCACAGGAGAAGGTTGGTTCCTTACAGCAGAAATGATAGAGCTTATCAAGATGGGAGTCCCAAATATTGCATGTGTGCAACCCTTTGCCTGCCTACCAAATCATGTTACAGGAAAAGGTATGATAAAAGAACTCAAGAGGAGATATAAGGGCGTAAATATTTCCCCAATAGACTTTGATCCAGGTGCTAGTGAAGTGAACCAAATAAACAGACTCAAATTGTTACTATCTAATGCACAAATAGGAGAGCATCCAGACGGTATTATATAGCGTTGAAGCGTCGAGAAGTTCAATACGACTTTTTCTTGTAAACTATACGCCTTTTGCCACTATTGTTTTTTTTAGGATCCTCCTTTGGTCCATTTTTTTGTGCTTTCCATGAAGCTTGACTTTGCGTCTTTTTTGCTTCTCGTTTTTTCATAATTTCTTTAAATCTTTTTGCCTTATTCTTTTCCATAAATTCAATGCATTTATCCAAGCTTTGCAAAAAAGATTGCATCTCGCTTTCAAAAATAACTATTGCATGCCTATCAAAGCCAGAAGATTCATTCATCTTACTTTCTACAACTTGCAAAAATACATCACCTTTTGAATTTTCTTTTACGTTAAAAAAATACGTCCTATTTTCTACTTTTACTTGTTCTGTATACAACTCTCCACGAATTCCCATAGTCTTTGCATCTCCTAAAATCTACTTATAAAATGAACGAAGTGGCAGAAATTGTATCATGAATGTCCATTATGTTCTAGTATTTTTTCTTTTCTCTTTTTCGTCATAATGCAATAAGCTGTATTTATGTCAAACCATATTCTTGCCTGTCCTGGATATATATACAAAAACAATATAGAGATGGCATATAAGAGTAGACTATGAAGCAACACAAAAGATGAAAAAAAAGGATTGGATGCAAAAAGCTTTATAGAGGCTAGCAGGGATGAAAAAAAATTGCATTTATTACACAATTCCGTTTGGTATGTTACTACAGAAGGGAACCAAAAAACAAAACACATAGCAGAAAAAAAGAAAAAACAAGATAGAAATGCAAGAGCAGGATGCGTTTTTATAGCAAGTCTAAAAAAATAAAGAGATGATATAATAAGAGTTGTTTTTGTAAATGCAAAAATGATTGTGGCAGGGGCTGTAGTTATTATTTTTTTTAAAATATCAGAATATGGAACATTTTTTAGAAGCTGCATTGTAGAAATTGATATGGGAATAAAGCTTAGTTCAAATAAAAATAAGACACAAACTTTTATGAGTGACGCGGCAAAATTTCCTATGATGAGATGTTGCCTTATAAAAAAAGGAAGCACAAAAAATGTGCAAATATACAAAAGATGACAGAACAGATTGATTTTTAAAACTTTTATAGCGCCAATTTTTTGATTCTTACTTTTCAAATACTCTCTTATCATAATACCCAACTAAAAAACTTTATAGTTAAGTTATTGTTACAATACTGACTTATGAAAAAAAAATAAAAAGTTCTAGTAAAAATTACTTTAATTTACTATAATGAGCCCACTTTGAGGCTTTTGGAGAGGATATATTTTAGTTATGAAAAGTAAGGGTTTTTCTTTTATTTTGATTTTGTGCCTGCTCCTTACTTCGTGCGAGAAAAAAAGCGAAGTAGAGGGCATGAAGATTGCAGTTTTTTTGCCTGGCGTGAGGGCAGAAAGTGCCATATATGATATGCTTGCAAGTGGGGCTGAGCGTGCGGTAGAAGAGGCAAAAAACAATGGAAAAAAGGTTGACTTGACCGTTCTTGAGGCTGGGGTGAACCAAGGTCAGTGGGTTGAAAAACTTAGCAATTTGGTGGCAGAAGAAAGGTATGACATAGTTCTCTCTTCAAATCCTTCCATGCCACTAATTGCAAAGGAAGTATTGGATAGGTTTCCGCAAAACAAGTTTTTACTGTTGGATGCATATTGCACTGATGAGCCTAAAATTACAACCGCACAATATAATCAAGCAGAACAAGCCTATGTTGCAGGGCACATGGCAGCTTTGGTTAGCACAAGTAATATGAAAATGGCAAATAAGCAAAAAAAGATAGGACTCATATCGGGACAGGAATATCCTGATATGTTGAATGTAATTTTGCCTAATTTTATAAAAGGTGCTAAAGCTGTGGACGAGGAGATGGAGGTAGACTTTCGCATAGTAGGTAATTGGTACGATGCCACACGTGGTGCCGAGCTCGCAAATTCGATGTATGACGGTGGTGTGGATGTTGTTATGCCAATATGTGGAGGCGCAAATCAAGGCGTTTTATCTTCTGCAACAGAGAACGGTTTCTATCTTTTGTGGTTTGATAGCAATGGATATGCAAGGGCAAAAGGACACGTAGTGGGTAGCGCAATTCTTGAACAAGAGAGGCTAGCGTATGAGAAAGTCTCTGCTTTTATCAACGGTACTCTAAAAGAAGGGACTCCAGAAATTCTTGGAATGAAGGCGGGCTACATAAAATTTGTTACAGATGATGAGCTCTACATTTCTACAGTACCAGAAGATTTAAGAGCTAAACAAGACGAAATGCTTAAAAAAATAGAAATGGGGCAATTAGTTTTGTCTGCTAGATGAGCTGCTCTTTAATAGAACTAAAAGACATAGAAAAGACATATTTTTTAGAAAATCCTAAAACAGGGGAGCGGATTTCTCACAGAGTCCTAAAAGGTGTGAATCTTTCTTTTTCCGAAGGGGAGATTCACAGTATTTTGGGTGAGAATGGTGCTGGAAAATCTACACTCTCTCATATTCTTGCAGGGCTTTTTAAGCAAAGTGCTGGAGAAATTTTCGTAGAGGGTAAGACTGTCTCTTTTTCTAGTGTTAAAGACTCAATAGAGATGGGCATTTATATCATTTTGCAGTCGTTGCCTTTAGTTGGTGATGCTTTGGTTTTGGAACAGTTGATGTTGGAGAGGGAAGGTGTAGGCTTTTTCAATTTCACCAATATAGCAAAAACAAAAGAAAAATATGGTGCTCTTTTGAGCGAATGGGGAGTATGCAATTTCAATTTTGAAAGACACATGCGTGAACTTTCTAAGGAAGAAGCGTTTTTTTTAGAATTGGTAAGCAGATTGTCGAAAAATATTAAGGTGCTGATTTTAGACGAAAGTATATCTTTTATCCCATCCTATAAAAGAGGTATGTTTTTCAATAAACTTAAAAACATTGCCTCCTCTCGTAATATTGCAGTCATTATTATAACGCACGACATAAGCGAAGCTATAGAGACAAGCGATAAAATTAGTGTAATACGAGATGGAGTAAACCTTGCCACTTTAGAAGTACAAAAGTTAAAAACTGAAATAGGCGAAAAAGAGTTTAGGAAAATACTAGAAAATTATGTCACACAAAAAATTATTAACCATATTTATACCAGTATAAAAAAGCTGTCAATAAGTGAGGCTGTGAATAGACCGTCCAGTATTTGCATAAAAATGCAAAAAGATCAAAAAACAATAGAAATAGACTTATGCGAAGGTGAGATTACGGGAGTGTTTTTTAGGCATAGTCATGATATAAAAATGTTTGAAGATTGTATTTCTGGTCTTGCGGGGGAGAAGAGGGTGGAAGGAGGGATTACAATAAAAGAGTCAGATCAATTTATTCCTTTTTCAAAGCTAACGCCTTCTCTTTTACTAAAAGAAAAAATAGGCATCATTCCGTCCGACCGATATTATCGGGGCTCAAATCCTACTTTGAGCATTAAAGAGGTTCTGTCCGTATATTATATAAAAGATGCTTTTATAGACGAGCAAAAAAGAGATGAGCGTGTGATGTCTTTACTGAAAGATGAGGGTATAATTGCAGAGGTAGATGATCTTTGCAATACTCTTTCGGGTGGACAGCTACAACGTTTGATGTTGCAACGATGTCTAAAAGAAGAGCCAAAAATCATTATACTATTTGAGGCATTGCGTGGGCTCGATGTGGCAAGCATGCACTTATTAAGTCAAAAGTTACAAAATCTTGCTAAAGCAAAAAAAACAATATTGATTCTTAGCCAAGAAGAGGATAACGAGCTATATATCAAGCTATTTGAAAAAACTTTTTTAATTTAAATAATCATCTAAAATCATACTTTATTTTTATTTAATAATATTTTATAATTCCCCCCCTATGTCAACACTAAAACCATTAATTATCCAAGGCGATCGCTCTATTTTATTGGATGTTCATACTCCAGAGTCCGATGATGCACGTTTTGCGCTAATTCCATTTACAGAATTAGAAAAATCACCGGAACATATTCACACATATAGAATTACGCACCTTTCTCTTTGGAATGCAGCAAGTGCGGGTATAAGTGTTGATCAAATTATAGGAGTGTTGACAAAATATTCTCGTTTTCCGTTGCAACAATCAGTTCTTGCTTGGATGAGCGAGACAATTAGCAGATATGGAAAAATTGTTCTAAAGCCTGCAGAAAACGATGAATATCTATATATTGTGGTAGAAAATGAGTTAATCTTTAAAGAGCTTTCTCATTTCACTCTTTTGAAAAAATATATAATTCAAGAAATAGAAGAGGCTAATTCTTTTTTAATAGATATTTTAAATAGGGGCTCTGTAAAACAAGTATTGTTGCAACTTGGCTGGCCTTGCAAAGACGAAGTTCCCCTAAAAGACGGAGAGCCTTTCTCAATAGAATTAAGAAAAGAAACTCTTGGGGGCAAACCTTTTGAAATTAGAGACTATCAAAAAGACGCTGCCTACTCCTTTGTGGGAAAAAAGGAAGTTGGAACAGGTTTTGGAACTATTGCACTTCCTTGTGGGGCTGGCAAGACTATTGTGGGGCTTATTGTGATGGCAGCTCTAAAAGTGGAGACAGTAATTCTGACCACAAATATTTCTTCCGTATACCAATGGAAGCGCGAAATATTAGATAAAACAAATATAAAAGAAGAGGACATAAGCATATATTCTAGCAACCAAAAAGTGATTAAACCGATAACAATAGCAACCTACCAAATACTCACTTGGCGAGAGAGCACTCTCGCTCCCTTTGTTCATTTTAAGGTGTTTAAAGAGAGAAATTGGGGGCTAATTATTTATGATGAAGTGCATCTCTTGCCAGCTCCTGTTTTTAGAGTGACGGCAGAGCTACAAATTGTGCGAAGATTGGGGCTAACTGCTACTCTTGTTAGGGAAGATGGGCACGAAGGCGATATTTTTTCTCTTGTGGGACCTAAGCGTTTTGATGTGCCTTGGAAAGACTTAGAGCAAAAAGGATGGATTGCAACTGCTCACTGTGTAGAGGTTAATGTTGATTTGGCAGAAAATAAAGAGGTTGAATATGCAGTAGCAGATCTGAGGGGCAAATATCGAATTGCAAGTGAAAATAAAAACAAAATTCCATTAGTCAAAGAGATCCTATCTCACCATCAAGACGACCTATGCCTAATTATAGGTCAATATATATCGCAATTGGAGGAATTGGCAAAAGAAATAGATGCGCCGCTTATTACAGGCAAAAGTTCAACAAAAATTAGAGAAGCCCTATACGACGATTTTAGAATGGGGAAAGTTAAGGTGATAATAGTTTCTAAAATTGCAAACTTTGCAATAGACCTTCCCGATGCTTCGGTTGCGATCCAAATATCTGGCTCCTATGGCAGTAGGCAAGAAGAAGCTCAGCGCTTAGGGAGGATTTTGCGTCCAAAAGAGAAAAATTCATACTTTTATACAATAATAACAAAAGACACAGTTGAGCGAGATTTTGGAGAAAAAAGACAAAAGTTTTTGGCAGAGCAAGGCTATGACTACACCGTTCTAAACTCAGCAAATATAGAAGAGTATTTGTCAAATCAAAATGTAGACTAATTTGAAATTGGTTTTCAATTTAGAGGTTATTCTGCTTTTCGGGCAAAATAGAGAGTGAGAGCCTTTATGCGAGTGGTTACAACGCCCTCTTCTATACATTCTTTTAATATAGGTTCCATCATAATGCCGTTTTTGTCTACTTTGTATATAAAGTCTATTGAATCTGGCAAAAGAGAAAACTGAAAAGAGAGCACACCCTCATATTCACTCCCCTTTTTAATTGCTCGTGAAAGAAAATATTTTATCGAGACCTCTCCGCCATTGTCTGCATTTTCGGGAATAACCAGCGGTACTATAGCGTTATATTCTCTCCAATAGAAAAAACCATCTCCTCCTATTTCTAGTTCCCCATAGTTTTCGGAAACATAGGAGCCCGCTATTTTTTTCATTTCTTCAAAGCGTCTAGCCTTTTCTTTTTCTATCACATTTTCTATTTGAGTGTTTAGCGTTATAAAGTTTTCGTAGAGTCTTCTTCCATTCTCATCTGTAAATTCTACAGTAATTACATCTTCATACCTGATGTATAAGGAAAGGGGAGAGCCTCCAAATCGATACTTATCGCGAACTTTTTTTATGTCTGAGTACTGAAAAGTTCTTTGAACGTTTGGCAATATCACCTTTGCGGTTTTCGTCTCATCTCCTGGAAAAAAGCCGTAGGATGTAGAAATTCGAGTCAGGTCTACTGTTCTATTGTTTATCATTTTTCTATAATATTCGGGATACCACCTCGCAGAAAGAACAGCTTTCAGCTTTTCGTCTTCTTCCACATCTTCATTTTCTGTTGTTGAAAGGATTCCTGTGTCGGATACTGTTTTTTCCCTTCTGTCAATTTTTGAATCGAAAAGCTCTAAATTATGCGAAAAACAATAACCTTCCACACCGTCGTCTGTTATTACCCTATACCAGTCTCCTTCAATTTTTTTGCTTGCTGTAATGACGGGGGCTCCAAATTCTTTCCACAAGAGCTTCATCATCTGTTCTGCCCTTAGGCGATAGATTTGTTTTGAGGTATTATCTGGCGCTTCGCGTATAGGAAGCCCGTCGTTCAAACTGATTGCATATATATTCTTTAACGCTTCAAGCTTTTCTTTTAATTCTTGAGCTTCGAGGGCAGATTTAGCAAATAAAACTTTATACATTGGCACTTCAATTTTTTCAAGTCTGTCCTCCACTCCTACAATATACATCTTGCTTGCTTGTGAGCTACCATATACATTTACTATTTGACCTTCTTCTATGCTATCTTCCGTATCTTGCCAAACAACCACTCCAAAACCTAGAGAAGAGCGACACGAGAAAAAAAGAAACAATGTGAAAAAAAACAAAGATAGTCTATACATTCTATTTAAAATAAACAAAAACAATATAAAAGTTTTGCAAAATTGCTTATAAATATTTGCACATGTTTGTGAGCCAAAACCACATACTCCAAATCTCTATAATATTTATAATTTAATGACTGATGCCATTCTGCCTTCCTCGTCGTAATAGTGCTCTGGGTTTGTATTATCTGCATACATATTAGTTCCCAAAAAGTAAGAATAGATATGCGTGCCGTGTGGAAGAGGTAGGTTAATTTCATATATCCCACTCGAAGTTTCTTCCATAAAATACATAAATGGATCCCAATTATTGAAAGAGCCTGCAACGCTAATCTTTTTTCCCGGCTCTCCTACATACACAAAATTGACCATTTTCTCGCCAATCACACGTGTTTTTATATCTCTTCGTGGCGGGAAGATGAGTTTTGAGACAGTTATTCTATTTGTAGAATCAAATTCTTCCATAGTGTTTTCTGGATCGTGTGTCCAAAGCCCGTCTATAATAAGTCTATACCTTAGCATAGACATTTTTTCAGGGAGTTCCATAATATAGAAGAGAACAGGCTCCAAAAGGACACTACCCGCCTCTTCATCTGGAACCAAACGCCTAAAAGAGTGTAACTTAGCATATTTTTCATGCTCAAAAGCTATAGCGACGTGGCGCGACGTGGCATTTGCAGTAAAAAGCACATATTTGTCTATAATTTGAGGCGAGCCAACTTTAATAATCCCACCGACTATGTTTAAGTACACATCGCTTTCGATTCCATCTATTTCTACATCTTCTTGGGCATATACCCCAACAAAAGTTAGCATAAGAAGGCTAAAAAAGATGTAGATTTTTTTGTTAGCATATATATTAATGACTTTTTTTATTTCTTTTTGTAAAGACATATAGCTCATCACCCTTAACTATAAAGTAGACCACACGTGCGCTCTCTATCGGCATCTTAAAAACAAAACTTAAAGAGGGAGGTTATCTGTAAACAAAATAAAGTCTAAGTGAGCATAATCTTCTATTATATTTTCAGGATATTCTGGCATCTTTCCACGCCTAAATCTTTCTGTTGCAGTATCCCAAAGAGAGAGGGAGCGCGCGTCGAACTCACCTTTTTCCAACGCGATGCTTCTAAAAGGGTGCTTGTGCAGTGGGATATTTCCCGCCATCGGGTTGTTTATAAGACGCCAATTTGAATGAATTAGATCTCTGACAAAAACTAAGATATCTTCTATTTTCTCTAAAAAAATGATGTCATATTGAAAAAGATATCCCCTTTTATCGTTGAGGTAGAAGTCTTGTACTTCTTTGTTGTTTGTGATAATGACTTTGTTTTTTTTGATATTTGGCTTTTCCATATAGCTCCTCAATATTTCTTAAAAAACTTTGCTTATCATGCAAACAAGCTCTGCAAACTATCAACTTTGCAGAGCTCATTTTTAAGGTCTTCAATGGAACACTGTTAATAATGCGGAGTTTAGAATTTAAGTTCTACTGTTTCATTGTTAAATTTTCCGTCATATTCCGATGGATTAGACAAAAAGCCCCAAACAGGGTGTTGAGGGTTGTTTATAGGAAGAGAAACTTTAACATATTCAAACTTTCCGTCTTTTGTAAAAACAGTCATATATGGGCTTACTCTAGTATTAATTCTTTTAACTTGCCCCCTCCCATCTGCTGGAGAGAACCATTTGTGTGGAATAAAGGCTTCTGCAGTTTGCATATTTGGTCGTCTATAAATGATATAATAGCCTTCGTTATGCTGATATGCCTTTATAATTTGAACATTGACATAGTAAAGCTCTGCTTCCCTCACTTGTTGTGAGTGGAGAGGAAGCGTTGCAACAATTGTTAAAGACAAAATAACCAAACAGAAAAGCAATCTTTTCATAAAACACCTCTTTTTTTCAATTTTTATAAGAAATACAATCTTGCACTAGAAAATGCCCTTCTATCCTACATCATTTTATCCACTTTTTCAACTACCACTAAAAAAATGATAAGCCTTTTCCTAAATCTTAAGCTATAGAACGTGTTGGTAAAAATGGGAATACGAGCTCTTATGTTCTATAAACATAAGCAAAAGCGCTAGGTTTTGAGAGTAGAAACTGATAAGTTTTGGGGGCGAATATAGCTGTGTTTCGATAGTGCATTTCGTGTGGAGTTGGTATGCGAATGTGTACAGATTGCAGGGGCAAAACAGTGCAGTTTTGAGGTAGTACATTAGTTAGACTATTGTCTATACATTAGCTAGAGTATGGGATACACATTAGCTAGCGGACTACTTTTAGCTAGCTAGAGGGATTGATTGGCGGGGCTTTAGTGCGAGTTTGTGAATATTGAACTTGCATCTTTCAATCCTATTTTCACTTCCATATTTATTACCACATAATTGTCTATTTTTCAAGATTAGAGGAGAATATTGAAGATATTTTACTTTTCTCTAGTAAATTATTTTTGAAAAACAAGACTTGACTTTTTTTAAAATTTGCAGTAATAAAGAGGCACAATATTTTATGGTTTGCGTGAGTGTTGTAGGAGTGTCGTTTTGAAAAAGTTTTTCTTTGTTCTTAGCATTTATACTCTGGGTATTTTCACTTTTGCTACTGAAGCTTACTACGAGCAGTTATTAGAACATTGTTTAGAAAATGATGCGGAGTATAAAACATTCAATTTGGAAATGGAAATGGCAAGCGAAGAGCTAAAGAAGACACGTATTGCCTCTATTGCCAACCTTGATTTAGGGCTTTCCGAAGGAATGTTTTCTTTTAGCAAAAAAGAAGAGCAAAAAGGCTATTCATTCACTCCATATGCGAGTGTTTTTCTTCCAATATATAACAACTTAGGTTTTAAGTTTAGCTCTCCTATATCTAAAATGGGGGAGGTGAAAAACGAGGCCTATAATTTTTCGCTTTCTGCAGAAATATATGGGACGACTCGAAAAAATCAAAAACTTCTAATTTCTATTGCAACAGAAAAACAAAAGAGCGTTGAGCAAAAACTTAAAAGAGCTAAAAAATATGTTGAAAAAAAGTTATTAAAAGAATTGAAAGAGCTTTTTACGTCCTATGGCGATGTGTTGGACAAAAAACTAAAGGAGATGCAAGCCGAAATTGCACTAAACCAATTGCGAGTTCAAGGATATGGCGAGGCATCTAGCAAAATGCGCACTTCGAATCTCTCTCTTCTCGCAGCAGGGCGAGATGTAAAAGAATCTTTGTTTTCGCTAGAAACAAAATATAATAAATTCATAAAAAAAACGGTTGGAAGCGAAGAGACGCCTCAAAATGAAGACGCTTTAATGGAAAGTGTTGAGTCATTGCTAGAAAATATTTTTCTTTCTATTCCAAAAGATGAGCTATTAAGTTTGGATAAATTCAGCGAGCAAAACTATATTGCAATCGAAGAAGCAAAACGAGCGTATGAAGTGAATGTGCTAAAAAACAAAATCGCTCTCAATCCTCTGACAGTGAGTGGGGAGGCGGGTTTTTCAGATTCAAAAAAAACGTTTACATCGTCTACTCCGTTTCAACGAGACCCGGTGAAAACTGAGAGCGTGAGTGCAGGGATTTCTCTAAAAATGCCGGGCGCTAAAATTACGACTGCTCTAGACTTTCCACTAGATTCAAACAGACGTGGAGACATAGGATTTAAATTCGGATTTGCGCTAAATCCGCTAGAAATTTGGAGCTATACAATAGAAAAAAAGAAGCTTTTAGCAGGGGAAAAAATAGAAGAGCTAAAAATCGGTGAGCAGGTGGAAGAATTTGAAACTTTTTTAAACTCTCTAAAAACAAAAAGAAACTATATAGAGTGGCAAAACACTCTGATTGGTGAAGAGCTTCCTATATATAAGGAAAATGCACAAGAGCATGGGCTTTGGTTTTCTAGGGGGCTGATTGGAAATAGCGAAAAATTGCAGGCAGAAATGGAATATAGCAAGGCAAAATTGCGACAACTTGATGCCAGAATTAGTATTAATTCGTTTAATATCGAGACATACCTGCTTTTTAGCTTAGAGTAAAACAAGAATCTGTGATTGGTTTTATGACTTTAGGAGTTTTTTATGAGCGATGTTCAAAGTGAAGAAGCGGAATCTTTAGTTTTAAAAGAAAAGAAAAGGCGAAAGCGAAAAGGGAGAGTAAAAAAACTCATCACTTTTCTAATCATCATATGTATATGTGGGTTTGGAGTATTTCAATTTTGCAACAAGAAAGAGGTTGCAAAGGTTGAGTTGCCCCCAGTAGAAGTGAAAAAAGAAATTGAAAAAAATCAAATACAAATTTCAGGATATATAGAAGCTGCTCAAGAGCAAAAATTGCAGTCTCCGGGCGAGGGAATCGTCTCTACTGTCAGAATTAAAGAAGGAGATTTGGTTAAGAAAGGACAGTTGCTTTTTTCGCTAGATTCAACTAGTCAGAGGCTTCAGCTAGCAAAACAAAATTTTGCTATAGAGCAAGAGAGGGTCAATGGAGCAAAAAGAAAAATTTCTCTTATGGAACAAGAACGCTCTCTTTTGGCAAAACAAGTGCGCGATAGAAGCGTTTTTGCAAAATTTGACGGCATTGTCGCCTACCTAAACCTAACTCAAGACCAATATGCAAAGGCACAAGATTATTTTGGCACTATAATAGACCGCTCATATCTTAAGGCTACAGTAGAGGTTGCAGAGTCTGATGCATATCGTCTATCTTTAGGGCAGAAGGCAAAGCTGACCTTTTCTGCGCTGCCGGGCGTTGAGGTTTTTGGCACTGTTACGGCTTTTCCCGCCATTGCCCGCCTAAATTCGCAAAGGGGCAATACAGTGCTAGATACTAAAATTATTGTTGAAGATCCTCCTTCTGGAGTGTTGCCGGGCTATTCTTTTTATGGTGCAATTATTGCAGGAGAAGATGAAGAGGTGTTGATGTGCGATAAAAGTGCGATAAGATATGTGGAAGGACAGCCTTATGTGGATAAGATTTTGCCGGATGGTATGTTTGAAATAGTGAAGGTGGAAATAGCCCCATATATTCAGGGTTTTGTGAAGTTTACATCGACATCTGGCTTAAAAGAAGGGGATAAGCTAAAAAATCAAAGTGAAGTAAAGAGTGGGGGTATGGGCTTTTAATGGGTTGTGAAAATATTGTTTCTATGAAAAATGTTCAAAAAGTCTTTGCTGTGGGCGAGGTTTTAGTTCACGCCCTTCGGGGGGTTTCTTTTGACATTAAAAAAGGAGAGTTTATTTCCATATTAGGTCCTTCCGGTTCTGGCAAGTCTACTTGTATGAATATGATAGGCTGTCTCGACCGCCCTACAGACGGAGATATTTTTATCGATGGAGTGAACACTCTCGATATGAGCGATAAAGACTTGGCAATTTTGAGAAATGAGACAATAGGCTTTGTCTTTCAGCAGTATTATTTATTGCCTGGTTTGAATGTTTTAGACAATGTTATGTTGCCTTTGAGGTATCAAGGGCTCTCTTATGGAGAGAGAAAACAGAGGGCAAAAGAGGAGTTGGAAAAGGTTGGGCTAAAAGATAGGCTAAAGCATACGCCGAATGAACTTTCTGGTGGGCAGAAGCAACGTGTTGCAATCGCTCGCGCCCTTGTTACCAAACCGAAACTGATTTTGGCAGATGAGCCTACAGGAGCTTTGGACTCCGAGACGGGGCATTCTGTTTTGGACTTGTTTTTTGCAATCAATAGGGAAGGAACTAGTGTCGTGGTTGTTACTCACGACATAGACATAGGCGCTATGGCCTATCGTTCTATCCATCTAAAAGACGGACTCATCGTCTCTGACAAAGTGCAAAAGTCGGATACGGAGATGTGAAGGTTGATGAATCTAGACTTCGTCCAATAAAAGATTCTTATGCTAATTCACA
This sequence comes from uncultured Treponema sp., assembly GCA_963541705.1. Lineage (GTDB taxonomy): Bacteria > Spirochaetota > Spirochaetia > Treponematales > Treponemataceae > Treponema_B. The sequence continues at coordinate 21,499 of CAUTVN010000006.1, forward strand.
ACGTATTGATTATTTAGTGTTAGAAAAAATATAGTTACTAAGGGAATGTTTATGTTGGAAGATTTTATTAATGCGCTAAAGAATTTTAAGGCTAATAAAACCAGAACTCTTCTCTCTCTTTTAGGCATTTTAATCGGCGTTATGTCTGTAATCATTTCTACATCTATGGGATCTACTCTATACGTTAGTGTGGCAAAAAACTTTGAAGGGTTCAGCATGGATGTGGTTATGGTGGAGCCAAAATACAATAGAACTACAAACTCGAGATATATTAGTTTCAACGAAGACTATAGAAAAGAGGTTATGAGCCAGCTTCCCGAGGTGAAAAATGTTTTTTTTGTTAGGTCTTTTAATGCTGTCGTGAACAGAGCGGATTTCTCTATTGGCAACAAGGCGGCAGTTGCTGTGGAACCTAATAGACTCGAAAGCGTGGGGGCAGAGATTGACTATGGCAGTTTTTTCTCCACAAGCGACTTTGCCACAGGCTCGCAAACAGCGGTTATAGGAGCGACTGTAGCAAGCGAGCTTTTTCCAGAAGGCAATGCTGTCGGAAAAACGCTAACGCTTCAAATTAGGTCACAAGGGAATAGTCCACCATATAATTTTACTTTTGAAGTTATTGGTGTTTTAAAATCTAAAGACAATTTTATAGTGCGTCTTTCGCAGTCTGTCTTTGTAAATTATGCATTTTATAAAAGGCAGCTGGAAAGAGCGGGCGATCCGTTCGACGTTGACTATGCAGAAGTTGTGGTGCACCGTCAAGAGGACGCAAGTGGTGTCGAAAAAAAGCTTATCAATCTTTCTAGAGAATTTGCGGAGAGCCAGTCAAAGATCAGCGTCAAAGAAGATGTGATTTGGACTTTTTCTGCAAAAGAGCAATTTAACCAATTTTCTAAAGTGATGAACATGATAAACCTAGTTCTTTCTACAATTGCAGCAATTTCGCTTCTCGTAGGTGGAATAGGCATTATGAACATTATGTTGGTTACTGTTACCGAGCGAAAAAAAGAAATTGGAATTAGAAAAGCGCTAGGGGCTACAAACGCTGCAATCCGAAATCAATTTTTAATTGAATCTGCCACTCTAACATTGCTTGGTGGGACGTTGGGTGTGGGCGCTGGCGTATTGATAAGCCAAATAGTCGTGGTGATGTTTTTTCCTTCAGACTTTGTCTTTTCACTCAACACCAATGGAATTGTAATGTCTTTTATGGTTTCTGTGAGCATAGGAATATTTTTTGGGCTCTATCCTGCAGTCAAAGCTGCAAAACTTGACCCTGTCGTAGCTTTAGCGGAATAGGGGAAATAGCCGATAAGGGTGTTTAGAGACTTTTATGAATTTAGCAAATCTGGAACTTATTTTTTTTATAGCGATAATTCCCTTAGCTGCTTCTAGCATATTAGTATATTTGACTATTTTATTTTCAAAAAAGTATGATTTATATGATGATGTAGGAGGAAGGAAGATACATTCGGGGCAAATTCCACGTCTTGGTGGAGTCGGCTTTATCTTAGCATTTATCATTTCATGTGTGGTTATGTATTTTAGATTTCCCGGTGTGTTGGCTATTTCAAATAAAATCTTATTGTTAATGGTGGCAAGTGTTATTATATTTTTGATGGGGCTGGTGGACGATTTAAAAGACTTAAAAGCAATATATAAATTGATAGTGCAAATAATTGTGGCTACAATCGTCGTGTTTGCAGGATATCATTTTACAAAAATTAGTTTTGCCCCCATTGGATTGTTTATATCTTTTGGAATTTTTGCATATCCTATCACAATTTTATGGATTATTGGGGTGACTAATGCTGTGAACTTGATGGATGGGATTGACGGTCAGGCAGGTCTTTTAAGTATTTCAATTTTAATCAGTTATAGTGTGCTATTTTATCATAATGGCTACTCATCTTGCCTGGCACCTATCTATTTGTGCATCATCCTAACTTTTGCAATTGTTGGTTTTTTGTTTTTTAATCTTTCTTACCCACATGCGAAAATATTTATGGGCGATAGCGGGGCACAATTTTTGGGATTTGCACTTTCTCTTCTCCCCCTAATTCATAAACCTGATGGATACGAAACAGCTACTATTCCTTTTGCAATTATTTTTCTTATGTTACCTCTTTTTGATATGATTGCGACAATTGTTAGGCGAATATGCGCTAAAAAACATATACGTGACGGAGATAGACTACACATGCACCATAAGCTTATGCTAATAGGGTTTTCTCAACACGGAGCATTGCTAACGTTTCTTATTTTGCAGATTATCACTTCTCTTTTTGTAACTATTGCTGTTATGTTGCAAGGTGTTATGGCTTTAGCTACTATCATCGGATTGGTTTTGGTTGGAATATTATTTTTTACTCTTATTCACTTAGAAAAAGAGAACCACCTAAAATAGCGCTCACGTTTTTTGCCTAATATTGTTTTTTAGTTATTTTTACTATAAACTGACTACTGGATAGAGTTTTTTTACTTTGAAGATTCCTTTAATATATTTTTAAGGAGGTGAAGCCTTGAAAAAGATAATTCCTTTGTTTTTTGCAATATTTTTAATTGTCTCTTGCAAGCAAAATATGAATGACGGCGCTATAGGCAGTGAATATGGTGATGTTCTGCTAGATTTTACAAATGGTGGTGCGAGAGCTATTGGCGCTAATGGTTTGCCCGAGCTTAGCAGTAGCGAGATGAAAATTATAGTTGAAGAGGTGGGGAAGAATAGCAGTGAGCGATATTATAGAGCAGATGAGCAAAAGATATACGAAGGTAGATTTCCAATAGGAACTAGCTTAAAATTGACTGTTCTTGTCCTGACAAAAGGAGGAGAATGGAGGGGCGAGACGTCTCTTATAGTGCAAAGAGGGGACAATTTCGTCAAAGTTAAATTGAGTAAATCTGCTGTTTCTTTGCATGCGCTAAAGTTTGCTTTGGATAAGAGCGGGACGTCCGCTCATAGTGAGCTAAGTTTTAAGTTGGGTTTTGTAGGGGGCGTGCCATTTTTTGATGAGAAAATTTCCTCAACATATAATGTTCACGTTGCACATCCTAAATCATACACGATTCCTGCTTTTTGTAGAGATAGGCTTGCTCGAACTTATGTTTTTTATGCTACTGAAAGCTCTAGTGGTGTGGATGAATATAGAATTCAGCGTTTCAATAGCGAGGGAGAGAAAGACGGAAGTTTTTCTTGCGATACATCCTCTCTTAGTTCTCTTAGGAAGATGAATATAGTCTCTGATGACGCTACGGGAAATGTGTTTGCTATTTGGCAAAAAATGGGTGAAAAACCAAAAGTTGCACTTGTTGGAGACGATGGTCTAAAAGATGCTTTGGAAGTACCCCTTGGAGCGGGTTATGAGGTTGTGGCGGTGGCTGCGAAAAATGGTATTTTTGCAATTGCTCGATATAGCAATAACTCTGAAATAGGGCTGTTTAGGTACAAGGGAAATGAGATAGTCGAGTTGCAATCTAGTGCAGAAATGACCAGATTAGATGATTTAATGACTGCGCATATAGAAGATTCTACAGCTCATCCTGAAAAACAGGGGAGTGTATTGGATCTATATATGGGAGCGGGCTCTCTCTATGTTCTTTATAATTTCTCTTCTAGCACTAAATATGCCAATTTTGGCGGTGTATTAAAGTATAGCTATAGTGTTGAAGAAGAGCACGGAAGGATTGAAGCGGGGAGGCGAATTGTAGGAAAAGACGAATATAAGGCGGAGAATAGAGCGGTCAATGTTAAAGATGAGAATAGCGAGTTTTTTGGTGCTTTAAAGTTTGTAGGAATGTCTGAAGACGAGCTTTATGTGGCAGACGATGGCGTAAGGCTTAAATATGATGCTGGGGTGAGCAATGTTGTCGAAAACAAAAATAGACTTATTGCACTCAACAAAAAGGAAGATAAAATCTTTGTAAAATATGGAGAGGTGTCCACTTGGCTTCCAGAGGTGGAAGAGAGCGATGAGAGGGTTGAACCACTTTTGTTTTATAGTAAAATTCAGGAACCCTACACCTCGAATATATCTTATTCATTGTCTATCTATGCTGACGGTGGGAATGGACTTTCTTCACAAAGACCTTTTGCAATTAATACAATTAATACACCTTCGGCTGCGGCTGCAACGAGCCTTTTTAAGTATACTTTTGACAGTATTGGAAACTTATATTTAATTACAAACGATGGCATCTCAAAATATAGACATGGACGCGGTCTAAACTATGTAAAAGATAATAGTTTTGTACCAACAACTACTCCATATACAAATTGGAAAGACTTGTTTTATGATAGTGGAGCTCGTGAGCTATATTTGCTAGATAGTGGGAATTCGATATATAGATTTGGAAAGTCTGATGCGCTTACATATGCTCTCCCCAATCTATCAAGTGACTCTTGTACAATATACAAGAACAAACTATATCTTTGCAATGTAGTTTCGGGCACGGTAGATGTGTATCGAGTGAATGATGGCTCTATCGATTCTTCCCCGGAAAATTCTATCAGTTCTTTTAGTTCAGTATTGACCGGCTCTACTGTTAAAGCTATTTCTTGCCACAATGACGTTTTGTTTTTTTGTTATATGAAAAGAGGTGATGTATCAACATATGTTGCAAGCCTAAACTTAAATGGCGGAGAGTATTTAATTCGAATGCTAAATGAATCTGTCACAAGGCAAAAAAGTTGTAGTTTCTTAGGATTTAATAAATCTAAGAACGAAGCTAAACTTTCTATTGATTGTCCAGAAACCGACTATGATGGAAGAGTCTTGCGCAACATGAACAAATATGCATCTATTGCTACGAGGGCTGGGGAGATTAATATAGATTTGAAAGATGCACCTTCTGGAATAATTTGGAATGACGAATGGACGGCATGGAAAGGCACTCAAAATGTAATGTTGTGGAATAAAGCTAATTCAGGAAGTGGCTCTGTTTTAGAGGTTAAATATTACGCGAAGGCGGAAGATGAATTGGATGGGGCACTTCCGGCGTCTCCGAGTATTCCAGCCGATTATATAGACAGGTTTGCGTACAACTCTTTTTGCTACGACCAAATGGGCAATCTTTATGTTTTATATCGAAAGAATGGAAGTTTAGGGATTGTTATGTTGACGCTTCGAGACGATGGTACGTATAATTTTGGTGAGATAGATACCAATTTTGATGGTATATCTATGTCAGTTTCTTACAATGAGGCAGACCATGTGGCTATGGCAGCTTGTTATTTAAAGGATGAAGGACAATATCGTATTTATTATGCCGTAAGGGATTCATCAAATCAAAAGACTGTGATCAAACTGTGTAAGTTTGCATCTGTTTCAGACTTTAGTAGTGCAGTTCCAAGTAATTTTATGGAAGTAGCGGATGAGACGCAAAATCTGGGCGGAGATTGGAAAATAATGAAAGAAATTACATCTATGGTTGCAAACAAAGATGGACTTTTTATTGCAGAAAGAGAGAGAAAACAGTATAAAAAGCCGTCATATAATCAGGCAATATATGAGAGTTATAGTATAAGTGTGAAAAAATATAGCCATACGGGAGAGGAACGATACACTGCATATCTCAGAGGCAGTAGCGCAGAAAAGGTTGCAACCAATATGTATAAAAAATATGAAGATGGGGAGTTTACTTACGAAAATGCAACTTGGGATGATTATATAGACGAGAGGGTAACTGATATGTATTCATATAACGGCTCTCTATATGCAATAACACACAAAAAAGTTGGGGCAGAAGACTATGCTCCGCCTGATAGCACTACCGGTAGTATAAAACATACTATTGCCCATTCCACTGGTACTATATGGAAAGTAGGTGATGATACTCGTAGCTTTTCAGGGAGAGCGGAGCCTCTTCACTACGTGAGTGATGGAACAAAAGAAGAAAGAAGAGAAAGCGGAAAGTTTAGTCCCTATCATTTTATTGGTATTTTGCCACAAAAACTTTTTATAGCCTCTGACGGTTTTTATGGAGAGTCTTTGAGTCCAACGCCTCCTATTAGTAAGAGAGGAACTAATTATAATTCTGTGTTGTGTTTTGATTTGGATGTCCCGAGAGTTAAACCAGAGAGCAGGGAAACTCAGGCAGAATTTACGTTTAAGCTTAAGGAAAGTAGCTCGGGTGTTACTAATTGGGAATGGGAATAGGGGGGTGGATAGCCATCTCATTAGTTTTTGTGTGTCTTTCTGTGGCGCACAAAAATGTTCAATCTTTTTTAAAGTATTTTGAAGTATAAAAAAGGGCTGACACCTTTTTGGGTGTCTGCTTTTTTTTGTAATATTTTTATACAGACCTATATTAACACGTTATCTTGATTTTTCATAAATTTGTCCTTACGTTTTATACCCCCTCTCATAATAAATTAATTGTTAGTTTTTAGATAAGTCTTTCTAATGGATTTTTTTTTTATGCCGACAATTTAAGGTATCGGGAGGAATGCATGAAAAAAAGATTTTTTCTTACCATGTTATTTATTTTATGCACTTTCAACTTTTTGCTATTGGCTGAAGATATGATAGGCTATGATGTATTTGCTTCTTACTATGGGGAGCCGTTTCATGGAAGGCCTACTGCTAGTGGTGAGATTTTTGATATGAATGCCTACACTGCAGCACACAAAACACTTCCATTTGGAACTATGCTAGAAGTTACGAATTTAGAAAATGGAAAGAAGGTTGTTGTGCGAGTGAACGATAGAGGACCTTTTGTTGGAAACAGAGAGATAGACCTCTCTCGTGCGGCTGCCGAGATGCTTGGTATGATTGGGCAGGGCATTGCGAGAGTAGCTATAAAAAGAGTCGGAGGACAGGAGGCGGGCAAAGTGGAAGAAAAGGCAGAAGAGACGGTAGAAACAGAAGGAGAGCCCGTGGATGAAGAGACTGTGGAAAATGACAACCCTCCGAAAGGGACTATATATGTACCTACAACTCCAGAGGAAACAAAGGGTGTTCTTTGGAGAATCCAAGTAGGTGCGTTTACAAGAGAAGAAAATGCTTTGCAGTTGGTCATAAAATTGCGAGATATAGGATTTGAGCCTGCATACGAAAAGACAGAAACGCATGTGCGTGTGGTTCTTTATGGAATTAGGCCAACAGATTTAGAAAAAGTGAAAGAAGCGTTGGATAAAAACAACCATAGAGGCTATGTGATAAGACAAGAGAGTTGGTAGAATTGTCTTTTTTTTTAGTATTTATGTTTGAGAAGAAGTGAGTTATTTTAAGCAACTGATAATCTATTTGTTAGATTATCAGTTGCTATTTTTTTGTCTATAGGATAAACTCATCTTTTGAAGAGAGATTTAGTGTTTAGCATTTGGAGATCTGATGGCGCTTTTTTATATATTGTTTCAGATGATAGGTAGCTTAGGTCTCATTCTTTATGGAATGAAGATGATGAGCGATGGTATTCAAAAGTGTGCTAATAAGGGAGTACAAAAAGCGCTTAACTTGATGACGGGCAATCGGTTTATTGCAGTTTTAACGGGCATTATCGTTACAGGTTTGGTGCAATCTTCTGGAGCTACTACTGTTATGACGGTCTCGTTTGTGAATGCAGGACTTTTAACACTTGAGCAAGCAATAGGTCTGATTTTTGGCGCAAATATCGGAACCACCATTACAGCATGGATTGTCTCCTTAATAGGAAATTTCTCACTGCTTATTTTCGCCATCCCTCTTTTTGGTATAGGCTATTTTTTACGTTTTTTTCGTGTGTTACAAACAGAAAATATAGGCGAGGCTATAATGGGCTTTGCTCTACTTTTTTTAGGCATTTCTTTTCTTACATCTCAAGCTCCAAATATAACACAAGAACACCTTGCCTTTGTTGCATTTTTTAACAAGTCGACTGCTGGAAGTGTGGCTATAGGCGTTGCTTTGGGTCTTGTTTTAACAGTAATTTTGCACTCTTCTAGTGGAACTACTGCAGTTGTGATTGCTATGGCACACTCTGGAGTGATTGGGTGGGAATTTGCTGCTGCTAGTGTGCTCGGTAGCAACGTAGGCTCTACCGCAGATGCAATTATAGCATCTATTGGATCTCGCCTAAACGCTAGAAGGGCAGCGATGGTGCACGTATTGTTTAATGTGGCAGGTTCGGTCATTGCGTTAATCTTTTTTCGATCGTCTCTCTCCCTAATAGACTTTGCCTTTCCTTCAGGACCTAGCAATGACAACATAACATTTAGAATCGCTATCTATCATACTCTTTTTAACGTAGTAAACACGCTTTTGGCAATTGGTTTTGTTAGACAAATTGCGAAATTAGTACGGTTTTTAATAAAACCAAAAAAGGGAGAAAGCGAAGATGAAAAATATGGTGTCTATATTTTTCCATTTCAGGCTACAAGCTTAAAAGAGAATATGAGCTCTTATGTTTTGGCTGCAGAGCACGAATTAGTAAAAATGTCTAATATTGTGCGTGAGATGTTTTCGCTTTTGCAAGAAATCTTAATTGAAAATAAAAAGTCTTCATTTCCTAGAATAGAAAAGCAATTGGCAGAAAAGGAAGACTATGCCGACCAAATGCAAAACGAGCTTTCAGAATATTTGGTTTCTACCTTAAGTCTTTCTCTTTCTGAAACAGATAGGATCAAGGTGAGGTCGATGTTGTCTATTGTAGATAACCTCGAAAATATGACAGACGAGATATATGAGGTTGCTTTATATATCACTAAAAAAAATGCCAAGCTAGAACATCCAATAGAGAGAGAGGATATGGAAAAAATCATCGCATATACTGAGTTAGCCCAGCGTTTTATTTTATTTGTGCACGATCACTTAAATGCACAACTTGATCCAAAACAATTTGAAAAAGCTTGTGATATGGAAAATAGTATTGACGATATGCGCTATAACTTAAAACGCTTGGTTAGAGATCAACTAGAAAAAGGAGCTGCTGTGAGAACCGAGCTTCTTTATATGGACATAGTGCGCAATATAGAAAAGATAGGAGATTTTGCATTTAGCATATCTAAGGTGCTATCTCAATTAAAATAATAAGGAGAGGAGGTTGAAATGTTAGATAACGAAAAGATAAAAGAGGCAATAGAGATGATGCGACCAATGTTGCAAAAAGACGGGGGAGATGTTGAGCTAAAAGCAATTAGCGAAGATGGGAAAGTATTTTTGGCATTGCAGGGAGCTTGTGGTTCTTGCCCTATGGCAATGTTTACTCTAAAGATGGGAATTGAAGCAAGGTTGAAAGAAATGTTTCCTGAAGTAAGCGAAGTGGTCGCTGTTAATTTTTTAGAGTAATTTTTGTTAAAAACCTTTTAATATTCTTGATACTAAATTATAATTGCTGTCAGGCAACCTTTTTAGAAAAGAGTTTTTTATGGAAGAAGTATTTAATTTTAATGTTGTGAAAGATCTTTTGATGGGCGATGAGGAATCTGCAAAAGACTTATTAAAAAATTATATCAAACAAACAGAAAAAAATATTGTTTTGTTGTCATCTCTTTTTAGTGATGCGTTGTTTGAGGAAAAAAGAGAAGAGTTGAAGAGCAAAGCACATCTCTTAAAGGGTAGTTCTTTGAATATTAGTGGAAAAGATTTTGCACAAGTGATGTTGCAAATCGAAAAAGGTGCGCTAAGTCTTCCTCGTAATGAGATAGAGGAGTTGTATGCTTTGGGGATAGACAAATGGAATGTGTTAAAAAACGAAATAGAAAAAGTGCTTTAGGTTTTTATTAACTATTTTGAAAATTCATATTTTGTAAGGAGTATACTATGAAAAAAATTATTACTTATAGTTTCTTTTTGACTTTTATCGTTGCGTGCGTAAGTCTCTATTCTTGTGGAGATTTATTTAAATCTAAATTAAAGGGAAATAAATATAAGTGTGAGGTAGATAATAAACGTATTTTATCATTTACAAGTGATAGTGAGTGCAATATTTCTTACGAAACATATCAAGTGTTTACTGGTTCCTATAAAGTTGTAGGCAAGACAATTACGCTAAATGGTAAGTATAAAGATCCAACTAGTGGCAAGGAGAGCAATGCTCCATTAATCTTTACAATTCAAGACGATGGTAATACTAAACTAAAAGATCCACAAGACAATATTTGGAACAAGATGTAGACGCTTATTAATACTTTGCAGAAATAGACGTATGTAAGCACAAAACATACATTTTTTAAACTTTGGTAAGAAAATATTAAAAAAAGGGACAGCACCGAAAGAGGTATTGTCCCTTTTTTCATATGTTTTATCGCTCAAGAATAGCCTTAATGCGACGCACGCCTGCAGAAGAAGATTGCTCTTTTTTAATCACGAAATGTCCTAAAACTCCTGTCCTCTCAACATGGGGGCCACCGCATACTTCTTTAGAAAAGTCCCCAATTGTATACACCTTAACCACATCTTCATATTTTTCACCAAAAAGCGCTATTGCACCTTCCTTTTTTGCTACCTCTAGCGGTTGCATTTTCATAGAAACAGCCAGGTCTCTTTTAATTTGCTCGTTCACAATATCTTCCACACGTTTTTTCTCTTCGTCTGTCATAGGGGCGGGATGAGAGAAATCAAAGCGCAAGCGTTCTTTTGTGATATTGCTACCTTTTTGCATCACATGTTCTCCCAAAACAAGGCGCAAAGCTTGGTGTAAAAGATGAGTTGCTGTGTGATATGCGGTGGTTTCGTCAGAATGGTCTGCAAGTCCACCCTTAAAAACTTGCTCAGAGCCTTGGCGTGAGATTTCTTGATGTTTTTGAAACGCTGTGTTAAAACCTTCCATATCAACAGTCATTCCATTTTCTTTTGCTAATTCTTCTGTCAATTCTATAGGGAATCCATAAGTATCGTATAAGCGGAATGCCATGCGTCCTGCAAGGATCTTTTTTGGATTTTTCAAAAGATTGGGAAGCATTTTTTCAAACTCAGCCTCTCCTTTTTTCAAGGTTTCGCTAAATTTAAGCTCTTCCTTTTCTAACTCTGCCTTTATATACGAAGCCTTTTCAGTAAGTTCAGGATAGACTTCTCTATTTTCTGTTATTACTATATCGGCGAGCTCAGAGAGAAAGCGGGGGGGCATTTCAAGTTTTTTTGCATGGCGGACTGCCCTGCGAATCAAGCGACGCAACACATAGCCCGCGCCAAGATTTGAAGGAGGGGTGGCTTTTGCATCTCCTAAAATAAAAACAGAAGAGCGCACATGGTCTGCTATTATGCGAATGGATCTATCCATCTCTTCACTCTCTTTGTAGTGTGCACTGGAAAGCTCTTCAATTTTTTGTATTAAAGGAGCAAATACTTCGGTGTCATATACAGATGCTTTTCCCTGCAACATTGCCACAGTGCGTTCAATTCCCATACCAGTGTCCACACAAGAGCGTTTTAGTGGTGAATAAGAGCCGTCTGCATTTTTAAAATATTGCATAAAGACATTGTTCCAAATTTCAAAATATTTTCCACAGTGACATCCTGGTCTGCATTCATTACCACATGTAGCCTTTCCTGTGTCTATAAAGATTTCTGAATCTGGTCCACAAGGTCCTGTGCTACCTGCGGGTCCCCACCAATTGTCTTTTCTTGGCAAAAAGTGAATACGCTCATCAGGAATGCCCAAAGAGCGCCATATATTTGCCGTCTCTTCATCTTTTGCAACCTCTTTGTCTCCTTCAAAAACGGTTACAGAGATTTGTTCAATAGGGATTCCTAAATATTTTTCGCTTGTTAAAAACTCAAAGCTAAATGCAATTGCTTCTTTTTTAAAATAGTCTCCAAGCGACCAATTCCCTAGCATTTCAAAAAAAGTTAA
>CAUTVN010000007.1:0-33190 GCA_963541705.1 uncultured Treponema sp.
TCGTTTTGGATGGTTGCCTTCTTAAATTCTTCCTTCCACTTTGCGACTTTTTCTTTGCCAAACTTGTCTATAAGTTCTTTCTCCATCATAACATAATAATAGAAGAAAATAGAAATAAAATAAAGGGGTAGGTGAAGTATTTGATGAAAAAAATACTGATTTTTTGGGGGCGCTCAGTGCGCAGATTCAGGGGCGATTGCCGCACAAGTTTGGTGATAGAGAGCGTGCAGATTCTGGGGCATTGATCGATCAGATTCGGGCTGTGAAACCGATCGAATTCAGGGGGCGAGACTGAGCGGACTCAACCCCCGAATCCGAGCAGTCCCTAGGGTGAAAACTGATCGGTTTCGGGGTTGTACATTAGTTAGTGTAACGATGCTTTTCTAGTTAGGGGAATATCAAGACATTAGCTAGAGTACGATGTTCTTTTAGCTAATGTTATGGAGTTCTGATCTCCAAAGAACTGGGGATTTATACGGACTTTTGAAAAGTTATACACTCAAAGTGTAGCTATTTCATAGAAGATGTCAAGACGAAAGAGAAAAAAATAATCTAAGAACCTGCATTGAGAGACGCCCTGATCTAGAAACGCATGCGCCTTGACATTAAAGGCAAGCGCAAATTACAATGGCGCTTTTATCACTTTTAGCTTTTAGAAAAGTGAAATTCTTAAGTAAAAGGAGCTTATTAATGAAAAAATCTTTATATGCAATTGTTGCTTCATTAATTCTGGCAACAGTCATGTTTTTTGCCTGCAACCAGGGGCAACAAACAAACTCAAATAGCTCAAATCCAGGGACAAAGGCTACAAATACCGAAAGAAAACTCACCATTCAATTCGATGAAGGGAAAATTGAATGCACCAAAAAAGACTCTGATGCAAAACTTTCAAGTAGCGTGGAAGTAAAACAAAACGAAGAATATGTTTTTGTTGCAAAAAATGGTGTAGCAGACGCAGATGTACTCGGCTGGTTTGTCTCGGGCAAGGCGCATACTTACTATAATGGAAAGAATACTTTCAAATATGTTGTAAACCCAAAAGATGCCAGCCAAAACAACACCATCTCCGTCAACTTCAACAAAAAGGACGAGACAAAGATAAAGTTTGACGAAAACAAAATTGATTGCAAAAAAATGGGTACTTCTCAGCTTTTGACAAGTGGGTCACTTATAGACTTAAACCAAAACTATGAGTTTAGAGCAAAGCTCGGATCGGGAGAGGCGGTTGGAAACTGGTATGTAAATAACGAATGTCAATCTACCGCGTACAAGCAGTTAAATATGACATACTTTACTAGACAAGATCATATAAATAGCGAAAACGTTATAGAAGTTAAGTTTAGTCTAGCGGGAGACTTAAAAATTAAATTTAACGAAGGCGAGATTACGTGTAAAAAAGAGAGCGACAATTCTACTGTCAATACAGGCGGGGTTGTTGTGGACGGTGAGAGATATAAATTCTCTTTAATAAACCTAAGCAAAGAAGTAAGAGATTGGTATGTAAGTGGACATGAACAGAGCGAAACAGGTAAAGACTTCTCCTATACAGTACAAGGAAGTGATGCAAATTTTGACAACATCATTGAAGTGCGCTTTGCTGAAAAAGTGCCAATAAAAATTCAATTTGATGGAAACAAGATGGAATGCACAAAGACTGATAACAGCGCCGTTGCATCAGGTTCCGAAGTACAAGACAGGGAGCAATTATACTTTAAAGCCAAACTTGGTGCAGACAAAATTGTTGAACGCTGGTATGTAAATGGAGTGGCACGAACAAATTCTGAGAAACAGATCCATTTTATCTATGCAGTAAGCGCAGTGGATGCAGAAAACGCAAACCCAATTGTCATATCGTATTCGGAAGAGAAGAGAAAAGAATTTGAGGTGCGGTTTGAAGGCAATGTTACGTGTTCTACAGCCACAGCATCTCCAAAAGAAATCCAAAGTGGGGGTAAGATAGTAGAAGGTATGGAGTATATATTTTCTGCACAAATAACACCTGGAAAAATTGTTGACTCTTGGTCCGTCAATAACAAGCCAATGGATGGCTCGCATCTAAAGGAAGAATATCATTACAGAGTCCGTAAAACAGATGTCGATAGCGCAGGCGTTATTAACGTTAGCTTTTCCGAAACAGATCCTAAAACATTCACTTTACAATTTGACACAAGCAGAATTACATGCGCAAAACCATCAAATCCCTCAAATCTCCTCAACACGGGGACACAAGTGAAAGAAGGTGAAAGATATATATTTAGTTCAAAAAACCTTCCTGCTGGTCAAACAATCGACTACTGGACAATCAACGGATCCGGAAGAACACATAATGAGTCATTAGTTGTATACACAATTAGCTCAGAATACAAAAATGCGGATAATAATATTCTTGAAGTTAAATTGAAATTGAAATAGTAATCTTCGGGATATGGCATAGAAGCGCATCGGCTGGTGTAGCCTATGCCATTTCCGCCCTTAAAGATGGGAGCCAAACAGGCGAGCATATGACGTTTATGAATTAGTGCTGTTAAGTGCTTCGTTTAGCTTCGTTTTTTGAATATTTTCGCCAATAAACACAGCCTTTGCGTCTTGCATGGGCTGGCAAAGACTTACACTATAGCGCTTGTTCACTATATCAAAACGAGTCCACTGCCCTCCTATTGGCGCATATCCTTTTGCTCTATATATCAAACCAAAATATCCACGCAAAGTGGCAACCAGCAATTCCAACAATTCATTCACGTTTTCGAGCTTTATGTTTTGCAGACTATATGTTTCTAAATTGGGTGGGTCATATTTTGCAAGGAGCATAGCAAAGTCTTTGTTATATAGATTTCCAAATAGCCCTTGCCACCAAGCTGACGACATTGCGTTATATGGTTCGCTAACTATCTGGGCTTTTGGATTCAATCTTTGCAAAATAGAAGAAACATCTTCTATCTGACTTTTGCTTGCGTCTTGTAATTTTGAAAGCACAATGCATTTCGCGCTTTTAATTTGGTCTTTATAAATCTCTCCGAACCGCTCCAAATAAGCGTGCACGCAGTGGCAGTCTACAATACATATGGGCTGCAAAAGCTTTATGCGCTCATATTCTATTTTGCCGATATTGTGCATAATACTGCTCAAAAGCCCCACTCCCGTAGGCTCCACAACCAAATATTCTGGATTTAATGTATTTGCAATTGTGAGAATTGAAGAGGCAAAGTCTCCTTTTAGCGAGCAACAAATACACCCCTCCGTAAGCTCCCAGACTTTCAGTCTGTCTTCTTTTTGCAAAAGAGAGCCGTCTATTCCTTCTTCGCCATATTCGTTTTCCATAACGACGAATTCAGTTTTTGTTTTTTGCGAGAGTTCGCTGATGAATGTGGTTTTGCCTGCCCCTAAAAAGCCCGAAACAACTAGTATTTTCATAAAAATAAAACACTATGAGCGAGGTTGTGCGGTATGCCGCCTCACCCATAGTAAAGCTTTAGAAAAATTATATAATAACCACAGGTTTGATTAGGTCGGCTGGTTTGTCTTTCATCAAATACAAAGCTTTTTCAACATTTTCAAAACCATTAAACTTATGCGTTATCAGGTGAGACAGGTCGAGCTTGCCTACAGAAACGAGACTGCTAAGTTTTTCCATGCGCAACCTTCCCCCTGGCATAAGCCCGCCATTAATTTGTTTGTGTCCCATTCCAACACCCCACTCAACTCTTGGGATTTGTATTGAAACGCCGGAGCCCAGATAGTTGACATTTCCAATTTTGCCACCTGCCTTAAGCGCCTTTACAGCCTCTTCAAAAGTGTCTACAGTGCCCCCTGCAATAATCACTTTGTCAACACCTTTGCCGTGAGTTAGGTCTAGAACTTGTTTGTCTATTGCTCCGTTTTTGTAGCTGATTATGTCTGTTGCTCCATAGAACTTAGCCGCCTCTATGCAAGCAGGACGAGTGCCAACCGCGTATATTCGAGAAGCCCCGCGCAATGCCGCGCCCGCAACAGACATCAGCCCCACAGGTCCTATTCCTATCACGAGCACAGAATCTCCATATTGAACATCTGCAAGTTCTGCACCATGAAAACCCGTTGGAACCATATCGGAAAGCATAGGGGCGTGTTCAACTTTCACTCCCTCGGGGATTAGGGCAAGGTTGCCGTCTGCGTCGTTTACATGGAAATATTCACCAAAAACACCGTCTTTGAAATTGGAAAACTTCCAGCCTGCGAGCATTCCGCCCGAATGCATAGAATATCCTGCCTGTGCCTCCAGAGAATTCCAGTCTGGCGTAATTGCAGGCACTAGAACTTTGTCGCCAACCTTAAAGTCTTTCACCAAAGCGCCAACTTCCACAATCTCGCCACAGCCTTCGTGACCCAAAATCATGTTGTGCCTCTCGCCAATGGCTCCTTCCCAAACAGTGTGAACATCGGAAGTACATGGCGCTAGTGCCAGCGGTTTACAAATTGCATCTAGCGGCCCGCATTTTGGCGTCTCCTTTTCAATCCAACCAGTCTCCCCCATCTTAATCATGGCAAAACCTTTCATTCTCTCTCCTCCTAGTCCTTTTCGATATAAGGACTTATGTTGAAACAACGCCTTTTTTAAGGCAATATTGCTGCTTGCTCTACCTCTCGGTTAACTTGCTTTATAAGCTCGTCTCTGCGTGAATCTTGCACATATTTTATATTTTGCTCTTTTGCTTCTATTTTGGTTTTGAAATACTCTTCAATGCTCAAAGCCTCTGCTAAAGGCTCTTCTGAAAAGACAATTTTTTTGTTTAGCGGGAGTAACATAGAGCGAACAAACTTTTCGCAAAGCTTTTCCAAAGGCTTGTTCAAAAACTGTGTTTCGAGTCCTCTAGAAAAACGCTCGTTAAACTCACTTATCAATTTGTCTGCATATCTTATAGCCTCTGCCTCTCTTTCAAAAAGGATTGAACCATGTAGATATTTAGACGGAAAGTCTTTCCACGACTTGCTTGCAATATCAATTCCGTCTTTTTGCGCTTTTTGGATATCTAACTCTTCGTGTAGCACTTCCGCAAATATTTTATCAGCTTGGTTTTTTGTTGAACCAGTAAATTTTGGTTTCACTTTAGAGACCAACACAACATCTTCCGCTTCTTTGGAGTCCATAAGTCTAATTTCGTTTATATCAAAACCAAATTTTGCCACTATGTCGTGAGTTAGAACAACAAGAGCGCTGTCGCATTCGGCATATTTATCAGAAAACACCCACCAACCTCTTTTGTTTTCTTTAACATCGTCTAGTATTTTTTTGCTAAACGTTGTTTGCTTTAAGTTGGTTTCTAATAAATTTATCTCTGCAATTTCTCTGTAGCTATTAATTTGCAATTGACTATTTTTTAATAGAGTAACCTCATTTTCTAGATTCTCTATATTCACCTTTTGTCTTAAATTGACCAGCTTTTGCTTTTCAATTTCTGCTTTCCTTTCTGCTAACTCTATCTCTTTCTTCTTTAGTTCCAGCTCGTTTTGATACTTCTTTGCTAAATCAGTTGCAACCTTTTTGTCTATAATGACATTAGCCGACATCAAAATAGGGGTCATGAGTAAAGCAGTGCATATTGTAGAAAAAATAACGGCGAGTATTTTGGTAGGTATTTTCATTGCTATATATGCAGATAGCACTATCAGAGCCACACATCCTACTATAATGAAAATAGAGCCCATCACGCTCAATGTCTCTTTTATCCAAGAGAGCGAATTAGATAGAAAATTAAGCAATATTGTCTCCTAAAATGAATTGAGGCATATCAAGATGTTAGGAAAACCTATCTTAATATGCCCCCTAAACCACATATTAAAAACTCTCTATTTTGCCGTAAGAGCTGCCATAGTTATGTAGTTATATGGCTTGTTGAAATGTGGCAAAAAGAAAATATCTGTAAGGGCTAGCCTATCTATTGTAAGCTTTTCTTGAATTGCCAAAGAAAAAAGATGAATTGCCATAGAAATATCGTGCTCGCTCGCTATTTGTGCGCCAACAATCACGCGACTTTCCTCGTTGTATACAATCTTGATTACAACTTTCTTGTTTTCGCATTCCATAAACTCAGGCTTTTGCAAGTCTTCAAAAGTGGTTGTCTTAACTTTCATACCAAAAGCCTTTGCCCTAGCCTCGCTAAGACCTGTAGAAACCATTTTCAGCTCATATATGCTAATTCCATTAGAGCCTTGCACTCCTATGCTTTCTAATTTAGTTCCACAAACATTGTGAGCCGCCACAACACCACTTCGCACTGCATTCGTTGCCAAGGCTATATATTGCCTCTCGCCTGTGGCGTTGTCGTAGACTGTAGCACAATCTCCAATTGCGTACACATCTTTTGCGCTTGTCTCCTGGTGTCTATCCACCAATAAAGCACCGTTTTTGAATGTGTCCACACCAGTAATCATAGAAGCGTTGGGTCTAAAGCCTATGCACAAAATCACCATATCTGCATCATATTTATTCTTATCTGTAACAATCGCTACTGCCTCGCCTTTAGAGTTTCCCACAATCTCCGTTACCATCTCGCCATAGCATTGCTTAATTCCGTGTTTTGCGAGATTTTCCTTCATCATATTTGCAAATTCTGCGTCATAATATGTAGCCAAACAAACAGGAGCTACGTCGATTATGGTTACTTCCCTGCCACAGCGCTCAAAAGCTTCGGCAAGCTCCACCCCAATATAGCCTGCGCCTACGACAGCCACTTTCTTTATAGAAGGATTTTCCAATTTTGCTATTACCTCTTGTGCGTTTTGATATAGCTTTACCAACTGTACGTTCTTAAGCTCTGAGCCGGGCACTTTTGGAACTATCGGACGAGAGCCTGTTGCTAGAACTATTTTGTCAAAATTGTCTTCAAACTCTTCCCCTGTCTTTAGATTTTTCACTTTCACTTTTTTATTTGTGTGGTCTACATTTAGCACTTCGTGTTCCATATTTATTTTAGCGCCTTTTTTGGAAAGAATATCTGGATTAGAATAGAAAAGTCCGTCGCCACTACTAATTTGCCGCCCTATCCACAAAGCCATTCCGCAACCCAAAAAAGAGATATTGCTATTTGCATCGTAGACTACCACTTCGTTTTGCCCAGGATAGTTATCCAACATCGTGTTTATGCAAGCCGTTCCTGCATGATTTGCCCCTACAACTATTATCTTGCTCATAATTCATTCTCCTTCTCAAAAAAAATAATCGTTTTATAGAAAACAACATTTCTTTTATAATACAAGCACAATTAAAGTTTTGCAAGTTATTTATATAAATATTTATCAGAAAAGACTAATAATTACTCTTTTCAATTTCTTAATAAAGACCTAAAATATTTCTTAGGGAGAGTATGCTATGTTAGGTAATTTTATTTATTCAAATCCAACCAAGTTATATTTTGGAAAAGATTCGCTAGACTTTTTGAGCAAAGAACTGGAAAACTATGGAAAAAATGTTTTGTTTATCTACGGTTCTGGTTCAATCAAAAAGACTGGTCTATACGACAAGATTATTTCTATTCTAAAGGAAGCGGGCAAAAATGTAACAGAGCTTCCGGGCGTAATGCCAAACCCAACGCTAGAAAAATTGAACGAGGGCACTGCTCTTGCAAGAGAAAAGAATATAGACTTCATTCTAGCAGTGGGCGGTGGTTCTGTATGCGACTATGCCAAAGCACTTTCTGTTTCTGTGCATTGCAAAGAAGATGCCTGGCAAAAATATTACATTAATAGAGAAGAAGTGGACAACAAAGTCATCCCAATTGGCACAATACTAACAATGGCGGGTACGGGCTCCGAGATGAACGGAGGGGCTGTAATAACAAACAGAAAAACCATGATAAAAAGGGGCAGGGTATTTGGCGACAATGTCTTTCCAAAGTTTTCAATTCTAAACCCAGAGCTTACGTATACCGTTCCAGAATATCAAATGGTTGCAGGAATCTTCGATATTGCCTCTCATATAATGGAACAATATTTTTCGGGCAAAGACGACAATACTTCCGACTATATGATGGAAGGTCTATTGCGCTCGCTAATTCATAGCAGTCGCATCGCCATAAAAGAGCCAAAAAATTATGAAGCCAGAAGCAATATTATGTGGATTGCCACATGGGCGCTAAACACCTTTGTTGCAAAAGGAAAGAGCACAGACTGGATGGTACATATGTTTGGGCACTCGGTCGGGGCGTATACAGACGCAACACATGGAATGACTCTTTCTGCAGTCTCGCTTCCATACTATCGCTACATTTTGCCATATGCGCCAGAGAAGTTCGCTCGCTTCGCTGTGAATGTGTGGAATGTGCAATGCCAAGATAAGTCTATAGAAGAGATTGCTCGCGCAGGTCTTGAAGAGATGAAAAAATGGATGGAGGAGATAAAACTTGTTTTGAACTTAAAAGATCTGGGGGTGAAAGAAAATATGATAGACGGCATTGCAGACGGCGTTTTCATCCTAAATGGTGGCTATAAAGAATTGACAAAAGCTGAAGTGGTGCAAATATTAAAAGATGCTTTATAAAAAAAGAGGGGAGGGCGAGTAAATGAGGAAGTTTGGCATAATTAGAAAATTGTTTTTAGGTGTAGGCATTTTATTTTTCTCCATGCTCTCTTGCACAGCAGAGAAAAATGGACAAAAGGAACTAGCAAAAGACATGAAAATAAATATAAAAGTGAATGGCAGAGTTCTAACAGCGTTGTTATACAACAATTCTTCTGCAAAGGCTCTTATTACCTTGCTAGAGGGGGCGACGTAACAATTAACATGCACGATTTTAGCAATTTTGAAAAAGTTGGGGAGTTGCCCATAAGCCTTCCTAGAAACGACGAGCACTTAAAAACAGATGCAGGCGACTTAATTTTATATTTGGGCAAGAGGTTTGTTATATACTACGATAAAAATGAGTGGGATTTCACCCCGCTTGGCAAACTTGAAAATATTTCTAAGGAAGAACTTAAAATAGTGCTTGGAAAAGGCAATGTAATAGCCACTCTTTCTATTGCAAAGTAGCAAAAAGTTTATTCAAGAATTATTTTTTCTCCTTACGATAATTCTTGAATAAATGCTTGTGTATAAAGCGCCTGTTTCCAAGTCTTTGAAAGCGGGCGCTTTTTTGTCTTTGTTTGGGTTGTAGAGTCTATATAGTGTGCCTTTTGCGTTGTAAGTGAACTTGCCTGTGGGCTTTCCGTCTTTTAATATTTCCATGTGTCTGTTGTTTGTGAACTGGCAAGAGCCCACAATGCCTAAATCCACAATTTCAAATTGTTCGGGATTGTATTTGTCTAAAAATGTAATTGGCACGCCCATGTTGCCAAAGTAGTCTGCTGGAATATCGGCTGTTTTGTCCACATTGATTGCATCATAATTTTCGTAGGCTGGATATTCTTCGGGTGTGTATTTTTTCCACAGAAGGATGTCTTCGTATCTTTTTTTAATGTCTAGATTGGTGAACCAACAACTTGAACTACGTGCTTTAATTTCGTCTTTAACAATTCTGTATTTAGTTCCAAGCTCGTCTTTTTGTATTTCAATTTGTTTTTCTTTGGGAATATCAAACAAAATGTCATAACTCATGGGCGACATGCCAATCCATAAAGAATTGTTTTTGATAAGATTAAAAATTTCTTTATAGCCTATTGCATTTTTATTTCCTATAATCACAAACTTCTTTTCATGTTCCATCAGCTGTGCCACATATTCTCGAAAAAGACTAAACGGCGGGTTTGTCACCACAATATCAGCGCTCTTTAATATTTCTACACATTCTGCACTTCTAAAATCTCCATCTCCTTTCAGCTCCTTCACTTTAATATTGTCGAAAGTGTGTATATCCCCACCGCCTTCGTATTCCATCCAAACAGAGCGCTCACTATTGTTTTGACTAAACAAGTCTATTTCTTGGTTTTTATAGCACGTAGTGATGAGCTTTTTTAGCCCAAAGTGTTCAAAATTGAGATAGAAATACTTAAAGAAATTGCTCACTCTAGGGTCGTCGCAATTGCAATATATCACCTTGCCTCTAAAATGCTCTTTGTAGTGACGCAGTTCTTTTTCTATATCTGTTAGTTGAGTGTAAAACTCATCGTTCTTAATGCTTTTTGCTTTTTGTAAATATCTATTCTTTGCCATGTTTCCTCCTTATAATAATTCTAGCATAAATGCTTGTGTATAAAGCGCCTGTTTTGCAGTCTCTAAAAGCGGGCGCTTTTTTGTCTTTGTTTGGGTTGTAAAGACGATATAGCGTGCCTTTTGCGTTATAAGTAAACTTGCCTGTGGGCTTTCCATCTTTCAATATTTCCATGCGTCTATTATTTTTGAATTGGCAAGAGCCCACAATGCCCAAATCCACAATTTCAAATTGTTTGGGATTATATTTGTCCAAAAATGTGATTGGAACGCCCATGTTGCCACAGTAGTCGGCTGGAATATCAGCTGTTTTGTCCACATTGATTGCGTCGTAGTTTTCATAAAAAGGATAGTCTTCGGGAGTGTATTTTTTCCATAATAAGATATCTTCGTGTCTTTTTTTGATGTCTAAATTGGTGAACCAATTGACGCCAGAAACTCGTATCATTCCTTCTTTATGCAGAAAGGCTTTTGCGTAATCTTCATAAGATTTATTAATAAAAAAGCCTACCGCACCCGCAAACCCAAAGCCTAGCCACATTTTGTTTTCTTTGATGAGCTTAAATATCTCTTTATAGCTTATAGCGTTTTGGTGTCCAATAATAACGAATTTCTTTTCGTATTCCATCAATTGCGCAACATATTCTCGAAAAAGACTAAACGGCGGGTTTGTAACCACTATGTCGGCATTCTTTAATATTTCGACACACTCTTCGCTCCTAAAATCTCCGTCTCCTTTCAGCTCTTTCACTTTTATATTGTCAAAAGTTTGTATATCACCTCCGCCTTCATATTCAATCCAAACAGCCTTATTGCTCTCGTTTTGACTAAACAAATCTATATCTTGGTTTTTATAGCATGTAGTGATTAGCTTCTTCAGCCCAAAGTGTTCAAAGTTAAGATAGAAATACTTAAAGAAATTACTCAAGCGTGGATCGTCGCAATTGCAATAAATCACTTTGCCTCTAAAGTGTTCTTTATAGTATCGTAATTCTTTTTCAATGTCTGTCAGCTGAGTATAGAACTCGTCATTTTTATTTTTATTTGCATCTTTCAAATACTTATTGCTAGCCATAGATTTTGCCCAATCCTTCAATAAATGCTAAATTAAATGTTAATTAAATTCAATTCTAGATTATAAAATGCCGTGTATTAATATGACACACTCGCCAAATCATTTATATTTTGCTATCATATAAAAAGTTAAATAGAAAAGGGGGTTTGAGATGTATAGTGCGATTGTCATTGCAAATTATATAATAGAATATGAACATTCAAAAAATAGAATGATAAGCAATTTGAAACTACAAAAGCTCCTTTATTTTGTCCAGGCTCAATTTTTTATTGAATATGATAAGCCGTGTTTTAATGATAGAATGGAAGCTTGGGATTTTGGTCCTGTGGTAGTGGATGTATACCACGTTTATAAGTATTACGGTGGAATGGATATAACAAAAATAAAAGAAAATATTAAAATTGATATATATCTTGAAGATAAAAACATTATCGACGGAGTGTTAGATTTTTTTTCAGACACGCCTATATATAAGCTAGTAGACATTACTCAAAAGCAAACGACATGGATTTTGGCAATGCAAACTCATTTCAATAAAGAAATCAAACACGAGTCTATAAGACAATATTTTTGCGATTCTAAATAACTTATGAATGATAGTAACCTTGAAAAGTTGGAAAAAGAAGCAGATAGAGAAAATTCTGATATTGCAGATAATATAAAACTTGAGAAAGATTTATATGACATATTAACGGCTGATAATTTTGATTTTGATAAATGGATGAAGAAGTTTGATGAATATGAAAAGAAATATTCAAGATTTTTTTATTCCCATATTTCACAATATATATTTGATGAGCCGAACGATATAAGAATTTCCAAGTTATTGCAAAATATAACTATAGTAACACGAAAAATATTGATCACTGATGAAGTCCGCAATAAAAGATCAACAGAACATGGAATTGAGAATAAAAAACTTGAAAATGGACAATATGAAGTATCTTATAACAAATATTTGATGATTTTTAGATTATACGATCATTGTCATCTTGCCTATGGGCAATGGAGAGCATATAAAACAACAAAAACAGATATTGAACAAACAATTAAAGAGATTTCAGAATCAAATATTAATGAACATAAAAACGAGATTGAATTAAAAATTAAAGATTATGAAAAAAATGTAACTTCTCAATTAATAGGGCTTGTAGCCCTCTTTACAGCTTTGTCTTTTGTTATTTTTGGTGGAATAAGCAGTTTTGGCAGTATTTTTCAAATAGTAAAAGAAACTTTGTTGACTAAAATATTCATATTGCTTGATGTTTGGTTAATATGCATGTTCAATTTATTTGTTTTATTTATCCAAATGATAGCTATGGTAACAGAAAAAGAGTTTAAGATTAAAAAATC
This sequence comes from uncultured Treponema sp., assembly GCA_963541705.1. Taxonomy (GTDB): domain Bacteria; phylum Spirochaetota; class Spirochaetia; order Treponematales; family Treponemataceae; genus Treponema_B. The sequence goes on from CAUTVN010000007.1 coordinate 12,546, forward strand.
TGCCATATTAACAAATATCGTTCTAACAATAGTTTTATGTATTTTGATCGCCCTATATTATTATAAGATTATGTAAAGAATGATACTATTTCTTTATTTTTGTTTGCATCTTTTAAATACTTGTTGCTCTCAATAATCGTCTACACCAAAAATCCATATTTATACACTTTCTCTTCAATTTGTTTTGCCAATAGACTCATCTTTTCTCTTAAATCCGCAATAAGAGCGTTATAAGTTGCATCATCCGAAATATTATTCATCCTTCCTTTACATTTGCCTTTAAAGTATCTACGAATGTCATAAAACGAAGCGTCAGGATGAGCCCCATCTTGAATATGATAATACTTCCATAAAGTTAGTGCAGAAACATAGACAGATTGTGCGCTACTAGAAAGAGCCAGTGTTTTTAAGAAATCGCTCATAAAATGAGACTTAAAAGTCTTTTTGCAACCGACCTCTTCTCGCGTGAATGGAATCCAGTTGTTCACTCCATCTTCTGCCTTTATCACATTTGATTCTGCAAAGAGAGAATAAATAACGCAATCGGATTGAAAGGCGCTATCAAATTCCCATCCATCATTTGGATACACATATTGGTCTCTATCATTTATCCAGGTGGCTGGCACAACTTTTCTAACACTGTGGAAAATGCAATTTTCTATCAAGTTTTTGGCAGTAATCATATTGGCATTAGACGCTTTCAAAACAGAGGCAGAAGGTTTAGATGTAATAAAAACAATGCGATTATTTTGAACATCCACACTTCCTCTCACCAACCAGCCAATAGGGTTTTCCAAATCATTATATTTCCTTAGCCAGTCTTTTATTGTTTGTTTTGGAGTTGCCACAACTGTTTTCTTTCCCAAAAAGGAATTAGCTTCATCAAAAATATCAGCAGTTATAGAAGAAAACTTCTCTTTTTTTTGAGTGTTCCAAATAAAAAAACCAATTGGAAATCGCCCATTCACATTGTCAAAAGTCCACGCGGGCACAATAAAAAGCTTTTCGAGTTTTGGAATAAAAACATCCCTAAACTCTCTATAATGCACACCCTTTAAGGCTTTAAGTGTGGAAAAGTTTGCGATTATACAATTTGGAAGCTCTTGATAGCATCTAAAAAGAAACAATGCGTATAATTCTTTTGCACCCTGCGATAAAATACCTTGATATTTTTCTTTAATTCTAGAATTAGAAACACCGCTTTTATGATGAGATTCCTCGGCTCTAATTGTTTTAGAAGAAGTGGCTTCGCAATAGGGTGGATTTATATAGATGACAAGCTTCTTTCTTTTTTCTGAATCATTCAAAATCGCTTGCAACTCTTTGGGACATTTAGAAAACTCATCATTCAAAAAATCAAACTGAAAAATATGGTTTTCTGCCATTTTCCAGCCGTTGTCTATTCTATCTTGCATCACATCAACATCTTGCCTATCAATTGTTGAAGCCCAAACATTATCATAATTTGTAAGCCCATTCAAAAGATTGCCTGTGCCCGCGCAACAATCCCAAACATAATATTCATCTTGCCAATCTTCGCTCAAGACAGATGAAAGGTAGTTTTGAGATTTTTCAACCCAAACTTGTGGAGTAAAATAAGAACCTTTTCGCTCTCTAATATCTTGCGAAATAAGCAAATCTCTTCTCGTAATAATATATTGCCAATACTCTTTTTTTGGTGGTCTTGAATAGATGTTCCAAAATTCTTTATGCGCTTTTTGCTTATCATTAAATCCTACAGTAGAAAATAAAAACCCACCTATACTTTTTCTTTCTTTGTTGTAGTAATATTCTCTAGTCTTTAGCACTACTGAAAGGCTATCTTTAATTGATTCGTTATTTTCGCTGAGCAAGTCAGCAAGAAAGAAATCTGCCGAGATAATATTTTCTTTGCCTGCAGCGTCCCAATCTACAGCAATTGTCGGCTTAACTTTTTTGCTCCAACGTTGAAAGACAAAGGTAAAATTGTTTTTTGTTACAGATATCTTTTCTGTAATTTCTTGATAATTATCAAAATTACATTTTATAAACTCTTTTAATTCTTTTTTTGCATCTTTATAGCAAAACACAATTGAATTCTCTTGCAAAAGACTTTTGCAAAGTGAATAAAGCATCTTGAATTCTTTTGTATCGTAATTGGAAGGCGCAACTTTCCAATTAAAGTCGTTTTGATAAAAAATATCTTGAATTCTATGGTATTCAATAAAGGCAAACTTAGTTGCATCAAAAGCACCAATATATTTTGGCGGAAGATGTTTTTCAAACGTCTTTTCTTTGCCAATAGTCAAAATCAATTGAACAAAAGATTCATAAATATCAGACCTTGCCTCTTGCTTTGCTTCTGCCCAAAGAATTGACTTTAGCTCTTCCTTTTCTATTTCACCAAACAAAAAAGATTGTCCATTCTTCACCCTATTCTCAGCAATTACAAAATCGATATTACCCAGTTGCGTATATACATATTTTGAAAAATAGTATTCCCTCACTGCGTTTTTCAGCGCTTCCTCTCTTAAATTTATATATTTTTTCATATACTTATCTTTACTTTTATTGGGCACCTGTTAAGATTTTGCAAAATTCAGAAATCATGTATAAAGGAATATCGTATATTGGTGGCGTAATTTTGAAGTCTGCGAGAGAAGTTCGCACAGCTTTTTCTGGCATATGCCTATCCATATAGCTTTTTAGACTTTTGGCTTTTAAGTTGATTCCAGCCTTCACTTCTAATGGAATTACATTTCCTTCAATTTCTGTGATAAAATCAACTTCGGCTGTATTGCTTGCCCAATAAAAAGGATTAAATCCAATATTTTTCAGCTCTTGCAACACATATTGTTCCATTAATATACCCTTAAACTCAGTGAATATTTTAATATCTTCAACTAAGATTTTAGATGGCACACTTAGCATAGCGCATAGAATGCCAACATCAAAAAAATAAAGCTTAAAAGCGTCGTTATCTCTATAGCTTGCAATGGGAGGCTGAGGTTTTGTGATATTATGGGTAGAATAGACTAGCCCACTATGTATTAACCAAGAGATAGCAGCTAAATAATCTGCTGCCCTTGCTCCTTTTTTCAAATACTTAAAAATATATTTTGGATTATCTTTCATAAGCTGAGAGGGTATAGACTCCCAAACCATTTTAGTTTTTAATCTATCAAAAGCAGTGTTATATTTTGAAAAATAATTTACAAAACCTGTAATTAAACTATTTTGTATTTTTCTCACTTCGTCAAAATCATGGTTTTTTGCAAAGTTATCAACTACTTCGGGCATCCCCCCAACAAACAAATATTCTTTCAACAACTCTTCCATATCAGCTTTGAAAAGCGCTATATTTTTGTAATCAAGGCTGCCTATCAGCGCTTCTTGTCTACTTTTGCCGAGAGCGCTTAAAAATTCTAAAAAACTTAAGGGATACATTCTTAAAAACTCGACCTTTCCAACAGGAAAAGAGGTGGAAGACTTTTGATGATTTATTGCGACTCCTAATAGGCTACCTGCAGAAATTATATGATATTCTGGAAGGAATTCATAAAAATATTTTAGCGAGGTCAAGGCATTTAAATTCTCCCCAATCTCATCAAAAATTATCAACGTTTCTTTTGTTATATCAGTGTCTGAATATATTGAAAGAGCATTCAAAATCCCTTTCACATCTTGAACAGATGCGAATATTTCGTTTAGCTTTTCGTTTTTTTCAAAATTAAAATATACATAATTTTTATAAAACTTTTCTCCAAAATGCTTCATTATCCACGTTTTACCAATTTGCCTAGCACCAGAAATGATTAAAGGTTTTTTATTTTTATTGTTTTTCCAATTGACCAAGTCTTCTATTATTTTTCGTTCCATACAATCAATAATAATAGCTTTTGATGAGAAAGACAACACTTTTTCCTATGAAAAAGTGTAGACTGAGCACACTTTTTCCCACGAAAAAATGTATTTAGCCCACACTTTTTCCTATGAAAAATGCAATGGCAAAATGCTATATGCCTTAAAATATAAACTGGAAGAAACGACGTATTATAACTTAATTTTAAGCATCCTCTTTAAAGCGGTGAGCGGCAAGTTTTGAGAGCGGAGAGTATACACTTTAGGGGACGATAAACGTTAAGTTTCGATATGTGAATATGTACAGTTTAGGGTGTGATGAGCGTTAAGTTTTGCATATTGATACTGAACATTTTCTAGGGTGAAACGTGTACAGTTTTGACCCTGTACATTAGTTAGCGTACTACTCGTGTATTAGCTAATGCACAGGCTACACGCTAGTTAGTGTGCAACTGTCTTCTAGGTAATGTAGACGTTTTGTGAGCAAATTGAAGAGATGGTTCAGAAAAGAAGGTATTTTGAAGAGGAAAAATAGAAAAAATCGCTCTGTTTATATAATTTATGGCTTTCATAAATATGTTCTCACATTATATAGCTTTATCCTTGATTAGTCTTAAAAACAAATTGTCTTTAAGTGCGCTATATGTTAATATGGATTATTATACAATTTAATATGTATTTTAAGGAAGATGTTATGAGTTATACAAGAGAAGAGGTATTGGAAAAGATAGTAAAATCTTTTAAAGAGCAATGCGAAAGAACTGGGCAAAAAGAAATATTACTTAACCAAGTAGTCCTTCATGCTGGCTTTCAGCGAGATGAAAAAGAAGACATTTTGAAGATGTTTTGTGTAAATAAATATGCAGAATTAATCAACCATAATATAACAGATTTAGAAGCCTATTTGCCAGTGAATGGCAGAAATTACATCATACGAAGGAAAACAAATAAAAATGCCGTTTTAGAAAATAATACGAACACTTTAGAAAGCAATTCTGATTCTGCTTCTTACAGCAAGAGTGAATCTAGCTGTGATGTTCCTATAAGAGAGAGAATAGCTAAACTACTAGAAGCGCTAAATGTTGGATTATATGAAAAGAAAGAAGCTGTGCGTCTCGCCTTGCTTTCTGCAATTGCAGGAGAGGCTATCTTCTTTATAGGACCACCTGGTTCAGCAAAGAGTAAAATTGCTAGAAAATTGAGTCATATTTTCAAAGAAGATGGAAACACAAGGTTTTTTGAATATTTAATGCAAGCTTTCAGTAGCCCAGACGAAATCTTTGGACCTGTTTTGCTTTCGGAGTTAGAAAAAGGCGATTTCAAAAGAAATACAAAAGGATATCTTCCAACTGCACACGTTGCTTTTCTTGATGAGATATGGAAAGCAAGTCCTCCTATTCTTAATACTCTACTCACCATTATAAATGAAAGAAAGTTTCATAATGGAAAAGATGTGGAAGATGTTCCACTTAAGGCATTGTTTGCAGCTTCCAACGAAACGCCAGAAGCAGATGCAGGTTTAGAGGCTATTTATGATAGATTTGTTATGAGAGTGCCTGTTGGTTTTATACAAAATGAAAGCAACTTTTTTGAGATGATTCAAGCACCATCTCATATAAGCGAAGAACTCAGGAAAGAGGCAACTCAGTATTGTATTGATGTTAAAGAAATAGATTTCTGGCAAAAGCAAATTGACGCAGTGCAGCTTTCAGATGGGTCTCTTAATGTTATTGGAGGAATAAAGAAAGCTCTTGCAGAAAAAAGCAAAAAAGATCCACATTGTGCTATCAGCGATAGAAGATGGAAAAATATTGCGCATTTAATGAAGACATCTGCTTTTCTTAACGGAAGAGAGGCAACAGACCTTATGGATTGCCAGTTGATAACTTATTGCATTTGGGATGGAATGGAAGATATTCAAGAATGCGAAAAGTTGGTTGAAGAAATGGTGCGAGAAGAAGGTTTGGAGTTTGATACTAATATTAGCGATATTCAAGAGGATATAGAAGAATTTAATTCAAAAATTAGCGCGCATTGGTATAAAGAAGAAGCTATTCCTGAACAACCTGCAGAGCCTATGCTTTATACAGATAATGAAAATGAAGACATTAAATATTATAAAGTGAAAAATGGAGCGGGAGCCTATTTCTATTTTAAAACAGATTTTGAAGATGAAAACCCTAGTTGTTGTTATGATCTGTCATTTAATAAAGTAGCACAAGCTAGGAATGCAAGATTTTCAGCTGACAAAAAACAGATTACATGTGTGTCTAGTTATGCTCCCTTAATATTTGATGTTGAATGGTCAAAAGAAGTACCTGCATCTTCTAAGTTGGTGAAAAGGGAAGATTTCTTTGATGATAATGTATATGAAACTATATTAAAAAAATTTGAAGAAGACCATTTCCTTCCTATACAACGAAGCATAGAAGCAGAGTTGGCAAAAATAGAAGAATATATTAAAAATGCAGAAGTGCCATTTAAAAGCAATCTTTTTGCAAGGCAAGACATGTGTAAGGAGATTTTTAGAAAAGTGGATGCTGCGAAAAAAGATTTGGAAGATGCAAGGGTTCAATTAGGAAAGGCAAAAGAGCGTTATAAGAAATAAGGATTTTTCTTATAGCTAGGTGTGATGAATGCAAAAGAAAGATGAGCAAAATATAAATTATGATAAATCTCGGCTAAAAACTAAAAATGCCTTATCCCGTTTTAAGAATCTTATTAGTAAATATCCAGATGTTGAAGAGATTTTTAGATTGTCAGAAGAGGAAAAAGCATGGATAGAAAGAGAAATAAAAAACTTTGGCAATATCATTGCTAGTATACGTTATAAAGGTTTTTCATTTCTTGATAAAGTAAAATGGTTCAGGAATAAAATAGCTCATGCAACAGAAGATTCTACAGATGAAGAGCTAAAAGAGATTTATTCATATTTTTTGACAAATGCGGATAAGATTATAGAAGGGCTTGAAAAGAATATTAAAAAATGTGATGCAAAAAATAAGGATGAGAGAAAGTTTGAAAAGAGTATTACCCCAAGTATTGGTAGCAAAGAAGAGAAAAAGATATTAATAGACGCGCTGGAAAGAAGTTTTGATGCAGAAAATGAGGAAGCACATATAGAGTTTCCAAAGACAAATTATGGTAATTTGATGGAGAATGTTGTCTCTTCTATTTTTTCAAGTCCTAATTTTTCAAAAGACTATATAATGGAGCACAAAGGGCTATTGCAAAATATTAAGACTGATATTTTTAAGTGGCTTAAGAATTTGGATGATATAATTTCATTAAAAAATCCATTTATAGGGGAGATGGCTTTTATAGAAAACTTAAAATACCTTCCCCCAACAAAAATTGCTAATCAAATAGATGAAGTAAGAGAAAATTATACACAAGTTACTTCTGAAATAAGCAAGGAAGATAAAGATATACAACAACCAGAGATAGCCTTTGACTTTTATGATAAAAATGTACGCTCTACGTTGAATTTGCCACAAGAGGTGGATGGGGAAGATAATTCTTTGCATAAACTTTTTAGTGCAGAAGAGGTTGCAACAAAGTTGGAAATTGTTACTAGAAATCTTATAAAAGATATGGATATCCAATTACTGCAGCGCAAAACAAAATGGGAGCTAGAAAAGATAGAAAGCGAAAGAGTAGCGTTTTTAACATCTTTGTTTGAAAAGATTAATACTTTTAGAAAGATAGAAAAACTTTTGACTCCTTTTATTAGCAATGTAGGAAAATTGTGGGATTTATCCATAACTCAATTTAGAGATTATGGCTTTGAGGTTTTGCAAGCTTTTGCTGATATGTTGCAAAAAGACGAAGCATTACAAGAACTTGCTAATATTCTTGGACGACATACGAGAGAAGAAGCAAAGTTTGAAAAAGAAATGAGAGAAAAAATCATTATAAGCAATGAATGGAAAGCTCATCCTTCTCCACGTGGCATGATTGAAGGAATTACTTATTCAAATGATATTTCTAATGTTTTACCCAGTGAACTTGCTTTATGGAAGCATCCTTTGACTAAGCCATTGTTCCAGTTGAAATTTATTAAAAAAGAGCTTTTTTGTTTTAAATATACGCTTAAAACAAAAGAAAAAGTTGTTGCTACAGAATTATATGAGGCGTCTGTTGCTAAAAAAGAAGAAAAAGGTCCTATTATTATTTGTGTGGATACTTCAGGTTCTATGAGTGGCACTCCAGAAAATATTGCGAAGACAATTGTATTTGCTCTTGCCAAGATTGCTATAGAAGAGAAAAGGCTGTGCTATCTAATTTCTTTTTCTAGTAGTATAGAGACTATGGAACTCACTAATTGGAAAGATTTTAATGCTATAGAGCGTTTAGTTGATTTTTTGCGTATGAGTTTTAATGGTGGCACAGATGCAAGTCCTGCTTTGGAACATTCAGTTGGTTTGTTGCAAAAAGAAAATTGGAAATATGCAGATGTTTTGATGATGTCTGATTTTGTGATGGATAGTTTGGAAGTTAAGATTGAAGAGGCAATAGAAGCAGAAAAGAAAAAGGGAACTAGGTTTTTTAGTCTTGTCGTGGGTAGAAGTGGAAATAATTCTGTAATTGAGTGTTTTAATGAAAATTGGGCATACAATATTGAAGATAAAAATAGAAAACATAATTTGATAAGGCAACTTCATAGTATAAAAACAAGAGATTAAAGACTAAAAATAGGATTTTCGTTTCATTTTTTCTCTTATTGATAAAACTGCCTAGAATCGTATAATATATGTCATATGAGCCAAATAGGGTACCAAAATCTATGGGAAAATACTTTAAAAACCTTAAAAAAGGAAGTCTCTACCATAGAATATTCTTCATGGATTTCTCTTTTACATTATAATGGAACAGAAAATAATAAAATTATGCTCTCTGTAGCTTCTACGTTTCATCGTGACCAAATAATGCAAAAGTATTCATCAAAAATAGAAAAAATACTATACGCCCTTTCAAACAAAGATATTTCTATCCAAATAGATGTGGACGCCTCTTTGACAAAAGATGATGAAGACGAAATTGAAGAAGAAGAGAAAGAAGACGAAAAATTAGAAAAAAAAGAAATAAGGGCGCATCATCCAGACCTTAACGAGGGCTATACATTCGACACTTTTGTTATCGGCAGTGGGAATAGTTTTCCTGCAAATGCTGCAATCGCAATAGCAAAAAATCCTTCAGAATCCTACAATCCTTTCTTTATATATGGTGGCGTGGGACTAGGGAAAACTCATCTTCTACAAGCAATTGGCAACTATATCTGGCAAAACACAAAGCTTAAAGTTTTATACGTTACTGCAGAAACTTTTGTTTCGGAATTTATTCAGGCAGTTAATTCTGGAATTAAAAACACTGTGCCTATGGCATCGTTCAAAAAAAAATATAGAAATACAGACGTTCTTTTGATAGATGATATTCAACTTTTAGAAGGAAAAATAGAGTCGCAAGAAGAAATACATCACACTTTTAACCAGCTATATCTCAATAAAAAACAAATGGTTTTTGCCTCTGATAGACCACCTTCCGAGCTGAAGTTGCAAGACAGACTAAAATCTCGTTTTCAAAATGGACTAGTGGTAGATGTTACTATGCCAGAATATGAAACCAGATATGCAATCTTAAAGAAAAAAAACGATTTAGGAAAAATTAAGATTGACGAAACTATTATAGATTTTATTGCACAAAACGTTACGACGAGTGTAAGAGACCTGGAATCTATGTTGACTAAAGCCGTTGCATATATTCAGTGTACAGAAAAACCTTTGTCATTAGAAATTGCAAAAAAACTCTTGATGAATGATATAAGAGCTCAAGCACCTGTTGCAATAAGCGTAGATTTAATTCAAAAAACGGTAGCAGAATATTTTAACGTTTCGTTTGAGGACATCAAAAGCAAAAAGAAAACAAAAACAATAGTTTTTCCGCGTCATATTGCTATGTATTTAGCCAGAGAGATGACAGAATGTTCTACAACAGAATTAGGACTGGCTTTTGGTGGCAAAGACCATGGTTCAATTTTAAATGCCCACAAAAAAATTGAAGGGCAAATTATTAGCGAGCCATCAATCCAAACAACTATTTTAGCATTGCAAGAAAAGATTAAAGAAAAAAGTAGTTTGTGAATAAAATGTGGTTTAATTGTTATAAATATGTTGTTTTAGTATGTGAATTTTAGGTATACCTTAACAAAAAACATGCGTGTTGTGAATTTTGCGAACAAATTGGGAGGAAAACAAAAAAGTTATTCACAAAATAAGTATAGGTAGAATAAAGAGATTATGATGTAATTTATAATTTCACATACACTACTACTATTACTACTAAATTTATATAATTTAAATTCAAATGTCTGTTAATTTTAAGGAGAGTGAAATGAAAATAACATTTGATAGAGATGTACTAATAAAAGAGTTAAGTATTGCGCAAGAAGTTATAGCAACAAAAACAGCACTAACAATTCTTTCCAACATTTTGTTGATAGCAAAAGATGACAAACTAACAATGAAAGCTACCGATGTAAAAGTGTCTTTTGAAACGAGCATACCAGTAAATGTTGTTGCAGAAGGTTCTACGACTGTCTTTTGCGATAAATTAGTGAGTATTATTCTTTCTCTTCCACAAGGAGAGATTGAAATGGAAGAAAAAGAAAATAAAATGATAGTGCGGTCAGCTTTGAAGAAAGTGAAATTTCAGCTGAAAACTATTTCTGACGACGACTTTCCTATTTTTCTTGAAACAGAAGATGTGCCATTTTTTGAACTTCCTAATAAAGACTTTAAAGATAGTATAAAAAACACTATTTTTGCAACTTCTGATGATGAGACAAGATATTTTCTCAATGGAATTTATATTGAACATAAAAATAATCTTTTACATTTTGTTGCTACAGACGGTAGAAGACTTGCTTTGGTGAAGAAAAGTGTAGAAGCTGAAATTAAAGACTTTAGTGGAATTATAGTGCCTCCAAAAGTACTTAACATAATATACAAGCGTTTGGGAGACGAAGGAAATATTTCTATTGGTATTACAGAAAAAAATGTGTTTTTCAAATTTAATAATTATAAGTTTTACTCAATCTTAATTGACGGACAATATCCTAATTATGAGAGGGTGATTCCAGAAAATCAATTAAGATTCTTTGAAATTGATAGAAAAGAGTTTTTAGAAGGCTTGAAACGTGTTTCTCTTATGGTAGAACAAAAGTCAAAAAGAGTTCTATTAAACATTTCTGAAAACAATTTAGGAATTTCTTCTCAAGAAAGTGAAATAGGTGTGGCAAGAGAAGATGTGTTTTGTGAGTGTGAAGGTGAAGATATGCTTTTGGGCTTAAATTATGTATATCTAGAAGAGCCGCTAAAGACCTTAACAACAGAAAAGGTTAGGGTTGAATTCACCGAGCCAACGCGTGCTATAATGTTAAAGGGAGTAGGAGAAGAGAATGTTTCTCACGTAATTATGCCTATGCAAGTATAATTTGGTAATTATTTGTGTCTTTTCTTTCTTTTTCTTGTGTTAATTTTCGCAATTTAAAAAACGCTACGATTAATATTGGCTATCCTGAAGTATTTCTCGTAGGAAAGAACGGACAAGGTAAGACAAATTTTTTAGAAGCGCTATATATTTCTGCTTATGGAGCTTCTTTTAAAAACTCAACGGAAATGCAAATAGTAAAAGAAGGGGAGAGAAGTTATAGTATTAGATCTTTGTATAAAGAGTCTGACGATATAAGCCATAATCTTTTTGTTCAATTTAACAGAGGGAAAAAAGAATTTCAAAAGGATATGAAAAAGATTGATAGAAAAGAATTGGTAAGCACGGTTCCTTGTATTTTGTTTTATACATCTGATATTGAATTTGTGAATGGTAGTCAGACAAGAAAAAGATTTTTTTTTGATCAATGTCTTGCCTTGTATGATAAAAGTTATTTGTCTTTATTCAACACATATCTAAAAATATTGATGGCAAAAAATTTGGTTTTGAGATCTGAAGGTGATATTAGATTATTAGAAACTTATAACTTGCAGCTTTCGGTTTTGGCTTTTTCTATTTTGAATAGAAGGCTGAGTTTGATAGAAAAGTTTAACTCTGAGTTTTTAGATTACTATAAAGCAATTTCTGGTATAGAGGGAGTAAAGATAAAATATCAATCCACTATAACGGCTTGTTCTGAAGATGAGTTATTAGAAATGTTAAACAGAAAAAAAAATGAAGAAATAAGAATGGGGATATCTGTAATTGGACCTCATAGAGATAGAATTACTTTTGTTAAAGATGATATTCCTTTCGATAGGCAGGCGTCGAATGGGCAAAAGAGGTTGATGTCTTTAATTTTGAGAGTGTTGCAGGCAAAGTTTTATACAGAAAAAACAAACAAAAAACCAATTATTTTGATGGATGATGTTATGCTAGAACTGGACAACGAAACAAGACGCAAATTTATGTCTTTGTTGCCAGAGTATAAACAACTGTTTTGTACTTTTCTTAAGGGTGAGACATTTGAAGACTATAAATTAAAAAAAACAAAGGTGTTTTTTGTTGAAGACGGGGTGTTGAGTGAAAGAAGTTAAAAAACTTTCGGATTTAATGAATTTATTTATCTCAGATATAAGCAAAAAAATGGAAGCAGAGAATAAAGACTTATATATATATGATATTTGGGAAAAGATAAAAATATCTGAAAACATACCGCTTTCGGCTTCTCTAGAAGATGTGAAAAATTCATGCCTTATAATTAAGGCGAGCCATCCTGGGATTGCCCAACAGATAAGAATTAAAAAAAATGATATTATTAAAATATTTAATACAAAATGTCCTTCAATTAATTTAAGAAATATTAAAATAGTTTTGGAAAGTAGATTAAAATAAGGAATGTTCCATGTGGAACAATTGGTCGATAGTTGCATATAAAAAACGGAGTGTTTATGAGTCTTGAATTATATAATACTATGGGAAAAGAGATACAGAAATTTGTTCCTATTGGTGATGAAATTGGTTTTTATGGCTGTGGTCCTACAGTATATAAATATGCACACGTTGGAAATTTGCGAGCTTATGTTTTTCAAGATGTTCTTACAAGAGTATTGTTGTTTTTGGGGTATAGGGTAAAACATGTAATGAACATTACAGATATAGGGCATCTTTCTGACGATGGGGATGAGGGCGAAGACAAGATGCTGAAATCTGCTAGAGAAACAGGAATGAGTGTAAAAGAAATAGCAGATATATATATAAAAGCTTTTTTCGAGGATGTTGATTCTCTTAATATAAAAAGGCCTTCTGTTGTTTGTAGGGCAACCGAACATATTCAAGATATGATCGAATTAATTAAAAGAATTGAGAGGAATGGACACACATATACGTCGGAAGGCAATTTATATTTTGACATTTCTACTTTTCCTGACTATGGAAAATTAAGTGGCGTTGATATAGATACACTAAAACCTGGAGCTAGAATTGAGGTTGATAAAAACAAAAAAAACCCAAATGATTTTGTTTTATGGTTTACAAAAAGTAAATTTGAAAATCATGCACTTCTATGGGATTCTCCTTGGGGGCGTGGATATCCTGGTTGGCATGTGGAATGTTCTGCAATGAGCATAAAATATTTAGGGGAGCATTTTGATATACATACGGGTGGTATTGACCACGTTAGAGTTCACCATACTAACGAAATTGCTCAATCTGAAAGCGCAACAGGGAGAAAGTGGGTTAATTATTGGTTGCATAATGAATTTTTAATTACAAGCAAGGGAAAGATGTCTAAATCTAAAGGAGAAATATTCACTCTTACAGATTTAGTAAATGCAAAGTTCTCTCCTTTTGATTATCGGTTTTTCCTTTTGGGTGGGCACTATAGAAAACAGCTGGCTTTTTCTTGGGAAGCATTGGAAACAGCAAAAAGTGCGCGTAGAAAACTAGAAGAAAAAGTTTTAAATCTTATAGACAGTTGTTCTGAAAAAGCTTTAGGTAGAGCTATTGATATTTCAAATAATTGCGTTTTTGACGATGTTTATGGACAAATTAAGTGTGAATCCATAAAATCTATTCTAAATAATTTTAAGAATACTATTGAAAAAGATTTGAATATTCCAAATGCTTTGCCATATCTTTATGCATTAATCAAAGAAAAGTTTGAAAACATAGATGAGGTTATACTGGCGGTTGGGTGTATGGATTTTGTGTTGGGATTGAATATAATAAAAGAAGCACTTGCTTTGAAAAGTGAAGATGATATGCCCAATATTTCAGAAATAGACAAATTGATTGGAGAGCGAAATGTTGCAAAAAAAGAAAAGAATTACAAAAGAGCGGATGAGATACGCTCAATCTTGAAAGATAGAGGAATTGTTTTAGAAGACACTCCTAATGGAACTATTTGGAAAAAGCTATAGAATTTACATATTGTTTGTAACAAATAAATCTTAAAAATGTTTACCAGGTGAATTAATGTTGAATGCTAACTCTGAAGCAGATTTTCGTCTCATATATGGACATGTTATGAAAGTGGTATATAAGGTTTCGTATAATATAACGAAACAAAAAGAAGTTGCCGAAGATATATGCCATGATTGTCTCATAAAAATGTCAGAAAAGAATATGACTTTTCCTTCTATGGACGACGCTAAATATTGGCTCATAAGGGTGATTAGAAATGCGTCTCTTAACTATGTGAAACGTAATGCCAGAGAAAAAAAAGCATATCAAAAGATGTTTAAAGAAAGTGTTAAGCATACCGAAGATGGTGAAAATAAGGTAGTTAAAGAAGAAACAGTGGCACAAGTAAGAAGTGCTTTTGAAAAATTACCTGACAATCTTAAAACGGTATTACAACTAAAAGAGTATACAGAATTGAATTATAAGGAAATAGGCGCGATACTAGGTATTACAGAAGGGAATGTGAAAATAAGAGTATTTAGAGCTAGAAAAAGATTATTAAAAATATTAGGAGAAAGTAATGTCAGTTTGTCCTAAACCTGAAGAATATTCTGCATACGTTGATGGTGAGTTTTCTGGAGTGGCTGAAAAAAATTTAACCGAACATCTCTCTAAATGCAAAAAGTGTCAGGCTATAGTTGAAGACTATGTCAATCTAAAAGCAGTTCTGTCGTTAGATGAAACACCAGAAATAGAGCTAGAAAAATCTTTTGATAGCCTTATGCTCAAGCGAAAACTAAAAAAACTAAAAACAGCTTATGTTGTTTTTAATATTTTGCGCAAGAATATAAAAATCGAAGCTATGCTTTTTGGCATATCCGTACTAGTTTTAGTTTCTTATTTTTCCATATCGCAATTTTATCTTAAAAATGAGAATACAATAACAAAAATAAATAATGTGGAATTTATACCAATACTGCCCGTCTCTCGCAGAGTAGGCGGCAGGATTCAATTTAATGACATGAACTTAAGAGAAATGAATATTTTTTTAAATATATCTAAAAAGAATAGTATAAATAGATATTCAAACTTTACAAATACGTTCTATAACTTTACTCAGCTTTATTCCCATTTAAATGATAATGATGCTCTTAATGGAATGACAGAAATAAAAATTGATAATTCTTATTTTTACCAATCTGCTACTAGTAGCTCAATCTATGCCAATTTAAGTGAAAATGAAAAATAGATTTGTATATGCATTTCAACGATATGCATTGTTCAGATTTATTGTATTAATTTTGTTTTTTATTGTTTTAGGTAGTCTTATCTCCTATTTAAAATCAATAAACAAAGCAGTACCTGTAATAAAAAATATATATCCAAGAATATTTGAAGACGGGGATATGATAACCATACAGGGAGTTAATTTTGGGGATGAGGCAGAAGATTCGTTTTTAAAAATCGATAACACTGTCATACCTTCCACGTTATGCAAGGAATGGAAGAACGAAAAAATAGTTATTTCTTCAGGAATAGCCCAAGACGGTGGGCTTTTATTTGTAATTGCTAAAAACACATATTCAGAACCATCCTTTTTTTCATCAAAGAGCGAAATCCCAATAGTAAAAACCACAAGTATATCTTTGGCAGAACCAAATATAGACGCAATAAGCAAGAATAATGGAAGAGTTGGTGAATTGATCAAGATTTATGGTGAGAATTTTGGCACTGTTAGAGAAGATTCGCAAGTAATTTTTGTTAAAGGAAACGATAGAACGTTTGATTTTTTGCTTGACGAGGTTAATTTGGAAAATGTTTCTTGTTGTTCTAGTTTCGATTTTGACTTTGATTTTTGGAGTGATGAGGAAATTCATGTGCATATTCCAGATGGAGCGGTCTCTGGCTCTATTGTTGTAAAAACTAAAAATGGAGTGAGCAATTTAATTCCTTTCAATGTAAAAAACGATATAGGACAAAAAGAAATATCAAACAAAAAAAACTATGTTATATTGATGCAAACAGAAATCTCCCATGTAGACGGCGAAAAAGGCAATTCCTTGTTTTTGCTATCTCCATCACCAGACGAGTCTTTTTCTCAATCAGGTAAAAAAACCATTTTAATAGAACCAGAACCGCTGGTAGAAAATCATAACGGTGTGTCAGTCCATAAAATTGACGATGTTAAGAAAGACGATATTTTGAAATTAAAACACCAATATAAGATTAGTTCATACGAAATAAATGTTAGTTTAGCATCTTGGGGTTCAGAACAAAATATTTTTAACGAAAAATTATACAACCAATATACTAAACCAACAGCTCTTTTGCCATCAACGAATGAAACAATTAAAAAATATGCAACTTCTATAGTTAGGCTTGAAAAAAACAGATGGCAAAAAGCCAAAAGAATATATGAGCACATAATTGGAAATTTTGAAATTACTAAAGAAGAAATTGCTGATAGAACTCAAGATGTATTGTCATTTTTGGAAAGCAAAAAAGGTAGTGCATACGATGCTTCGCTTCTATTTGCCACACTTGGCCGTAGTGTAGGCATTCCAACAACAATTATTGCAGGAGTGGCAATTGACAAGGCAAACAAGACTTATTTGCATTGGTGGAATGCTTTTTATATAGAAGGTTTAGGTTGGGTTCCAGTAGATATAGGGATGGCTTTAGGTTTCCCTTTTAGGAGTGAGATGGGTGATCTTGACTCCTATTATTTTGGGAATATAGACGCAAATAGAATAAGTTTTTCGCATGAACAAAGAGAAATTTTGCAAATGACGTCTAATAGCAAAACCTATGCACACGAAAGAAGTTTTGCGCTGCAAACTTTTTGGGAAGAGGCCGTTGGTATAAATTCGTACACTTCATTTTGGCAGACCCCTCAGATAATTTCAGTAGACTCTGACCGTTAATAATTACCTTAAAGTTATAGGAGAGTTATAACCGCTCAATATATACAATTAGATGAATTTTTAATTTTCTCTTATAAAGAAGATTAAAGAAAGAATGAAAAACACATATGGAGCTAAAGAAAAAATAAAAACAAATATAGGAAAACCACCCAAAGACTCGATGTTTGATGCAAAAAAACCAAATGTAAGGAGCACGTCATAGATCGAATCTATAAACATAGAAAGAAAAGCCATCACCAAAAATATTTGAGCAGACTGTCTGGTTTTTTTCCATAAAAAAATTGCTAAAAAAGCAGTAATAAACGAAACAAAAACCCTAACCACCAAAAGCAGAAATGTCCAACTATGAAGATTATAAGAAATCATTATTCGCAACAAACTCCCTATACTCATAGCCTATCGGCAATTTTTTATATTTTTCTTATCTTTATTTTGCTAAAAATGAATAAATATTTGCTAGATACAGGTATTTTATAGTCTTTACAAATTAAGAATATAATATATATAATCGAGTTCTATCTATGGAAAAAGAAACAAAAAACAAAGAAGAAAATTATTTTCTTTTAGTTGCAGAAAGCCTGCTAATTGGAATTATTACAGGATGCATCATTGCATTTTTTAGGTTTTCTATAAGTAATGTATCCAAGCTAACACACAATGTTTTTGAATTTATAACGTTGCATAATAAGTTCTATTTTTTATTACTAACTCCATTGTTTGCTGTTTTTGGACTTATTATGGGCATAATCATAAAAAAATATCCAATGATAAAAGGGGGTGGCGTAGCCCAAATTGAAGGCGTATTTATGAAACGCCTAAAGCTTTCTACGTGGCCAGAGCTTCCCTTGAAATTTATTGGTGGCGTTATGAATATAGGCTTAGGGCTTTCTTTGGGAAGAGAAGGGCCTTCTGTGCAAATTGGCGCCTATATAGGCGATGCAATAGAAAAAATGGGGAAAAGAAGTTTTACGGAAAGAGTGTGCCTAATTACTGCTGGAGCGGCCGCAGGGCTTTCTGGAACTTTTAGCGCACCTTTTGCAGGCATTCTTTTTGCAATAGAAGATTTGCATCAATATTTTAATCCATTGTTGTTGGCGTGCGTAATGGCGGGCTCTTTTGCTTCGGACTTTATGGTAGGTATTTTTTTTGGAGACAACAATGCTTTCAATCTAATTGCAACAAAAAATTTTCCAGTAAATCAACTCATTTTTCTTGTGGGACTTGGGATAATTGTTGCAATAATTGGTCACATATTCAAAAAATCGATTTATACATCGCAGGCTTTTTATAAATCCTTGCATATTCCATTGCATTTACAACCAATAATTCCTTTTTTGTTGGTTATTCCTTTTTATATCGTGTTTGGATATGTTAATGGCGGTGGGGACGCACTAATAGAGGCTGTAAAAGAACATAATTTTTCTATCGCCATGTTGTGCCTTTTGCTTTTTGCTAAACTAATGTTCACAGGTCTTTCGGCAGGCTCTGGGGCAATTGGTGGAATCTTCGTTCCATTGTTTGCTTGTGGAGCGCTTAGTGGCGTAATCTATGCTAAAATCCTAATTCATTTTAATTTACTAGATCCAAGTTTATTGGAAAGCATGATGATTTTTGGAATGGTTGCATGTTTTGCTACAGTGATTAAAGCCCCGCTCACCGCTTGTGCAATCATCATAGAAACATGTGGAAACTTGCACAACTTGAGCGGTCTTGTTCTAACTTCTTTTGTTGCATATACAACAGCAAATATAATAGGCTCAAAAGCACATGACGAAGTTCTGCTTTCCCAAATATTAAAAAACACAGATGCCTATTCGCATTTTGCAGATGAGTCATTGACGGACGAAAAACTCTAAATTGTTTTGAAATGTGCTTTAACTATTTTATTGCAATTATTTCGCCTTGCAATTTTTCTGGTGAAGCTTTAAGCTTTTTCATAGCCAAATCATAATGATTTGATGTAGCACCTATAAAATATGACCTGAGTATGCTTTTGTCAATCCATTTATATACATTTTGAAAATAATTCTTAGTTTGTTAATGTTTCAGGTAGTTCTAAGACATCTTTATGTGATTTATGAAATACTTTTACTTGCGTTTTCAATAGATGTGTTCTGGTGTTTTTTCCAAATATAAAAGAGACATTTTTACGTTGAAAGAACCTCATAAGCTTTAGACGTATTCAATGCATATTTTGTCGTTTTTTTAATATGTAGTTAGTCTTATATAGATCGTTTATTCCAAAACAGTTCTATATTTTTTGAACTTTTAATACAAAACTGTCTTGGGGTTTTCTAACTATTATGCACTACTTTACTTCAAGATAATCTATTGCAACGCCAGATATAATAATATACTCCAATGTTACACCAAAGAGTCCTTTTTTGTATTTTGCATCCATAACTATATTAACCACATCATCCGCATTCGAATATTTTTGTTTTGCAATTTCTAGCAATTTTGTATATCCTGCTCCAGAGCTCGATACCTTGCCAGCATATTCTACTCTGCCTAATACTACATACTTGCTTCCATCAGCAGGGAATTGCGCTGTCGTTAATACGGGTCTCATTGTTGAACAAGCCGCCAATAAAAAAATACTTGCTAGTATAACCAAAAATCCAGCCACCGAAACTATCTTTTTTTGTTTCATCTAAACGCCCCTTTTTGCATTTTTTATTGCAATTATCTTTAGCCTAAAAGGCAGATGGTTACACTTTAAACTTTTTCACTTCTTTTGCCAAGCTCTCAATACTTTCCTTATTCTTTTTTGTGATCTCGTTTATTTCTTGTACAGCATTGCTAATCTGCACTGCTCCAGACGCCATTTCGTTCATACTGTCGGCTATTATGCGGGTGAGGTCGTCTAGTTTACACATTTCCCCTGCAACATTCTCTCCACCTTTGAGCATTTGGGCGGAACCTGTTTGAACTTCGTTTGTTACAGCGTTAATTGTTTTAATAGCTTTAAGCACTTCTTGGCTACCATGCTCTTGTTCTTTCATTGCTGCCATAAGTTGGTTGCTCATATCTTTAACTTCTGTAGACAAGCTAAAAATTGCATTAAACTTTTCTCCAGCGGTTTTGGAAGAGGCTGACAAGGTTTCAATTTCGCTCGATAAAGCTTTTAGGGTTGTTGTGATAGCTTTTCCTTGCATGGCTGAATCTTCCGCAAGTTTCCTGATTTCGTCGGCTACAACAGCAAAACCCTTGCCTGCCTCTCCTGCGTGGGCTGCTTCTATCGCAGCGTTCATTGCGAGTAAGTTTGTTTGGCTTGCAATGTGTTGAATAACACTAGAGGCCTCAAGCAAACCGCCCGATTCTTCGGCTATTTTTTGCGTTATTGTTGTGGAGTGAGTGATCGTGTCTTTTCCATCGGCAGTGGCAGAAGCAAGCGCTTGGACGACACTATTCGTTTTTCCAAGAGTTTGGGTAATGGAAGAGATGTTTGCGACCATTTGTTCCACAGCGCTAGAAGATTGGGCCACA
>CAUTVN010000008.1:0-28322 GCA_963541705.1 uncultured Treponema sp.
TGTGATGATAGGCTTTTGCTTCTTGTGGGACCTTGTTCTATCCACGACGAAGATGCGTGCTTAGAGTATGCAAGGAAGCTGGCGTCTTTGCAAAAGATGTGCGAGAAGAAATTTTTTATTGTGATGCGTTGCTATCTTGAAAAATCGCGTACTGCACTGGGTTGGTCCGGTTTTCTTTCTTCGCCTGGTATAGACGAAAAGTTTGATATGGAAGAAGGTCTTAAGAAGGGGCGATCTCTTTTAGTCAAAATAGCGGAGCTTGGGCTTCCTATAGCGTACGAAGTGATAGACCCTCTAGCTTTTGGCTATTTTTCTGATTTGATAAGCATTGCATCAATAGGGGCGCGTTCTGTTAGAAGCCAGATGTATAGATATTTAGCCTCTTCGCTTTCTTTTCCTGTTTTGTTTAAAAACACAGTTGAAGGAGATATAGTCTCTCCGTGCGATTCTATCCTTTTAGCAAATAGACAGCACTCTTTTTTGACTATCGATGAAAATGGTGGTTTGACTAATGTTTGTAGCTCTGGAAATAAAAATGCATATTTAGTGCTTAGGGGCTTTAGAGAAAATGGAGAGTCAAAACAGAACTATGGTTTTAAGACGCTACAAAGTGCAAAAAAGCTTTTAAAAGAGCGGAAATTACCACTTTCTGTTATTGTTGATGCATCTCATGATAATTCTAGTAAGACGCCAATTTTGCAAGAAAAAGTTTTTTTTGACGTGTTGAGCCATAAATTGAACGCTAAAGAAGGTAGTACAAGTGTGTATGACATAGTAAGAGGCGTAATGCTGGAAAGTTTTCTAAAAGAAGGTGCTATTTCGGAATCAGAATATCTAAAAACTAGAGAATATGGCATATCTATAACAGATCCTTGTATGAGCTGGGAAAGGACAGAGAAAATTATCAGAGAAGGCTATCGTATGCTTTCCTCGCCTACATCCGAGCAAATGGCTGATGGTGAGACTAGATCTGGAAAAAATATGGAAAAGAAAAAAGAGATTGACGGCAAGCGTAGAGGGGGATCTTGTGCAAAACTCGATATTTATACTGATGGTGCGTGTTCGGGAAACCCCGGCAGAGGCGGATGGGGTTTTGTAATTGTTGATGGAAAGAAAATTATAACAAAAAAAAGTGGTTTTGATGCAGCAACGACGAATAATAGAATGGAAATGCAGGCTGTGATAGAGGCTCTTAAAGAGATTGAAAAATTGAAGTATTCCAATCGGGAGCTGACTGTGTATACCGATTCGAGTTATGTCAAAAATGGAATTACTGTATGGATTAAGAAATGGAAAAACAATGGATGGCGCTCTTCTTCTAATGCTCCAGTAAAAAATCAAGATTTATGGTTGCATCTAGATTCTCTGTCCTCCTCGCTTTCTCTTTCGTGGTGTTGGGTAAAAGGGCATGCTGGAAACGAATTTAATGAAATGTGTGATAGAATGGCAACCAGCCAGGCTCAAAAAGCTTTGCAAGATCAAGTTTCTTTAGAGTTGTAGTTTCGATCTTTTGCATCTCTTAAGTGTAGTTATAATTTTAAAGTATGGTGTTTTTATGCTAGACGAAGTTGCTAAGTTTTCAAAATATGAAAAACAAAGGTATAAGGGGCTTCCAACCATCGTTATTATAGGCAAGCCTAATGTTGGAAAATCTACACTTTTTAATCGTTTATTGCATAGAAGAAGGGCTATAACAGAGCCTACTGCTGGAGTTACGCGAGAGCCTTTGGGAGATGTTGCAATATTGAATGATAAGCCTGTGTTGTTGTTTGATACTGCAGGTTTTCTTCCTGATATTCCTAAAACTCAAAAAAGCATTATTGACGAAATTGCAAAAGAAAAAATGCTTAATTTGGTAGAAAACGCAGAAAAATTAGTGCTTGTTTTGGATGCAACTAGTTTTACAAGCGAAGATGAGGAATTTATAAGTCTTTTGCGACCATTTTCGGACAAATTAATTGTGGCTGTGAATAAGACAGAGGGTGGAAGGTATAGAGATTCGTCTTATAATTTTTTGCAATATGGTTTTAAAAACATAATTTTTATTAGTGCAGAGCATGGCGAGAATATATCTGAGCTTGTAGAGGCTATGTTGAACGGCTTGGATTTTTCTCTTGTGCAATTAAAAGATGCAGAAAAAGAAATACGTATTGCGATTGTTGGAAAGCCAAATACTGGAAAGTCTACGCTTTCAAATTATCTTATAAAAAAAGATGCCTCTATTGTGACAGATATTGCAGGCACTACGAGAGATGTTATAGAAAACCATTTTGGCTATAAAGGTCATACGTTTATAATTCAAGACACTGCGGGGATTCGCAAAAAAGCAAACGTAAAGGAAGACGTAGAATATTATTCTGTTTTGCGTTCTATTTCTAGTATAGAAAATGCTGACGTAGTTTTTCATCTTATAGACATAACAGAAGGCTTGAGTGAGCAAGACAAAAAAATTGCCTTTGTAGCGTCTAGCAAGGGAGTGCCTATAGTTTTTGTGCTTAATAAGTGCGACTTAATAGAAAATACTAAGAGAAATAGAAAAAACGCTGAAAAAAACGTAAAGATTATGTTTGGAAAGATGACTTATGCACCAATACTTTCAATTTCTGCGAGCAATGGAGAGGGGGTGAAGGCTCTACTAAATCTAAGTATTGCAATAAATTCGCAAATCAACCGAAAAATAGACACATCAGTGGTAAATATGGCATTGAAAGATTGGCTTGCCTCTTCTCCGCCACCTTCTAAGCCTGGAATAAGCTTTACATTTAAGTATATAGTGCAAAAAAGTGTGCATCCAATTGAGTTTTTGCTATTTGCGAACAAGCCAGAAAATGTTAGCGAATCATATTTGCGATATATACAAAACAGGATTCGACTCGATCTTGGATTTTCTTATGTTCCCATTCTATTGAGTGTGAAGGGGAGTAGGGTGAAGTGGGAAGAAAGACTATAAAAAATGCTTTAAGGCAGAGGGGGATTAAACCTCTTACAAAAGAGCAAATAAACATACTAAATTCATATTTAGACATTGTAGATGGTGTTTTGAAGCTAAACAAAAAACAAAAAAGTGAGACCATAAAGGCAGTAAGAGCACTTTTTCACACACTTACAGACGAAAGGGAAGAGAAAAAGGTAGAGTATTTGAACGAATCTAAAAATCTTTGTGCATATGTTTATTATTATCTTTGGTGGAATCTATATAGAATGATTCGACTTTTTAATTCTATTCCTATAGAACTTAAAAATGGTGATGTTGTAGGAGATTTTGGCTCTGGTCCATTTGCTTTTATTATGGCCTTATGGATTGCAAAACCAAATTTAAGAGAAAAGTCTATTGCGTTTTATTGTGTAGACATATCATATAAGGCAATGAAACTAGGTAGCTCACTATTTGAAGCTTTGTGTAATTTTACAAATAATTGCTCAAACAGTTCAAAACTTAACACACGTAAAGATGTAGAACACAGTGGGTCAAAATGGAAAATCAAGAGAATTGTTGGGAAATTTGGAATAAATATTGGAGAGAAGCTGAACTTTTTTGTTAGTGCCAACATGTTTAACGAATTGTTTTGGAAAAGAAGAGAAAAATTAAACGGTGATGCAAAAAAATATTCAAAGACTATTTTAGAATACTTAAAAGACGATGCAAAAATATTAATTATAGAACCGGGTCTTCCAATAGGTGGGGAGATAGTGGCTACATTTAGGCAGTTTCTGTTGGAAAAAGGGTTTTCAATTATATCTCCTTGCCCGCATGAATGCGTCTGCTCAATACACTCAAACTTACGCGATGGGCACGCAATAGCAAAAGGGAAGTGGTGTCATTTTTCTTTTTCAGCTATGAGTGCACCGAATAGGCTTTTAAGGTTTTCTGAAGATGTGCATTTAGCAAAAAAAACAGTTAGTCTGTCGTATATATATTGTTCTAGAGTGGGAAAAACAAATACATCTAAAACACGACACAACATCGTAGAGAAAGAAAAAAAACAAATTATGGGCGACAACTTAATAAAAGCAATTATTACATCAAACAAAATACGCTTGCCAAATGGCAAGATTGGGTATTATGCCTGTTCTGCTTTAGGTTTTTTATTAGTTGTTGGTGCTGAAGAGAAAAAAGCTTTGAAAAGTGGTGAGTATATAGAATTAGAGAATTCGAGTGTTGTAGTATCGCACAGGGATAGGAAAAGTGGTGCCATTATAGTTGAGGTGTGAAGATTATGAAATATAGATTTTCGGACTATGATGTGATTGTGGTCGGGGCAGGGCATGCGGGAATTGAGGCGGCTTTAGCTTCGGCACGTATGGGGGAGCAAACTCTCCTAATCACCCAAACCTTAGATAGTATAGGACGTCTTTCTTGCAATCCTTCTATAGGTGGTGTGGCAAAAGGCACAATTGTTAGAGAAATAGACGCACTTGGCGGGCAAATGGCTCTTTTGGCGGATGCTTCTATGATTCAATATAGACTTTTAAATAAAAGCAGAGGTGCTGCTGTGCGCTCGCCTAGAGTGCAAGTTGATAAGACTCTTTATTCGTCTTTAGCAAAAGAATGTGTGGAATGTGAGGAAAAGTTGCACACATTTCAAGACACAGTAAAAGACATAATCACTAGCAGTAAAGAGGGCAGATTAGTTATAAGTGGGGTGGTAACAGAAAGAGGAAGAACTTTTTCCGCCCGTTCCGTTGTTTTGTGTTCTGGTACATTTTTGGAGGGGAAAATATATATAGGAGAGTACTCTTCGCCTGATGGAAGATTGGGAGAGCGGGCCGCGACGGGACTCGGAGAGGCTTTAGTGGCAAAAGGTTTTGAAGCTTCAAGATTGAAGACTGGGACTCCTATGCGAGTTTTAAAAAGCTCAGTGGATTTTTCGCAAATGGAAGAGCAAGAAGCGGATGTCATTATGAGTCCATTTTCTTTTAAGAATAGAGAGATACATCGTCCTTATGCTAAATGCTATGTTACTCATACTAACGAAGAGACACACAAAATTATTCGTTCATCTTTTTCTCGCTCTCCATTATTTTCTGGAAAAATTAAAGCGATAGGAGCTAGGTATTGCCCATCCATAGAAGACAAGGTAAAAAAATTTCCAGAGAGAGAAAGGCATCATTTATATATTGAACCTGAAGGTTTGGGCACAGAGGAGTTGTATATTAATGGTCTTTCGTCTTCTTTGCCTGAAGACGTTCAAGATGAAATGATTCGTAGCATTGCAGGTTTTGAAAACGTGGTTATAACTCGTCCAGCTTATGCTGTTGATTATTTGTTTATCCATCCAACTCAACTTGATGCAGGCTTGCAAACAAAAAAAATTGCAGGCTTCTTTTTGGCAGGTCAGGTCAACGGTACGTCAGGCTATGAAGAAGCTGGGGGGCAGGGCATTGTGGCAGGAATAAATGCTGCTCTTTTTTCGCGGGCGACAAAATATAAGGATGAGCCTTATAGAACTTTCTCTATAGGCAGGAATGAGGGGTATATTGGAGTAATGATTGACGATTTAATTACGCAAGGAGTTGATGAGCCATATAGAATGTTTACTGCACGTGCGGAATATCGCCTAAAGTTTAGGCACGATAATGCAGATGAAAGATTGAGTGCAAAGGCATATGAAGTGGGGTTACAGAAAAAAGAAGCAATGGATCTTGTGAGAGAAAAACTTGAGGTTCGTTCTGCAATTTTACAACTTTGGAATATAAAAAAGGTGAGACCAGAACATATCCAAATTTGCGAAGCTTTATCTTCTCACGTAGGGAAAAGTCTTTCAGATGCTTTACAAGATCCGAATGTACCTTTAAGTGCTATTTTGGAAATTTCTGATTGTAGAGAATATTCTGAAAAACAATTGGAAGATGCTCAATTAGAAATTCGATATAGCCATTATGTTAGGGCACAGGATAGGCGACTTGAAAAAGTGGAAAAGATGGAAGCCGTGTCTATTCCACAAAATTTTGACTATGACTCTCTCTCAGGGCTTTCGGTAGAGTCTCGCGATAGGTTGAAAAAGATTAAACCACAAACTATAGGGCAAGCATCGCGTATTCAAGGAATCCGACCGTCCGATATTATGTTGTTGAGTATTGCAATTAAATAAGGGGTGGTTTGGTGAAACGGCTAAGTTTAAGTAGATATTCTTTCTAGACTTTTGTTAAAATATACTATAGTATCTACGAAATATTTTTTGTGCATTGTGGTTTGAAACTTTTTTAGATATGGAAAAGAAAAAATGATTAGAACGAAAAGATATATTGTAAATATTCTTTTAAGCATCTTGCTTAGTGGAATTTTTGCTTTTTTTATGATTTTTTTAAGTCCTAGATTTTTATTTTTGGGAGAGTTCTATTCTGCCAGAGATATGGCAGTTTCTGCAGTGCATTCGTATAAAATTCCTGAGATCACTTCAACACATAGATGGCTTTTAGCTTTTGCGCTTTTTTTGATAGAAGTGCTTTTTTCTTCTATGATTTTGAAATATATATACGAAAGAATCAAAATTTGGGAATATAAAAAAATCTACAATAGGATATTTAATGAGTTTATAGAAAATTTACGATTTTGTTATACGCGTAGCGATTTAATAAAAATTATTAGAGATGTTTTAGAAGGAAAGGCCGATGCTTCAATTATTTTATTTGACAAAAACGAGCAGGTCATTTATAACAGCACATCTTCTTTTGCATCTAGTGCGGAAACTTTTGAAAAACTGAAAGAGATAGCTGGTCATATTGAAGATGATGTTTATTTTTTTAATGATGCTTATTTGCCTACTGTGCAGTCGCATGCAAGAATGGTTGATATTCACATAGATGGCATTGATTTCTTTATTGTTTGGAGAGGCTTAAAAGACGTGGATCCTAATGTTTTCTCTGTCTTGTTTTCGGAAATTAAAAGTTTTTTGCAGAGAGAAGCTATTCTCTCAAAATTAATCCATCTTTCTGAGCTTTCTCAAGAATGGAAGCAGGTTTCTCAAACTCAGCTTTCGTTTTTGCCTAGTAGCATTCCGACAATTCAAAACTTAGATATCGGGGCTTATTTTAAGCCTTTGGTTAATGTTTCTGGAGATTATTATACTTTTATAGAAGTTACGCCGACAAAAACTCTTTTGGTCTTAGGGGATGTCTCTGGAAAAGGTCTTGCTGCGGCTCTTGTTATGGGTGTTATTGTAAATACAATTAAGATTGCTAAACATAAAGAAGATTTGAAAGGTCTTATTCGTCTAATAGATGCGGCAATAAAACGAATGAATTTGATGGATAAGTATACAGTTCTTTTTTTGGGACTTATTGATACTGAAGCGATGGTGTTGCGGTATGTAAATGCTTCTATAGAGGATCCTATGATTTTTACTCGCTCTCATGATGGACTTAAGGTGAAAACGTTGGATTCTACCTGCAGTATTGTAGGGATTATAGAATTGGACGAAATTGCAGAGGTGGAGAAACCTCTCTATAATGGGGATGTTATTCTAATACAGTCGGATGGAGTGCCTGAGTGTATGAATAGTGAAGGGATAGAGCTCGGGGAAACAGATTTTTATCTTGATAGGATTAAAGAGTTTGTAGACGAAAATAATGCGCAAGGGATTGTTAATTCTATTGCAGACATGGCTCTTGATTACGCGCATGGAAAGAAAATGCGCGATGATGTTACCATTGTGGCTTGTAGAATTAAAGCATAAAAACATAGCTGTTTTTATATAATAGACTTGTTGTTTAAATAATTATTATTTGGTGGATTGGAAAAATTAAATGGGATTAATCGTTTTTGTCTGGTTTTTTGTTATTTTTCTTTTGACATCTACATTCTATGCTTTTGCGATGAGAAGTAGCTTTGCACATTCTTTGAGATTGTGCTCTCTCTCTGCTTTTCTTGCAACGCTTTCTCTCGCTGTTTTATTGCATGTGTTGTATTTTTTTGCTGGAGTAGGGACTGCTATACCTACCAAACTATATTTAACTTTTTTCATTTTTACCTCTTCTTTTATGGTACAATTTGCTTTGGACTTTCCAGATTTTCAAAAACCAAAAAGATCAATTTTAGCTCTAAATATCTCCTATCATACTATAGGACTCATACTTCTTTTTTTGTATGTTGATAAAATGTATTGGAACGCACTTTATGGCTTTAAGATTGGTTCAACAGAAATATTTGGTCTTTCGTCTATCCGTCTTTTGGTTTTTATGTATGTGTTTGTATCATCTATTTTTGTGTTGTTAGTTTTTTTAAAGAAAATATTTTCATTAAAAAACCTAATTTTTAGACAACAATCTTTTTTAATGTTTATTTCTGTTTTAGTGCTAAACGTATATTGGATTTTCGTATACAGGTTGTTTGATGTTTTTTCTTGGGCAATCATTATCCAACCTTTAGGCTACGTCATGTTTGTAGTTCTAGCTTTACGTTCCTGCTCACTAGAGACAACGTTTGATGCGAAACAACTGTTTTTTGGGGTTTTGCGATTTTTAGTGTTTAATGCAATTCCTGCGACTATAGTCGGTACAATAAGTGCATATGTGCTGTCTAACGTGCGTTCTTTTTATTATCAGATTGGTCTTTTGGCTTTATGCGCTAGTATTGCTTTGTTGCTTTCAAATTTCGTTTTTTATAGATTGAGGCGAATTTTGGGCTATAATAGAGAATACCAAGAATTTCTATTTGGAGCGTTGCAAAAGATTAGCTATACACAAGGTAGGAGCGAAACTGCAAAAGAGTTTTCTGCTATTATAGAACAATATCTTGGAGCCTCTAGCATAGATATCATGATTTTAAGCGATGAAGGCGTTTTTGAGACTATATATTCAACAGTAGATAATGCCTATACCTATGATGCAAAGAATAGAATGTTTGAGTTTATCTTGGAGCAAAATATTTCTTTAATTTCAAGAAACTCGGTTTTGGTTGATCCGAAATATAGTGAAAATAAAATTGATATGTTGAGTTTTTTGAATAAAACCTTTTCTGAAATTATGGTGTTTTTGCGAGAAGGCAATAGTATAATAGGGCTTGTAGCAATAGGAAAAAAAGCATTGCATGCGGACTATAGTATATATGACATGAATACATTAAACGAAATTCATTCATATTTCTTTTTGATTGTATATTATTTGAAAAACATTGCAAAAGAGGATGTTGCTATTACTGTTGACAAAGAAATAGAAATGTCAGATCAAATTATAGGCTCAATTCAGCAGAATATGGATATGATTAAAGATAGGAGGATAGATGTTTCGCATGTTTGTTATTCTGCCCATCAACTTGGAGGCGACTTTATAGATTTTATTAGATTGGATGATGAAAAATATTTCTTTGTAATTGGAGATGTTGCAGGAAATGGATTGTCTGCTAGTATGTCGATGGTTATTTTAAAATCTACCTTACGAACTTTTTTAGTTGAGACTAGGGATTTTAAGGATCTTATTGTCAAAATTAATAGTTTTATTAAAATGAATCTGCCTCGTAGCACTTTTTTTGCGGGATTGTTTGCGATTTTGGATATGCATGATAATACTATATATTATATCAATTGCGGAATTCCGTTAATGTCTATGTATGTAGATTCGTACAAAAATGTGATTGAGATTCAAGGAGAAGGTAGAGTGTTAGGTGTTGTAAAAAACATTGAACAATACTTGAAGGTTAGGAAAATAGTTCTTGCAAAAAATGATATTATTTTGCTTACAACTGACGGGCTTTTAGAGTCTTCTAATTTGCGTGAGGTTAAATTTGGAAATGATAGGGTGAATAGGCTTTTGTTATCATTAAAGAATGATAATGCGAAGTCTATAGCTAGTGCAGTATATAAAAATCTTCTTTCATTTGTTTCGTCAGAAATTGAAGACGATATTACTATGTTGGTTTTTAAAAGAAATGCTTAAAAGAT
Source organism: uncultured Treponema sp. (assembly GCA_963541705.1). Classification (GTDB taxonomy): domain Bacteria; phylum Spirochaetota; class Spirochaetia; order Treponematales; family Treponemataceae; genus Treponema_B. The sequence continues at coordinate 9,879 of CAUTVN010000008.1, forward strand.
ATAATTACGTTTAAGAGGGTGTTTTTGTGGATGATATACAAATTGTTAGCACAAATAGTGCACGTTTTCAACTTTTAAAGATTTCCGGTTCTGTAAATTCTTATACTTTCTCAGAGTTTGAAAAACGAGTTTTTGCTGCTATAAAAGTATCCGATGTCGTCTTAGATCTTTCTGCTGTCTCACACCTTTCATCTTCAGGTCTTGGAGTTTTGATGAGTGCGACAGAAGAAGGTGAAGCTTTGGGGTATAAAATATATATTTTGCAAAGTTCTAATGCAGTAAAAATGGCGATAGATTCAACTGGATTTACTGACATGTTCCATTTTATCCATTCTATTGACGAGATTTAGATTACTTATTTTAGAATAGTTTCTCTGATGAAATCGTTTTTTAAACTGAAGCTTTTGTTTTGTGCTGTTTATATTTGTTCGACTGTATTGATTTTTGCAAAGGATCTTATCTTTCCTGAAAGGCTGGGGCATATACCTAAGTCTGTTTTGGATTCAATAAAAGAAAGGAGAGATGAGTTCTTAGCTGACCTTTCTGATGTGCTTAATGAAGATATTAATAATATCTTTATTTTAGTTGATAAAGAACATAGTTTGCCAAAGTCTTATGTTCCATATCAGTTGCAAGAATTGAATACTACTCCGTACTATTATGTAAACAAAGCTGGGTTGCGCCTGACTCCTCAGGCGGAAGATGCTCTGGCAAGAATGGGGCGAATGGCAAAAAAAGATGGTGTTTCGCTTTTAGTGAGTTCTGCTTACCGTTCCTATGAATATCAGGCAATACTTTTCGATAGATATTCAAAACAATACGGAGTAAAAGAAGCACAAAGATTTTCTGCAAGGGCAGGCACTACGCAGCATCAGCTCGGTACAGTTGTCGATTTTGGCTCCATCAGCGAAGAATATGCAGAAACAAAAGCTGGAAAATGGCTACATAAAAATGCAGGGAAGTATGGATGGTCTCTATCTTTTCCTAAAAATTATGAACATGTTACAGGCTATGTATGGGAATGTTGGCATTATCGTTATTTAGGTGTTAAAGCTTGTAATTTTCAAAAAAAGTATTTTGGGGATATTCAGCAGTATATGCTTGAATTTATCGATTGGTGGAAAACATCAGGTTTGGAATTTTGAGGCTTTAAGTGAAGTTGCAGGAATACGACTGTTGTGCGTTATGTCCTAGAGATTGTTTTGTTAATAGAAACATAGGAGAGAAGGGTTTTTGCAAACAAGTCTTAATATTGCATGGGCTGGACTTCATTTTGGGGAGGAACCACCGATCACGCGTAAAGGAGGGTCTGGCACTATCTTTGTTAGCGGGTGTAATTTAGGTTGTAGTTTTTGTCAAAACTATCAAATTTCACACGAGGGGATGGGTACTTCTGTTAGCACTAGTCTGTTTTCTTGTATATGTTTGCGACTTGAAAAAGCTGGGGCTGAAAATATAAACATTGTTACCGGCTCGCATCACACTGTTGCAATTGCAAGAGGTTTGGAAGAAGCAAGAAAGAATGGTATGAAGATCCCAATTCTTTGGAATACATCGGCTTATGAAAAAATTAAGGAGGTGCAACGCCTTTCGAACTATGTGGACATATGGCTACCAGATTTAAAAACGCTTGATTCACGTTTTTCTTTAGAAATATTTAGAGCTTCAGATTATCCAAAAATCGCCACAGATGCTATATTAAAAATGGCAGAATGTGCTCCATTAAAGTATGAAAATGGGAGTTGTAGGGAGATGCGAGAAGGGGAAAGACTCGTTTCTGGTGTGATTGTGCGCTATTTGCTATTACCAAATTGTTTGACTGATGCAGAGAATTTAATAAAATGGTTTAGCAATAATTTGAAAGAAAAAGCGCTTCTTTCTATCATGACTCAGTATACACCTATTGAAAGAGATGAGAAAAAAATTGATTCTGGGTTAGATAGGTACGTGGCAGAAAAAGAAGATGAAATGTTAAAAGAATTGCTCTATAAGTATGACGTTGAGGACGGATTTTACCAAGAATTGTTGCCAGATTCTTCTTGGTTGCCCGACTTTTATAAAGTTCAACCCTTTTCTTCTGCTCTTGCAAAGCCTATTTGGCATTGGAGCAAGGGTTTTGTATAGTGTTTAAATCTTTTGATATAGTATTGATAAAAATTTTATTATGTGTAAAAATAATATTTCTATTTTTAAGGAGATACGAAGAAAGTGTCTAGTGAAGTTTTGAACGAGACGGAAGAAAAGTTTGTCTCATATGTGAGTGCAACTTTGGATGCTGTAAGAATGAGTAAAGATCCAGAGGAATTGAATAGATATAGAAAATTGTTTAAAAAGTGTGTTCCTCTTACTATGCGCTCCTATGTTGCTTCTTATTTGGCAAAAGAGAATGTTTTGGGTAATACTAAAGTTGAAGGTGTTAAAGAAAATCTTTTTAATAGAGAAGGCAAAGCTAATTTTCATACTAGTAAACCTAAGATTGTATTGGACGAAAAGGATGCAAAAGTTCTCTTTTTTAGTGTTGGTAGGAGGAGAGGAGTTAATCCGAAAGATATTATTACTCTTATTATGCAAAATGTAGAGCTTCCAAGAGAGCATATAGGCGAAATTAAAATTTTGGAAAATTATTGTTTTGTGCAGATAATGACTGAGAGCGCAGATTCTGTAGTTGAAAATCTAAATAATTTAAGGTATAGGGGACGTGCGCTTTCTGTTAGTTATTCAACAAAGATAGATAAAGACGAAAGTTTTGCGATGCACAGTGATGAATCTCTTGATAAAGAGATGAATATGGATAAAACTTAGTACATTTGAAGGTAAGATGCAAAATGACAAAGAAGAAAGTTTGGGCCGCACCTTCAATCAGACGCCTACCGTCGTATCTAAATATAATTAAGGCTGCAGCCCTTAAGGGGGATGAGTATATTTCTGGAACGAATATAGCAGAAGAGTTGCAACTTGAAGCTATACAAGTGAGGAAAGACCTTTCTCTTACAGGGGCTATAGGCAAACCTAAACGTGGTTATTCTATAAAAGAATTAATGTTTTCGATTGAACGCTTTTTATCTTGGAATGTAGAACATCCTGCTGCGATAATTGGGGCAGGATGTTTAGGCACGGCTTTGATGGGCTATGCAGGTTTTAAGGAACATGGTCTAAAAATAAGTGTTGCGTTTGATATTGATGAAAAAAAAGTTGGCAGTAAGATTCATGGTGTGGAGATCTATCATATTGGTGATGCGGGTAACATCATAAAAGAGGGAAATATTAAAATTGCAATTTTGGCTGTTCCATCAGAATATGCACAGAAGATTTCAGATGTGTTAGTTCAGGCGGGAGTTACTGGAATATGGAATTTTACTAATACTAAGATTACAGCTCCAGATGATGTGGCTGTCTGGAAAGAAGATTTAAGTTCTGGTTATGCCATGTTAAGTTATATGATGTCGGTCAATGGAAAATAGAGACAAGATAGTATATCAAAAAGAGATTTTCAAAAACAAATTATTAAAGAATTATAGAAAGTTAAAGACTTGGGCAAGGCGCAATCAGGTGTTTTGTTATAGAGTGTATGATAGGGATATACCTGAGTTGCCATTTGTTTGGGATCTGTATAGTTCTGTTGAAGATCTTCTCTATCTTAGTTTTGCTCTTTATAGGCGCCCTTATGAAAAAGATAGGGGGGAGGAAGCTCGGTGTATATACGAGATGTCGCTTATAGCTTGTGATGTCTTGGGCGTTATAGAAAGTAATCTGTTTTTTAAGATGAGAGAGAGAAAAAGAGGTGCATCACAGTATGAAAAACTCAAATCTTCCAAAACCGTTTGTTTTATCGTAAAAGAGGGAAACGCTCTCTTCAATATTAATATTTCAGATTACATAGATACAGGTTTATTTTTGGATCATAGACCATTGCGATTGGAAATTGCAAAGACATCTTTTGGAAAAGATGTTTTAAATCTTTTTTCCTATACAGCATCATTTTCAATTCATGCAATTTTGAACGGAGCTCGAAGTGTATGTTCAGTTGATTTTTCTAATACGGCTATAAAAAGGGCTGAGGAAAATTGTGTTTTAAATGGCATAACTATTGGAAGTTCATTTGCTTTAAAACGAGATGAGGTGCGCAATTTTTTGACTCGTGCCGTAAAATCAAAAAAGAAATGGGATATTATTATATGCGATCCTCCGACTTTTTCTAATTCTTCATCTGATGATTGGGATGGCGATTTTGATATTTCTAAGTGTTATCTTGATTTGTGTTTAAAGTCTTTAATGTTGCTTAAAAATGGAGGTGTTTTGTATTTTTCTACCAATTCTAGACGTTTGAAATTTGAAACTGAGATTTTGAAGAGTAGTGTGGACTTTCCGATTTTTATAAAAGATATTTCTGTGCTTTCGATTCCATTCGATTTTAGAAATAAAAAAATACATAAAGCTTGGAAAATTATAAGAGAAGGATGATAACTATGTTGAGCATTGTAGAAATTGATAAATTGGAAGATGTCTCTTCTTTCCTTCAAAGTGAGTTTTGGGCAAATTTTAAAACCTTGCATGGCTGGCAAAGAAACTTTTTTTCTGCAACGTATGAAGATGAAGAAAAAATGATTCGGTATCGGTATTCGTTTCAGTTCGTTGTTCTTTTTCGTCCTATAAGTTTTTTTGGCTCTTTGGCTTATGTTCCAATGTTGCCTGATTGTTTTGAAGAAGCTAGTAATGATGATATGGCTATTTTTAGGAAACGTTTTTTGTTTCAACTTTCCAGCAAGCTTTTTGATTTATTAAAAAAAGATGTCTTTCTTATTCGATTTGATGTTGCTTGGAAAGTTGAGATAGAAAATAGAGGTGGAACGGGCTCTAAGAAAATGGAAGTGGTACGACCCAATTTTTTGTTTGGACGTGTTAATTCCATTAAAATTGTAAAAGCTTTTTATGATGTTCAACCCCCTGATACGGTAGTACTGGATTTAAATATGAGTGAAGGGGAGATACTCTCACAACTTAAAAGCAAATGCAGGTATAATATAAAGCTTGCAGAGAAAAGAGGTTGTGTTATTGAATGTATTAATATGAAAGATGAAGAAGAGATAAAAAATGGAATTCATCTTTTCTATCCATTATACAGAGAAACTGCAAAAAGAGACGGTATTGCCATACATAACATGGGGTATTATACTTCACTTTTCCTTGAAGCATTAAAATACCAAAATATTTCTTTGAATCTTTATGTTGCCAAGTATGAAGATGAGTGTCTTGCTGCAATAATCACTATTTTCTATAGAGATGGGGCTACGTATTTGTATGGAGCATCTTCCAATGAGCATAGAAATTTGATGCCAACATATCTTTTGCAATATAGAGCCATAATGGATGCAAAAAAGGCAGGATGCAAAATGTATGACTTTTACGGCATACCACCTGTAAACGATGAGAGTCATCCTATGGCGGGCTTATATCGTTTTAAAACTGGTTTTGGTGGGAAAATTGTTCATAGGATTGGTAGCATAGATGCATATAAAAATATTTTTATATATTTTGTGTATAGTACTGCAGAAAGAATTCGATCTTTCTATTTTAAAAAACTAAAAAAGATATTTAGTAAGAAAAATAAGGATAAAAATTAAAATTGTTCAATTTTAGTGTAAAGATTCTGTTTTTATTATAGTTGAATAAAAAAAAGTATTAATCTATAATCAACGCTGTTATGTTTTTAGTTTTGGCTCTGCCTTATGCTATATAAATGGTAGCAGTTATATGTTTTAGGTGATTATATTATGAAAAATAAATACAAATTTCACTTTGTGGGAGTTGGGTTATGCCTTCTAATAGCTCTTGTTTCTTGCAAGACGACTCCACCAGTTCCTGAACAGACGGTAATACCTGAAAAGCCTGTTGTGACAGAAGAAGATGAAGATTTATCAAAAGAAGCAGAAAAAGCTCGATCGCAGGCTATAACGCAGGAAGCTGATAAGCTTTTCCCAAACTTGTTTTCCAAGGCTGATGAGACACTAAATCTTGGAAAACAAGTCGCAACAAAAAACAGAGAGGAAGCTATAAAATCGTTCGCAGAGGCTACGCAGATGTATAACACGCTGATAGCTCTCGCATCCGCTATAAAATTGAAGGAAGAACTGGACTCGCTTGATTTTTCTGACTTGAATAAAGAGAAATATGGACAAGCGCAGGAATTGTATGACTCTTCGCTAAATAAGTATGGGGTGGATTTAGATGCCTCTGAAAAATATGCAAAAGAGGCGCTTTCGCTTTATACTGAGATGTGCGATGTTGCATATTTAGAATTGATTAAAAACGCACGCGCTCTTGCGAAAGAAGCTAAAGATAGATGTGATTCGATAAAAGCTGCGAGGAGTATGACTCAATCTTATAATGAAGCAGTTCAGTTGTATAATAGAGGCGGACTCTATTCTAGAGAAAAGAATAATAGGGATGCATACAAGGCTTATATGGAATCTTGCGATTCGTTTAACGCTACATACAAAGTAGTAGAAGAGAAAAGACGAGTTGCACAAGAGGCTCTGACGCGTGCTAGATCTAAGATAACAGAAAGCTCATCTCTTGCGAGCGAAGCTGATAGTAACTCTCCACTAAAAGATGGAACGGCAGGTTTTGGTGAATTGGATGCTTCTATGTTGGAAAATAAAGATTCTGAAGAACAGCAAGTGGAAGAAATTAAAGAGTAGCTAGGCTTTTTAAGGAGATCAATTTTAATATGAAAAGACTTTTAATATCTATTTTAAGCATGCTATGTGTGTTGAATCTTTTTTCATTATCTTATAACGACAATGAGTTTCAGAGAAAGTCGAGGGCTTATGAAGAGCTGAGTAGTCGGGCTTTGGACAATGGAGACTACGAGGCTTCTCTAGAATATTCTCGCCTTGCAGAGGAGAATGCACGACTTTCAGCTGAGTTTATTCAAAAAATGCTAGCAAAGATTGAGGCAGAACAAGTGATGAACAAGGCTAGAACTAGATATCAATGGGCAAAAAACAACAAAGCGGAGATAAACTATCCTGATCTTTTTGCGGAGGCAACAGAGGCGCTTAATGCAGGTGGGGTAGCTTTTGAGGGAGAAGACTATGATGTTGCAACATCTTGTGCTAACAGAGTTTTGTTGGCGTTGAGAGATGTCAAAGGGGATGAAGGCGATTTTGCAGAGTTGCCTGCTATGTATAAAGTTAGAACTTGGAGAGGCGAGAGAGATTGCCTTTGGAATATAGCAGAACTTGCGGGCATATATGGAGACCCGTTTATGTGGGAGAAGATATACGAAGCAAACAAGGATAAGTTTCCAAAAAGTGGCAATCCCGATCTGCTATTTCCAGATATGATACTGATGATTCCTTCAATAAAAGGAGAGAAGCGAGTGGGGCTCTATGACCATGATGCTGTGTACAAGAGTTTAAAATAGAGATTGTATGGGCGAAGTGGATTTTTGGGAAGATAAAAAATTTAGAGAAGTGTTTGAAGATGAAATGAGGGTCTTGGAGCGAAGATGGGAAAAAGATGCTTCTGTGTCTGTAGATAATTTGGAAGGAATTTTGGAGTCTTTGTATATCATGTCGGATAGAAATTGTGAAGGTAAGGTTCAAGAAATAGTCTTTAGTGCCACTATAGCAGCGTATGAGTCATTCATTAATAGAAAAAAAACTGAACAAGAGAGTAAAAAATGAATAGGTCTTTTGGTATTTTGTGTGTATGTATTATGTTGTTTTCTGCTTGCTCTATTCAAAAAATGGCTTTCAATAAGGTTGCTAATGCTTTAGCTCCTTCCTATTCAGAAAAAGAAAAAGAGGCAAAAAGGCAAGAGAAATTAAAAGAGAAAGGTGTGGAAGTTGCAGACCCGATGTTGGCTTTTTTGGGAGAGGAAGATATAGAGCTTGTGGCACAGTCCTTTCCCATTATCATCAAGATGTATGAAATGATGATGTTGCAAAACAGGGAGCATGAAGGTCTTGCTAGAATGACGGGTGAGTTTTACGTTATGTATGCCAATGCTTTTGTTGAAAGTCCTGCAGTATATTTGCCTGATAGTGCATATGATACGAAAAACGAAGCTTTTCTGCGTGCGAAAAAATTATATTTGAGAGGGCGTTCTCTTATTTTGGCATCTCTTGACTTATCTTACCCAGGTTTTGGGGATTGCATGAATAGTTCGGATGAAGAGAAAATAGATAAAATGCTCTCGAGGTGTAGAGCAAAAGATGTAGAATCTCTTTTTTGGGCTGGCGCTGCATCTTTAGCTGCTTTTGCCTTAGAACCGCTAAATGCTCAAATGACTTTGTTTGTATACGCAGGTCATGCTATGCTTGAGCGGGCAGGTGAGCTTTCGCCTTCTTTTAATAATGGTTCTATTTGGGAAGTGTTGACTAAGTTTTATGCCGGAGCGCCAGAGAGTTTGGGCGGAGGTATGGATAAGGCTGAGGTAGCATATCAGAGGGCGTTGCAATATTCAGGTGGCGCCTCTCCGTCGTTATATGTTACTTTTGCAACTGCTTTTTGCATCCCAAAACAAGATGGAAAAGGTTTTGATGAAGCTCTAGAGAGTGCGTTGTCAATCGATGCTAAGGCTAGTCCTGAAAATACTCTGATGTTTACAATTTCTCAAGCCTATGCTAGGTGGCTAAAAAATCACAAAGAAGATTTTATATTAGGCGAATAATAATCTAAATTTACATATTATAATTTGGTGGTGTTTTTATGAAACGTTTGGGTCTATTGATATTTTTTTTGTCGATGCTTTTTTCCACATTTGCGGATTCTATTGTCTTAAAAATAGCTAGTGTGGCGCCTGCGCGCTCTCCTTGGGATGTTGAGCTAAGAAAGATGGCGCAAGAGTGGAATAGGATTACTGATGGAAAAGTACAACTCAAATTTTATGATAGCACAGTGCTAGGCGGTGAAAAAGCTGTAATTCAGAAATTGAAGTCGACTCGACCTGGTCAAAAAGCCCCCATAGATGGTGCACTTTTTTCTACCATTGGACTTCATGAATTGGCTCCTTCTGCAGGTTTTTATACGCTTTCTATTCCTTTTCTAATTCAAAGTCAAAAAGAGTTGGATGCGGTGCTTTTGCAACATGGTGGGGAGATAGAAAAAAAAGTTGAAAAAGCAGGTTGCAAAATTGTGGCTTGGTCTAATGTTGGTTGGCTGTCGTTTTATACAAAAGATTCGTACAAAACATTAGGTGAGCTAAAAAAAATAAAAATGGCTACATCAGGAATAGACTCTCCGGTGTTGAGTGATTGTTTGCGTATAAGTGGTTTTAGTGTGGAAAATGTTAGTGCAAATAAATTTGCTCAATCTTTAAAGCAAAGAAGTGGTCCTAGAGGCTTTTTTGCAGTGCCTCTTTTGGCATATGCTGGAGGGTATTATAAAGATATAGAGTATGTGCTAGATGCAAAGCTTTGTCCCGCTATGGCAGCTTTTGTCATTTCTAACGATGCATGGAATAGGATCCCAGAAAATTACAAAAAACTCCTTCTCGAAAGTGCGGCAAAAACCACCAAATTATTGAACGATGCGCTAGAGGCAACAGATAGGGACTGCATAACAAAAATGAAGGCATCAGGAAAGAAATTGATAGTACCAACACAGGCTGAGTTGGAAGCGTGGGCTAGAGAATTTAACAAGAATGCCCGCGATGTTTTGAAGGCATCGCCACAAGCCCTTAATGAAGATCTTTTTAATAAAATACAAGCAATAACAGGTAGAAGCGGAAAGTAGCTGTTCGCCAGCCTAAAATTTGAGAGAAAAGAGGCAGAAATGAGTTTAGAAATAAGCGATATGAGTAGAACTGAAGGCATCATGAAAAGGGGACTGTCTGTTACTGTTGCGGCTCTTTCGGGAGTGCTTGTGATGTTGCCACTTTTGCTTTTTTGCATTACAAAGTTTGTGCCAGTTTTGGATAGCGATCAGGCGTTAATACATATAGTTTTTGTCTTTTCAGCCTTTGCAGGGATGCTTACAGAACTAACAAAGAAACAGCTTTCAATAGATGCATTTTTTGCTAAATTAAATCCACATATGAAAAACATTGTGGAACGCATAAATAGTGCAGTATGTATTTTCACACTTTCTGTGCTTTTTGTTTCTGCTTTTCCTAACTTTCTAGCTATATTTTCAAAAGATCAAGCTATATGGTATGTACCTGTGCGTTTTATATTTTTGGCATTACCACTGATGTATGGAGTGATTTTAGCAATAAATATAATCCGAGAGCGAAATGTATATATAGTGCTTTCAAGTATTTTGCTGGCTATTTTTGCGTCTTCCACTTCTCTAGCATCTATTTTCTACCATCTATTTGGCGAGATCGATAGCTTTTCATCTGTGCTTAATTTTTTTGATCTTGTTGCAGTATACTTTAATAAATTTGCTTCGGTCTTTGGCGTTCCATTAATTTTGGTTATTATCTTTCTTATTTTTTTTAAGCTACCTCTTTTCGTTGGCATTTCTTTTATAACATACATTGCTTTTAGCTGGGGTGAAGGATATGTTGATACTATTTCCATAGAGGCATATCACATTTTAACAGATAGTGGCGGTGGTGTTGCGGCTATTCCCCTTTTCACAATGGCTGGCTACCTGCTATCCAAGGGAAGCGCTGGGAAGAGGTTTTTAGATTTTGTAAAAGAGACAATAGGATATCTACCGGGTGGAGTGGTGATTGCATCTGTTGTGGTCATAACGATGTTTACTACGTTTACTGGCGCTTCTGGAATTAGTATATTGGCGCTGGGTGGCATTTTGAGCACTGTTCTTGTGGGCTTTGGCTATGAAAAAGATTCGGCTGAATCTTTAATTACGGCATCGGGTGCTATAGGCATCCTTTTTCCACCAAGTTTGGCAATCATTATATATAGCACAACTAACTTTATGGATGTCTATTTTATGGATATGTTCAAAGGTGCAATTTTGCCAGGCGTCTTAATGGCTATAGGCATGATTACTATTGGAATAGTTAAAGGAAAGGGTAGATTAAAACAAGGCTGTAGTTCTGGTAAAGATAGACAAAGTTTTGTACTTAAAGACGCATTTCTTTCGTTCTTTCATTGTTTTTTTGAAATATTGTTGCCAATATTAATTATAGTTTTTATATTTTCGGGCACTTTTAACTTGCTTGAAACCGCAGCATTTACTGCTCTCTATGCTTTTGTTCTGGAAGTTTGGGTGAGGGGGGATTTTTCCTTTAGACGGGGCATTTCTACAGTTGTAGAAAGCGTGCCCATTGCGGGCGGTGTTTTAGTGATAATAGCAACCTCCAAAGCTCTTGCATATTTTTTGGTAGATGCCAATGTTCCAGATTTGCTGACTCAAATGGTAACAAGCATTCTTCCATCTGAATATGCTTTTTCCAAGTATATATTTTTATTTTTGCTAAATATTCTCCTAATTCTTGTTGGTTGCATAATGGACATTTATTCAGCCATTTTGGTTGTCTCTCCACTAATCTTGCCCGTTGCCTTGAGCTATTCCATTGCTCCAGTTCATGTGGGAGTGGTCTTTCTTACCAACTTGTCTTTGGGCTTTTTAACTCCACCTATTGGTATGGACTTATTTATTGCGAGCTATGCCTTTGACAAACCTGTTACTCGAGTAATAAAGGAGATTGTTCCATATCTTTTGGTTCAAGTGGTTATTTTGTTACTAGTAACGTATATTCCATGGTTTAGCACTGCTCTTTTATAGTAGTTTTTTATTTAATCACAACATTTTTAAGGAGATTTTATGAAGAAGAAAATTGTCATAGCACTTGGTGGCAATGCGCTGGGTAAGAATTTGGAAGAACAAAAAGAAAAGGTTAAAATTACTGCTTCTGCAATTGTTTCTCTTATAAAAGAAGGTCATGACGTGGTGGTCTCTCATGGCAATGGGCCTCAAGTAGGAATGATTCACAATGCTATGCTTTTGTGGAAGAAAAACGACTCAAATGCGTCAGACCCAAAACTAGATGTATCTGTTGCTATGAGTCAAGGGTATATAGGTTTTGACCTAGAGGCGGCAATTCGAGAAGAACTGGAAAACCAAGGAATCAAAAAAAATGTTGCAACAATTTTGTCTCAAGTAATAGTGGATAAAAATGACGTGGCTTTCAAAACGCCTACAAAACCAATTGGGGCGTTTATGACGAAAGAAGAGGCAGAGGTGGCAATAAAAAAAGGATTGAATGTAGTAGAAGACGCCGGCAGGGGATATCGACAGGTCGTAGCTTCTCCAAAACCAATAGGCATTGCAGAAATAGAGAGTATAAAAACTCTATTTGAAGCAGGACATGTGGTTATAGCGTGCGGAGGGGGTGGAATTCCAGTTGTTAGAGAAGGAAATGCGCTGTGTGGAGTTCCTGCGGTAATTGATAAAGATTTTGCAAGTGCTACTATGGCATCTCTTTTGGGTGCAGACGTTTTAATAATTCTTACTGCAGTTGAAAAAGTTGCAATCAATTTTAATAAGGAAAATCAACAATGGCTATCTTCAATCAATATGGAAGAGGCAGAAAAATATATAAAAGAAGGTCATTTTGCAAAGGGTTCGATGTTGCCAAAGATTGAGGCGGGAATGCAGTTTATAAAAGAGAACCCAAAAGGTTTTGCGCTAATCACATTGCTAGAAAAAGCAAAAGATGGAATAGAAGGTAAAACTGGCACTATCCTAAAACAATAAGCACAAAATGCAACGCCTTGTTATTGGCATTGACCCAGGTCTTGCAAACACTGGATATGGAATTCTTTCTTTTTCTGATAATAGGTTCAAATGTGTCGCATATGGGGACATCGAAACCAATGCAAAAATGCCCCATGGCGAACGCCTTTTTCATATATATACAGAGCTTAATCGCTTGCTTTTAGAATATAAGCCAGTCGAGGCGGGCATTGAAACTCTCTATTTTGCAAAAAATGTCAGTAGTGCTTTGGCAGTCTCCGAAGCGCGTGGAGTTTCAATACTTGCGTTGCATTCTTCTGGCATAAAAGACATAGGGGAATATGCGCCTAATGCAATAAAAAAGGCTGTAACAGGAATTGCACAAGCTACAAAGTCGCAAGTGCAAGATGCGATGAAATTGTTGCTAGGATTAGAGAAGAGACCAGAGCCAAACCATGCAGCCGATGCTTTGGCTGCGGCAATTGCGAAAGTAAATATTGGGAACTATCAAAGTTTCAGTTTTTAGAACCTTCCATATATAAATAGGAATACACAAAAAATGTTTAATAGCATAAAAGGCATATACAGAGGAAAAAATGCCTCTTCAATCTTTGTCGAAACGTTTGGAATTGAGTGGGAAATATTAGCCAGTAGTTTTACATTAGATAGATTTAGCGAAGGCGATGAAGTTAGGGTCTATACGTGGTTGCAACATAGAGAAGATGTAATGCAACTATTTGGTTTTGCAGAGCTAAAAGAGAGATTGATGTTTTTAGATTTAATTAAAGTGGAAGGCATAGGGCCTAAGCAAGCAATCAAAATTCTTTCTAACATAACTGTAGAATCACTAGAGGCAGCGTTAGAAGATGGGGACATATCAAGACTGCAGGCAATTTCTGGAATTGGGAAGAAAACAGCACAAAAAATGGTTTTGGCACTAAAGGGGAAGCTTTCTATTCAACAAAGTTTCCAAAAGCCAGAGGAATATGGTGCTAAAACAAGTGAATATGAAGAAATTGTTTCGGCTCTTGTAGATATGGGATACGAGAGAAGAAGATGTTTGGAAACTGTAGAAAAAGTTGCTCAAAAAATGAAAGAAAGTGGGATGGAGCCTTTGGAGCATGAAAGCGATTTTTTTCGCCTCAGCATAGTTGAACTCTCTTAAAACAATGGGAAAAAGAACAAATACCACTTTGTTAGAATAGCAACTAAAATTGGAATTAGTAAATTATCGAAGTCTTTTAATGGAAAAAGCTCAATTAATGCTGTAAAAAAAGCCACAAATAGACTTAAGCTAAGTGAGTGAGTAAATAGAAATTCGGCTATGAATGTTGCAACAAAACAGCCCAGGCTGCCAGCGCATGTTTTGCCTTCAAAAATCAATTGTCTCTTGCCAAACATTTTGCCAATCAAGCTTGCAACACCGTCTCCAAAACTCAAAGAGAAGATGGCAATTGTTGCAATATATATTGGAAAAAAATAGAGAGTAATCATAGCTCCCAAAGAAAGCGTGATGGGACCCAGTGAAAAACGCATTATCACGTCTTTTCTATTTGCCACTTCTACAATTCGCGAGATTATTTTTACTTGCCGCCCCCTACATCTAAAAAATTCGGAAATAGCATATAATATTGCAATTACTCCCAAAGAGAAGAGAACCATATGTTTGGATGTTAGATAGACAAAAAGAGGAATAAGAGCCGACATCATGTGGATTGTTTTTCTAAACAATTCTTTTTTTATTTCGGAAGAGGCTTCGATAGTTTTTGCTATATTGCTATTACATCTTTTCATCTATGCAAAAGAACAAGTTTTTACATATTAAAATAGTAAAACAGAAGAAATTGAAAAAAACAAAATCAAGCTTACACTATCTACAATGGTTGTGATTAAAGGGCCTGCCATAATGGCGGGGTCAAGTTTTAACACTTTTGCAATGATTGGAAGAATAGCGCCTGTCAATTTTGCCACAAGTACAGAAACAAAAAGAGTGATTCCAACCGAAATAGCAACTCGTACTTCTTTGTGAGAAAGAAAAATAGTTTTTGCTGTTATAAATAGAGAAAGAATAGCTCCCACTATAATAGCTATGCGACTTTCTTTCCACAAAATCCAAAGCCAGTCTCGTGGACGAATCTCCCCCGTTGCCAAACCTCTAATGATGAGCGTAGACGACTGGCTACCCGCATTTCCTCCTGTGTCCATCAAAAGTGGAATAAAAGAGGTTAAAACTGTCATGCTTGCAAGAAGAGACGTATAGTTATCTATTATATTTGACGTAAAGGTTTGAGAGATCATCAATATTAAAAGCCAGCCTATTCTCTGCTTTGCGAGGGTGAATACATTTTCGTCTAAATATGCTTTTTGAGAAGGTTGCATAGCAGCCATTTTTTCAAAGTCTTCCGTTGCCTCTTTTTCCATTACGTCGATTATGTCGTCAACTGTAATAATGCCAATCAGACGATCTTCATTATCAACCACGGGCAATACGAAAAAATCATATTTCTTAAATATTTTAGACACCTTCTCTTGGTCGTCGTGAGTGTTTACAGAAATCACTTCGTCATTAAAAATATCGCAAATTTTCTCATCATCTTTTGCAAGAACCAAGTCTCTAAGAGAGACGGTGCCTTCAAGTTTTCGCTCTTCGCCCGTTACATAGCAAGTATATATTGTTTCTTTTTCTGAGGCTGTCTCTTTAATGTGTTTTAGAGCTTCTTTTGCAGTGTAATGCTTTTTTAAACTTACATATTCTATGGTCATAAGAGAGCCGGCAGAGTCTTTTGGATATTTTAGCAATTGATTTATAAGCTCTCTATTTTTATCATTTGTGTTTTTTAATATGCGTTTTACCACATTCGAAGGCATTTCTTCTATAATATCGACTATATCATCCAGGTATATTTCGTCTAGGATTGGAGCTAATTCCACATCTTCAACTGCTTTTATAATTTCGCCCTCTATATCGTTTGGCAGGTGAGAAAAAACATCGGCTGCAATGTCTTTAGGCAACATTCTAAAAATAAGCAATGCGTTTGCCTCATTTAAGTTTTCTATGCATTCTGCAATATCGGCTTCATTATACTTTAAAATCTCTTCTCTTGCCTTCATCACTTGCTTATCTTCTAGCATATTTTTTATATTTTCTATTTCTTGCTTTTCCATAATTTTAATCCCCATCCTCGTCTTGAGAATCTTCTTCGTCACAAAACCAAAATTGAACATCGTAGGCTTTTTCTACCGCATCTTCTATTTCGTCCGATAGAGACGAAAAAACATCGATGTTTGCTTTCGCTTCCATTTCGTCTATGCTACAGGCAAAAAAGTTTAAAGAGTCTTTAAGATTTTCATTTGGCATAATAAATCCAATCGCTTCTATTCTTTCTGGGCTATAAAAAAGAAGAGCCTTAAAAAAATGAGTTGGAATTGTTACCTGAGCATTGCCTATGCTTTTGTTTTCTTCTTGGAAAATTGGGCCTGTAATTACATAGATCACACTATATTTTTGTGCCATCTTTCTTGCAAATTTTTCTAGTTCTAGCCATTTTCCTCTATTAAATCTGGGCAATTGAGGGCAGATATTGCTAAATAGAAAAGACTCTTTTAAACTTTCACGAGAAAAAGCCATATCGCGGGCAGACGCTAGATGACCTCTGTCATATCCAGATTTTCTATAATCTTCGTTAGTTGCAGTGCCCCCATTGATATTTGAATCGGGCATAAATGCAAAACCGTGTCGCCTAAACTTTTTGCCTTCTAGCCTTTCTCGACTTATAAAATAGCCTACCCATCTGGGCTGCATGTGCGTATGAGAGAACTCTAAGTTGAATGCACTATATTCGTATACGTCTTCTTTTTGAAATGGCACGGCATAGGTGAAGGAAGGCTCTATTCTTGAGGCTTTGGGAACAGCAGGGAGCGCCTCGTCTATTTCCGAAGAAATAGCGAAATGGGAAAAGGAGAATAATAAAAGCAGAATATAAGTTTTTTTTAGGACTTTCATCTTTAAAACCATACTCATCTCAAGCTTCTTTATTTTAACGGAGAAAAATGAGTTTACTTTATCAAAATAGTCGAGTTTTCCTAAACTTATATGAAAATAAAATTGGGGGTGAAAACTAGCCTATTTAGAGGGCTGAGACTTATGGCATTAAGCGCAACATCTTTTTAACATACATAGGAATCCACGTAAGTTTTTCTTTTATAAGACCATTTTTATAGTATTTACATTCATACCATCTTTCCGTGCCATTCTCGTGTTTTTCGTGAATCCTATTCCCATTATCGTCGTATTCATACCATCTTTCCATATCATAACCGTTTTTGTAGTGAATCTCATTTCCCTTAGCATCGTATTCAGCCCAGGATTCCAAACCATAGCTGTCTATGTAATGAATCTCATTTCCATTATCGTCGTATTCATACCATCTTTCCGTGCCATTCTCGCGTTTTTCGTGAATCCTATTCCCATTATCGTCGTATTCAGCCCAGTATTCAAAACCACTACTATCTTTGAAGTGAATCTCATTTCCACTAGCATCGTATTTAATCCATTCTTCTATGCCATGACTGTATTTGCGATGGAGCTGATTTCCTTTATAGTCGTATTCAGTCCATTTTTCCAAACCATCACTGTCTATGTAATGAATCTCATTTCCACTAGCATCATATTCAGTCCATTTTTCCAAACCATAGCTGTCTATGTAATGAATCTCATTTCCACTAGCATCGTATTCAGTTTCAGTCCATCCTTCCTTACCATTACTGTCTTTGTAAAGAATCCTCTTTACTTTAGCGTCGTATTCAGTCCATCTTTCCAAACCACCACTGTCTCTGTAATGAATCTCATTTCCACTAGCATCATATTCACATTCGGAAATTTCCAGCAAAATTAACCACTTTGAAACAGTTTGACCGTCTTTCATTACTTCTTTATATACTTTCTCTCCTACTTTTTGTGCATAAGAGACGGAGGAAAAACTAAACAAAACAACAAAAAATAACAGTGCTTTTCTCATTACTTTCTCCTTGAGATTATAGTATGCTAGCATTAACTTCTAGATTATTCAATTGGATATTTGTTTATTTATTTCGAAAGAAAAGTATTCTTTCGCGAATAATGCTAAGTGTTTGTTACGATATTGGTATGAATTGGAATTCATCATTTTAACGGAGAAAAACGAGTTTTCTTTATCAAAATGGTCGATTTTTCTTAAACTTATATGCAAATAAAATCGAGGGCGAAAATGTGCCTGTTTCGGTATGCGAGACCTATCGCATTAAGTGCAACATATGTTTTAACCTTATAGAGGAGTCCACGTAAGCTTTTCTTTTATAAGACCATTTTTATAGTATCTATATTCATACCATCTTTCCGTGCCATTCTCGCGTTTTTCGTGAATCCTATTCCCATTATCATCATATTCATACCAGTATTCAAAACCATTACTATCTTTGGAGTGAATCTTATTTCCTTCAGCATTGTATTCAGTCCATCTTTCCTGACCATCACTGTATTTTTCGTGAATCCTATTCCCATTATCGTCGTATTCATACCATCTTTCAAAACCATCACTGTTTCTGTAATGAATTTCATTTCCCTTAGCATCATATTCAGCCCAGGATTCAAAACCATTACTGTCTTTGAAGTGAATCTCATTTCCTTTAGCATCGTATTTAATCCATTCTTCCGTACCATCACTGTTTATGTAATGAATCTGATTTCCTTTAGCATCATATTCAGTCCATTTTTCCAAACCATCGCTGTCTATGTAATGAATCTCATTT
>CAUTVN010000009.1:0-21528 GCA_963541705.1 uncultured Treponema sp.
TCCATCCATATAACGTCGATGCTACCACGTTTTAGTCATTTTTGCAATGAAAAACAGCTTAAATGCGCCCCAAGACAACAAGCTTTTCAATCATTCTTACAACTTTCATCTTGACATCTTCTATAAAATAGCTATTCTTTGAGTGTATAAATTCTGAAACATCAATGAAAATCTAATCAGTTCTTTGGAGAAAGAACTTCATAACATTAGCTAACGTAACCCAGCCCCCTAGCTAATATCTTGATATTTCCCTAACTAGAAAAGCATCGTTACACTAACTAATGTACAACCCCGAAACCGATCAGTTTTCACCCTCGAGATTGATCGGATTCGGGGGTCTAGTCCGCTCAGTCTCGCACCCTGAATCCGAGCGGTTTCACAGTCCGAAACAATGCTGTTTCGATCCCATAATCTGATCAGTATCAAACTCCGAAATTGTAAAGTTAGAAACTCTCCTGTTTGTCGCTGATTCAGATTGAAAAAAATCGCAGGTTGGTTTCTACGTTGACATTTTTCAATAAAATATATAGACTTGGCGAGCCTCTAGAGCTTGACATGTCAACTATTGTTAATTCACATTCTTTTCTGTGTTTTAGTAGCGGATGCATATAATGGAAAATCTTAAGAAAGAAGAAATAGAAAAAACTGCTACCCTGTTTCAGACGCAGATGGATTTCATAAAAACTATTGCTTTTATTTCTATCGAAGACGGAATGTGGGAAAAGTATGTTCGCAACTTCAATATATTAGACGCTGAAAAAATTAAAGAATGGAACGAAAAACTTTCAATCGACGCAAAAGAGCGTTTTGCAAAAGACAAAGTGTTCTATACAATGCTTTCAAAACATAATGGAGAGAAGAATGACAAAACGCTTGTCCTCTACAACATTCCTTTTAACTATGTTGAAAATATAGCAAAGCGGGGATTGCAGGAAGGGTTTGTTTGGCTGGTTAAATATTACGACGGCACGTTAGATTTTTCGCGCTATGCCTTAGAAGGCGGAGTTGACGCATATTTTCAATATATAAACAAAAAAATTAAAAATCGCAAGTTAAAAATGACATCTTCTAAAGAAAAATACACAGTTTCGTATATAGAACAGGCGGTAATTACCGAGCTTAAGTCTACTTTGGATTTTAATGGTGGAGTGTGCGCTAAGCTGAAAAGTTTTGGTCTAAACTTGGATCTGGAAACTTTTGAGGGCGTGTTGAGAGAATTCGATAAAAGAATACAAGAGATCTACCCGCAAGTGAAGACAGATGCAACATCTAGAAAACATCTATCAGATAAGATATACGATAGCATATATCATACAGGGGCGGAAGATAGACGCATTATAAATTCGGGCGGGCTTTTTGCCAAAATGGCTTTAAGTTGACATAAGCTTAAGATAGGTGGAATTTTTTCCGAGATTATTTGTAGTGAGGTCATCCAGTGGCTTCGGGTAGTAGGGGATATGCGTCTTTTTTTCTTGGATAACTACGATTCTTTTGTTTATAATCTTGTTTCTTATTTTTTAGAACTCAATGTTGAAGTCATTATAAGGCAACCACATAGTACAAGTATAGAAGAAATTAGAAATCTGAATGTGCAAGGTATAGTGCTTTCTCCAGGTCCTGGAAAGCCGGAAGACGCTACTTTTTCCTTGGAAGTTTTGGACGCTTTTCGAGACGAGCTACCAATATTGGGAGTGTGCTTGGGGCATCAGGTTATATGCCATTATTTTGGTGCGAAAGTGCAAAAAGGTGCAAGACCTATGCACGGAAAGTTATCCCCTATCGTACATACCGGGCAAAGGCTGTTTGAGTCTCTAAAAAGCCCTTTGAATGTTATGCGATATCATTCGCTCTGTGTCTTAAAAAAAGATTTGCCAGACGAGCTCGTTTTAGACGCTTTCTCTAAAGACGATGCAGTTATGGCGGCATCTTGCAAAAATCGTCCAATATACGGACTTCAGTTTCATCCCGAAGCTCTTCTGACCGAGCGGGGGGACTATATGCTTGGCAATTTTATTAAAATATGCGAGAGATATGCAGAGAACAAATCTTAAACGTTATGCTATATCCATCATGATTTTGGAAGACATAAAGGAATGTTTATAACATGAAAATAGAAATTGTAAAAAGGCATAAACCCATTCACCAAATATTTGAATATTTTAAGGACATTCCTAATGCTGTTTTTTTGGACTCTTCTCTAGAAGGCGACTTGGGAAAGTTTTCTATAGTAGGGTTGTATCCATATCTTTCCATATCAAAACAAAATGGCGAAACCAAAATAAATGGCGAGATTTCAACTCAATCTTTTGAAGATGTTTTGAAAAATTATCTAAGAGAAAATAGGGAAGAAAACACTACGTCTCTGCCCATAATAAGTGGGGCTATAGGTTATTTTTCGTATGACTACGGTCTTGAAACATATGGGATTTCCTCGAGACATAAAAGACAGTTGGATGCCCCTGATGCACTACTATTTTTCTATGATGTTTTTATAATAGAAGACTTGCAAAGCTCGGTTTTATATATAGTTGCGAATGGTAAGTTAAAATCTTGTGATGAGTCCATCAAAGAGATAAAAGAGTTTTTAGAGAAAGACTTTGAAAGTGCAGAAATTGAATTACATATAGACGCTAAAGAAATATTGCCCGATTTTGAAAGAAATGAGTATATGAATGCTGTAGAAGAAATGAAGCAGCATATAGTTGAAGGCGATATTTATGTGGTGAATATGACGGAGCAATTTAGGCTTTATTCTGACAAACCTCCCTACGAAGTTTTTAAGTCTTTAAGGCAACTAAGCCCATCTCCTTTTGGGGCTTATATGAACTATCAAGATTTCCAAATCATATGCTCGTCTCCAGAGCGTTTTTTGAAGGTAGCGGGAGGTGAGATAATGACTTGTCCAATCAAAGGGACTAGAAAAAGAGGAGAAACAAAAGAAGAAGACGAGAGACTAAAAAAAGAGCTGGAATGCTCAGAGAAAGAAAGGTCAGAATTGTTGATGGTTGTAGATTTGGAGCGAAATGATCTAAACAAAATATGCAAGGCGGGCAGTGTGGAAGTAGAAAACTTGTTTAGTGTTGAAGAATATGCCCAAGTCTTTCATCTCGTAGCCAAAGTTTTGGGAGAGCTAAAAACAAATATTGATTTTGTAGACATTCTTTCTGCTATGTTCCCAGGCGGCTCAATTACAGGCACGCCTAAGCTTAGTGCAATGAAAATTATAGACCATGTGGAAAAATCTAGACGCAATTTATACACAGGTGCTATAGGATATATTGCGCTAGACGGTAGCGTTGACCTAAACATAGTCATTCGCACAGCAATACATCAAAATGGAGCGTATCATGTTGGAGCTGGGGGTGGTATAACCTATGAGTCTGATTCAGAATTTGAGATGGAAGAAGTATTTCAAAAGGCAAAGGCTGTTTTTTATTCAATTATGAATTGAAGCGGGCGGGCTATAGTTTATGATATTCGATTCTGGGTTTTATGCAGGAATAGGTGCTTTTGAAACAATAGCGGTCTATAACAAAAAACCACTATTTCTTTTTGAACACATAGAAAGGTTGAACAACGCTCTCGCTTTTTTTGGCATAGAGAAGACAATATTGCCCGAAGTTGTTCTAGACTATATAGAAAAAACTAGAGATAGCATATATGCACTGAAAATTATGGTATCTGAAAAAAACACAATCATCAAAAGAAGAGCCAATCCTTATTTGAATAGCTCTCTTTATTCAGAGGGTGCAAAATTAAAGTATAGTTCAGTATTGAGAAACGAAAGCTCGCCACTTACGTATTATAAAACTCTAGCTTGTGCTCAAAATATAATAGAAAAGCAAAGAGCAACAAAAGAAGGGGTATTAGATTTTATTTTTTGCAATACCAAAGGGTTTATTGCAGAAGGTAGCGTGTGTAATATTTTTTTTATAAAGAATGAAAAGATATTTACGCCTTCGATAGGCTCTGGAATCTTAGCTGGCATAGTGAGAAGATATGTAGTCTCTAAGTATGAAGTGGTGGAAAGCGATGTTTCAAAAGAATTTATACTAGATGCAGATGCGTGCTTTGTTACCAATTCTCTTATGGGGATAATGCCTGTTAGAGAATTGGAGGATAAAACTTTTAGAGCGAGCGAAGATGTGCTTTCAATTATGGCAGAATATAAAAAGGCGATAGAGTGAAAGAGCAGGCTATAGTGATTTTGCAAAAGACGCATGAGATTCAACAGTGTTAAATTAATTTAGGATATGTTGAAGTTTTTTTGTTGGTATGATATAATAAAATATAGAATATGTGAAATGTTTCTAGTTTAAGAAGATTTAATATATTTGAATGCTCAATTTATACATTTACGATTTTAGCTTTTTCTCGAGGAGAGGGGTATGACTAAGACGAAAGGAACAGTCTCTGGAATTAACGGCAACATGATTAGCGTAAAATTTGACGGCCTTGTTACCTTAAACGAAGTAGGTTATGTTGAAACTGGTAGCCAAAAATTGAAGAGTGAAGTTATCAGAATTAGAGGGGATGTGGCTCAACTTCAAGTGTTTGAGATTACGAAAGGCATTAAAGTTGGGGAGAGGGTGGAATTTACAGGAGAGCTTTTGTCTGTTGAACTAGGCCCCGGTCTTTTGGGACAAGTGTATGACGGCTTGCAAAATCCACTGCCTGAGTTGGCAGAAAAGGCGGGCTATTTCCTGGAGAGGGGAGTGTACCTTAACGCTTTACCACGTTCTATAAATTGGAAGTTTACTCCTTTAGCTAAAGTTGGAGACTCTGTGGTGCGAGGCGATGCTTTGGGCACTGTTCCGGAAGGAAGTTTTACCCATAAGATTATGTTGCCATTCGATATGTATAAATCGTATAAAGTTAAATCAATTAAAGAAGTGGGTGAGTATCCTGTTGACGAAGAAGTTGCGGTGGTTGTGGATGAGGATGGTAAAGAATATCCAATAAAAATGAGTTTTAAGTGGCCAGTTAAACGTCCGATTGATTGCTACGAAGAGAGGCTGAAGCCTACTGAAACTCTTGTTACAAAAATGAGAATTATGGATACTTTCTTTCCTGTGGCGAAGGGTGGTACCTATTGTATTCCAGGTCCTTTTGGGGCTGGGAAAACTGTTTTGCAACACGCAACGAGCAAGAACGCTGATGTTGATATAGTGATTATTGCAGCTTGTGGAGAGCGAGCGGGAGAAGTTGTGGAAACCCTAAAGGAGTTTCCAGAGCTGATTGACCCGCGCACAGGACGTTCTTTGATGGAAAGGACCATTATAATTTGCAACACTTCTTCTATGCCTGTTGCAGCGCGTGAGGCATCTGTGTATACGGGTGTTACTTTGGCGGAATATTATAGGCAAATGGGTTTGCATGTGCTTTTGCTTGCAGACTCTACAAGCAGGTGGGCGCAGGCGTTGAGAGAGATGTCTGGGCGTTTGGAAGAGATTCCGGGCGAAGAAGCTTTTCCTGCATATCTTGAGTCTTATATTGCAGCGTTCTATGAGAGGGCGGGTATTGTGCGCCTAAAAGACGGGTCGAAAGGTTCTGTAACAATTGGCGGAACGGTTTCTCCGGCGGGAGGAAACTTTGAAGAGCCTGTAACACAGGCAACGCTGAAAGTGGTTGGAGCGTTCCATGGTCTTTCTAGAGAGCGTTCCGATGCGAGAAAATATCCTGCGATCCACCCACTTGATTCTTGGTCAAAATATGGCGGAGTGATAAAAAAAGAAAAAGTTGAATATGCGAGAAATTTTTTAAGGCGTGGTTCGGAAGTGGAGCAGATGATGAAGGTTGTAGGAGAGGAGGGTACTTCTATGGAAGATTTTACTCTCTACTTAAAAGGCTCTCTTTTGGATTCGGTATATCTGCAACAAAACTCGTTTGACGAGGTTGATGGAGCCGTCTCTGTTGAAAGGCAAAAGCACGTGTTCGATTTGTTGGTAAAAATTTTGGGTTCTTCCTATTCTTTTGACTCGAAAGACGAGGCGAGAGCTTTTTTTAACAAGTTGCGACTTCTTTTGATAGACTACAATTATATTACATGGGATTCGCAAGACCTCAAGATAAAAGAAGATGAAATAGAGAATATGGTTAGTAGAAAAGCGGGTGAGGTTGAAGCTGAGGCAAAAAGACTTTTAGAGGTGGCATAGCATGAAAAGAGTTTATAGTAGGATTGAATCCATTAATGGTTCTGTTATTACAGTAAAGGCAGAGGGAGTGAGCTATGGCGAGTTGGCATCTGTAAAGACTCGCTTTGGGCTCTCTTTGGCAGAGGTGAATAAACTAGACGGCGAGCTTGTTTCTCTGCAGGTGTTTGCAGGAGGAAGGGGCGTTTCTACTGGAGACGAAGTTGAGTTTTTGGGCAAGCAAATGCAGGTGAGTTTTTCTGATAATTTGTTGGGTCGAATATTCAATGGTTCGGGAGTGCCTAGAGATGCGGGACCTTCTTTGCAGGAAAATATGATTGCCATAGGCGGTCCGTCTGTCAACCCGTCAAAAAGAATTTTAGCTAAGAGAATGATTAGAACGGGAATTCCTATGATTGACGTGTTTAATACCCTAGTAGTTTCTCAAAAACTTCCTATATTTTCTAGCTCTGGCGAACCTTATAACGAGCTTCTTGCTCGTATTGCTATGCAGGCAGAGGTTGATGTTATTGTTTTGGGTGGTATGGGGCTTAAATACGATGACTATTTGTACTTCAAAGACACTTTGGAAGAAGCTGGGGCTTTGAGTAGAACGGCTATGTTTATTCATACTGCAGCAGATCCAACTGTCGAGTGCTTGATGATTCCCGATATGTGTTTAGCTGTTGCGGAGCAGTTTGCAATTAAGGGGAAGGATGTTTTGGTTCTTTTAACAGACATGACAAACTTTTCTGATGCAATGAAAGAGATTGCGATTATCCAAGAGCAGGTTCCTTCTAATCGTGGTTATCCAGGAGATTTATATAGCCAGCTTGCTGCACGATATGAAAAGGCTGTAGACTTTGACGATGCGGGCTCTGTTACAATTCTTGCGGTAACGACTATGCCAGGCGACGACGTAACACATCCAGTGCCAGATAATACAGGCTATATAACAGAAGGACAATTCTACTTGAAAAATGGGCGCATTGAGCCATTTGGTAGCCTTTCTCGTCTAAAGCAAAACGTCAACGGGAAAACCAGAGGCGACCATCGCGCATTGATGGACAATATGATTAAGCTTTATTCTGCATATAAAGACACTCTTGAAAAAAAGAGTATGGGCTTTATGATGAGCGATTGGGATGCAAAACTTTTGAAGTATGGTGCTCTTTTTGAAGCTAAGATGATGGACTTGTCGGTGAATATTCCTCTAGAAGAAGCTTTGAATGAGGGGTGGAAAATGCTTAGTGAGTGTTTTACGCCTGAAGAGACTGGAATTAAGTCTGACTTGATTAAAGAGTTTTGGCCTAAATAGAGTTGAACGGTGCTAATTAGTTGTCGATAATTTTGACCTTTAATTGGTTCCATCTTGAGGTGCATGAATGGCTGTAAAACTAACGAAAAACGAGCTGAAAAATCAAAAAGAAGCTCTAAAGATGTATAAAAGATATTTGCCTACTTTGCAATTGAAAAAGCAACAGTTGCAAACTGAGATTCGTGATATTGAAAATAGAGTGAAGCAGTTGCGCGAGAAAAAGGACTCTATGAATAAGGAATTTGAAAAGTGGGTTGCGATTTTTGGCGAGTCAGGTTTTTTTCATAATAGGTTGTTGAAAGTTGAAAAAGTTCACACTTCAACAGGAAATATTGCGGGCGTTACTATTCCAGTCTTTAGTGGTGCGGATTTTGCTTATGGGCGCTACGAGCTTTATTCGTATCCTTTGTGGGTAGATAAGGCTGTGAAGAAAGTGGAAGAGGTGATGTTGGTAGATTTAGAGGCTGGGGTGTTGGAAGAGCAAGTAAAGCTTCTTTCTAGCGAGCTTCGCACAACTACGCAAAGAGTGAACTTATTTGAAAAAGTGAAGATTCCTGAGACACGAGGAAATATAAAACGCATTTCTGTATATCTTGGAGACCAACAAGTGGCGGCTGTTGTTCGTGGTAAGATTTCTAAAAAAAGTTTACAACGAGTGGCAGAAAAAGGAGAGAATGAATGATTGTTCCAATGAAGAAAATCACTCTTTTAGCCTTAGAAAAAGATAGAGAGTGTGTGCTTGAAAAAATAAAAAAAGCTGGAGTGCTTCATGTTGAGAAACTTAACGGAATGACAGACTCGTTGTCTGAAGTTTTGTCACATGAGAGGGAATTGAGCATTGTAAAAAATCTTTTGGCAGAATTTGTTCCAAAAAAGGGTAAGAGTGATGACAACTTGCCTTCTCTTATGAGTTACGAAGAGACTCTTCGTTTTGCTTCTGATGTTTTGGCTTTAGGGGAAAGACATAAAGATGATATAGCCAAAATGGGTAAAATTACAGAAGAGCTTGCAAGATGTGCCCCTTGGGGAGAATTTAATTTAAGTGATTTCCAAGCATTGAAAGGAAAGGGAATGCTCTTAAAGCCATTGGAAATGCCAACGAAAGTTTTTTATAACACTGAGGCTACCAAGTCGCTTACGCTTTTGCTTGTGAATGCGAAGGGAGGGCTGGCGCGTTGTCTTGCAATTCTAGAAAAGGATGAATTGCCTAAAGGACTGAGTGCAGAAATTAAAGAATTTACGATGCCGTCTTTTTCTACTTTTGAGTTGAAAGAGCAACTTGAAACCTTAAAAGATAAAGTTTTGTCGTATGATAAAGAAATGCAAAAGATGGCTTCTTATATAAATTCTATCGATGTCTCTCTTTCTAAATGCAAAAAAAATATTGAAAACGAGATGGTAGATTTAAGTATGCCGACAGTTTCGCTGGCTACGCCTGAAGAGGGGAGTAGTCCTTTAGATATTTTGTATATTAAAGGTTATGTTCCAGTTGAGAAGGCAGATAGCGTCGCTTCTTTGGCAAAAGAGAATGGCTGGGGCTATGTGGCGAAAGAGCCAGAGCCTGAGGACGCTGTGCCAACGAAGTTGAAAAATAATAAGTTTGTTAATCTTATTTCTCCGCTTACAGACTTTTTGGGAACATTGCCGGGCTATAGAGAACCTGATATTTCTTTATGGTTTTTGCTATTTTTTGGCATATTTTTTGCAATGATTTTTGGAGATGCAGGATATGGCGCGATTTTGACCTTGCTTTCTCTTTTTGCAGCAATTAAAGCTAAAAGTGCAAAGAAACAGATTCACACAGGTGTTTATATGTTTTTGTATTTAGGTTTGATGACTGTATTGTGGGGAACATTGGTTTGCAATTGGTTTGGGATTGCGCCAGAGCGCTTGCCTAGTTTTTTTTGGATGATTTCGTGGGAGCGGATTTCTAGTATAACCCATAAAGGTGTTCCCATTGCATCTCAGTTGCAAGATAAGAATCTTATGCACTTAGCATTTACTTTAGGTTTTGCACAACTTGCAATAGCGCATATCATAGGTGTTGTTCGAAACATAAAAAGCCTGAAGTTTTTGGGTGATGTAGGTTCGCTCGGGATGCTTAGTGGAATGTATTTTGTTGTATTGAACCTAGTCGTAAAGATGCCGTTGCCTTTTGAACAAAATTATATTTTGGCTTTAATCGGAGCGGGTTTTGCCCTCAATTTTGTTTTTTCTAATTATGAAAGCGGTATAGGTCAATCTATTTTGGAAAGTCTTAAAAATATTATTAATATGTTGCTTGGCGTGGTAAATGTTTTTGCAGATATTATGAGTTATATAAGGCTTTGGGCGGTAGGTCTTGCAGGAGGCGCAATTAGTAAGGCTGTTAATGAGATGGCAGGTCCAACCCTTACAGGGGCATTGATTGTTGCAGGAATTGCTATTTTGCTGTTTGGACATGGCTTGAACTATGCAATGAATGTCCTATCTGTTATTGTGCACGGTGTTCGACTTAACACTTTGGAATTTTCTAACCATTTGGGCTTGACTTGGTCGGGCTTTAAATATGAACCTTTTAATGAATAACTTGGAGGAGATATTATGCCAGTTGTTAATTTTGATTTGAGTTTGGGTTGGTTTGGTGCTGCTTGTGCCTTGGGTATTTCTGCTATTGGCTCTGCCATTGGGTTGGCTATTGCGGGGCAGGCGACTGTTGGAGCTTGGAAAAGGTGCTATATGAGCAATAAACCTGCGCCATTTATTTTGGTGGCTTTTGCTGGTGCTCCTCTAACGCAGGTTATCTATGGCTTTTTGCTTATGCAAACTATGATTGGTAAAGTTTCTAGTATCCATCCATACTTTTTGCTAGGTTTGGGTATTGTGTGTGGATCTGCTATTGCTGCGTCTGCAATCGCACAAGGCAAAGCTGCTGCCGCAGGTTCTGATGCTTTGGCAGAAACTGGAAAAGGTTTTGTTCAGTATATTACTATATTGGGACTTTGCGAAACTGTTGCTCTTTTTGTGATGGTTTTTGGTATGATGATTCTAAATAATAACTAACAACTTAATCGACTGTTTGTTGGAGTTTTGACATTTCTATTACTGTTTTAAGCAGTTTTAGAAGTGTCAGAAATCTCTGTTAAATCCCTGTGGAAAAAAATCAGAGTTAGCAGTCAATGGCTGTTGCCGTGAGTTAATAGTTTTGTGGACTGGACTAGTTTGTTTTCCTGAACATAAGCTCGTATATTTGTCTTCCTTCTTTTATTGCTTTAGCTTCGAATTTTGTTTTTGGTCTCCAGATTTGTGTTGGGGCAAAGAGCTCGTATACAGATTTTAGATTTGTGGTTTTACTTAGTTCCGAATGGGCTTCGATTGCATAGGATGTCCAGTCTGTCACCATGTATATATAGCCAAAAGGAGATAGTTTTTGTTGTAATAGGTTTGTGCGAGGTCGTAGCATAAAGCGTCTTTTATTGTGCCGTTTTTTTTGCCAAGGGTCAGGAAAGAAAAAATGGAAAGCGGAGATGGAGGAATCTGGAATCGACTCTTCTAGTATTTTTATTGCATCTCCTTCTATAATTTTTATGTTACTTATATTCATTTCATTAATCAGCCCCAATAGATTCGCAATCCCCGCTTTAAAAACTTCTATGCACAAATAGTTTTTATTTGGATTTTCTTTTGCGATAATTGCCGTCGCGTTGCCAGATCCAAATCCTATTTCGCATATTACATGGTTGTTATTTCCAAAAAGGTTTGCAAAGCTGAATTTGTTGTCTTTTGAGATTACAGATTTTGTATCTGTATATTTCATCTTTGTATAATCTGTTGCCCATAGGGCATATAGATTTTGATAGGATGTTTTTTGAAATTTAGTCATTCGTGAAGAGCGACGTACATAAGTTTGAATTGTATGATCTATTTCAAGGTGTTCATTCATTTTTATTTTTCCAAAAGTAAATTATTTTATTTCAATGGGATTTGCAAGATAACCTTGAGTTCTACTTTCATTTTCAGCACACAATTGCAAATATCGTGCATCCGGCCATTCATCTTTTAACAGATTTATAGAATCTGATGTATTAGAATTTTTTCCTATTGATAGTGTTTTTAAAAAAAGCGGTTGCTTATCAGCGCCAAGTAAAAGGAGATAAAACCTAGAATAGAACATCTCCTCTTCAACTATCACCTGCCATCTATCCTCTTCTATAGTTAAATATGCAGATAGTCGATCTGTGGAACTTTCATCATCTATAGAAAAAAAATGCACTACTTTATTTCCTTGAAGATCTAATACTTGAAGTTCATATTTTCCTAAAGGAATTTTTCCAAAAGGATGTGCAATCTTATTTGTACCAAGTAAAAGGGAGTTTTTATCGTCATAGTCGCTTTTAAAAAAAGAAGTAATATCTCGAGTTATATGCCAATAAAGTCTCATATCCTTTTGGATTAGAGTCATTGAATCGTAGTCGTTTATTCCATCTTCATCCTTAAAATGCAAAAAAACAGATAAATGTTCAGTTACATTTTTATCATCTAGCTCAACAACCAAACGTTTATATGAAAAAGACGATATTGTAGGCTTATTGACTGAACAAGAAGCTAGGGTAATCATAAGGAAAAAGGATATTAAGAGTTTCATCAAATTAGTTAAAATGTTAGAACATAAAAAACATATTCATCACAGTAAGATCGGAATCTGCAAAATGATTTACGTTAGATTCAAATCGAACATGAACTTTCTCGCAAGCTTCGTTAAGGTATGAAATATAATACATTCCCATATTGGCAGGGTCTGCACCTTCTTCACTTTTTTTATAAAAATCCAAAATAGAGTTTTGCTCTTTATCGGTATTTTTCACATCGTTCAAACTAGCCTTAACACGTTCTGCCTCTTCATTTTTGCTATATAATGTTATTTGAATCTTTCCTGTGGCTCCAAAAGAAGCATTCCCACCACCGATTTTCCATGTGACATATACAAGTTCTTCCTTTTGCTCAAGCTCTAAAACAAGTCTACGTCTAATTGCAGGATCCAAAAGAGCTTCTTGTGGCTCCTTCATTTCTGGAAATAGGATACCTACTTCTTTTTTTAAATTGGTATTTTCTGCACTGATTATGAGTTCCATAAGCATAAGCGAAATATATTCTGCAATTTTTGTTTTATCCATATATTCTACAAGACTTGTGCGTAAAGTTTTTAAAAGTCCTTCAAATTGTTCTTCAGTTTTCTTAAATTTAGTAACAATAAACCATGTGAATGGGCGAATACAGTCTAAAAATTTCTCACTCAAGAAAAGCTGAATGTTTTTTTCAGCTGGTTCGAGGCTGTCGTTTTTCATTATAAACGCGTGTAATGGCTCCAATATACTCATTTTCGTTTTATATAGATCTTCTTTGTTTTGTTCTAAAACGCCAGCAAGAAGTTTATCGTTTATGTGTGTCTTTTCGTCAATAATATTAGCAGGATTTTGTCTATTCCATTTTTTTATGATGTCTGAACCTATCAGCTTAGTAAAAACGAATTCATCATATTGATTATATAAAACAGAAAAAACAATAAGCTTAGACAGATCCATAACTTCCTGTCGCGATGTGATAAATTCAGACTTTGAAACTTCTATTTTTGCCACATAGCCCATAAGGATTAAGCGCTGAATAGTAGCCGGATCAAAGGTGTCTAATGCAATGCCATACTCTTCTATATTGCCGGCAAGCTTAAATTTCAATAGTTTTCTCTTTTTTTTAATAAAGAATGTTGAACCTTCCTGAGTTAAGATTACCTTCAATGGTAATTTTATCATGTTTTTTTGTTTTTTTGATGGCATAAAAACACCTCATTGCAAGCTTGTCTATCTCCTACAGAGAGCGCCAAGTATTATATATCAAAATGTATTCCTAATTCAATATTTATGGCAGGACGTTGCCACACATTTAGACCTAGTTCTTTTGCATACACTGAACAATTTAATTTGAAATAGTAAAAATCTAATCCTATTCCTGCTTGTGGATATAGGTCCATTATCCCAAACCGCATACTTAATACTTTGTGAAAAATAAGTTCAGATCCGAAAGTAAAATTCAGAAAATAGTTGCGTCTAATGGTTGGAATAAAAGAGAGGATATCATGCCAATCAAAATAAAAGGTCAATTCAGATATGCTGTTAAAACGTCCTTCCGAAATTGCTTTTATACTGAATCCTGTGTTTAGCTTTATTGGTTGAGTTTTATAGCTGGAATATCCGTTCAATTTTTTTGCAGCAAAAAAGTCTTTATAATCTTTATAAAGGCTTACAAAAACAGGTGTATATAAATTTTTGCAAGAAAGCCCTAACGTAAATATTTCCTTATATCTATATGCGAAACCTACGTTTATACCAAGACCAGATTGAAAAAGTATTGGCAGAGCATCAAACTGTTTTTCTAAAAAGCGAAGAGAAGCATCAAACATAGTTCCTTGCATATAGGCATAAGCTTGTAAAAAACCTTTTAGACCAATACCTAGCGCTATCTCGTGCCCATTCTTTTCATAAATTGTGCCACCATATCCACCTAGCATTACCAATTCTTCTCCCGCAAAAGCAACAAAGTGAGAGAGCGAAGGCAAGTATCCCGCGACTCGAGATGTGTTAAATAATCCAAAACCAAAGTTTTTATTTATGAAAGCAAAGGAGATTGGACCAGTTATTGTACTATTTGTTGAGAAATTTTTTGTATCTGCGAAGAGATTTAAAAGAGGTTTATCCTTTTTTTGTGAACCTAAATATTCCATTGCTGAAATAGCGAGAGCATCCGTTTTGAAATTTAATGCAAAAATCGTTGTGTTTTTTTTAGCAAACGCGTACATAGCTGGATTAGAGAAAAGTACATTTGCTCCTTTGTAATATAACGAATGAGAGTGTACAATTGCAGATGTAGAGGGGGGAATGACCTCTTCTTCAATCAAAGAAAGCGATTTTATCCCACTCGCCTCTGGCATAGCATAGGAACACAAGAATAGAAAAAATATAACTAATTTATGTTGGATATTCAGTCTATATTTGTAATTCATTAATAATTTATCCTCATTTCTGGTAGTAGATCGATAAGTTTAGTCTGTCCTAATTTTATCTCATTAATGTCTTGTCTATTTTTAATTAAGGCGTAGCTATATAACACTATATCCAAGTTTGTTTTAGATATAATTTCTGCTGCATTGTTTGGGTTTCTATTTTTCAAGACATCGTCGATAACGTCATATCCCATAATGTTTGTAGCCCGGCTTAGCATTATCATCATTGCAAACATAATAC
The DNA here is from genome assembly GCA_963541705.1 of uncultured Treponema sp. Lineage (GTDB taxonomy): Bacteria > Spirochaetota > Spirochaetia > Treponematales > Treponemataceae > Treponema_B. The sequence goes on from CAUTVN010000009.1 coordinate 14,724, forward strand.
CATCTAACTTGCCACTTTTTAGATATTCAAAATCTGATAAAAGTACTTTAAGAACCGAAAGGTTTTGATTTATGTCTATCATTTTTAGCATGTTTTTTTTCAAATTTTCATTATTCTGAGTTTCGGCTACACAATTTAAAAAATCGTGAACATCTACAGATGCTGTAAGTGCAATTTTGAGTACTTCGTCCTTTTCCTCGTTATTCAAAGATAAAATTTCTGAAGCAGTACGTTCTGAAATAAGTTCAATGAGTTTATGCGATGCTTTCCTATCCATATGGATGTTCGCTTTTTGCGACTCTTTCAAAAGCAGAGAGATGCTTTTGTACTTTGCTCCTTTAATCTTTTCCTTTTCTGCATTATTTTTGCATGAGGCAAAATTCACGAGTACAAAAAAAGACAACACAATAATAAAAGATAGAATAAGACTAATGTTACTTTTGTTTTTATTAAACATAGGTTTCAAAACCTGCACCCTTCTACTCCTTAAGTATCGGTTTATATTATGATAAATAAAAGTTATTAGAGAGATTTACTTAATATTTTCTAAAAATTATATATGTTTTTTTAATTTTGGAAAAGATACTAACTTATATTTCACTATTTATTAATTCTTGTGAGAAATTTTTGAGTGTTTCATAAAATATTATTTGCTGGTAGATCCTATGCTGTATGTTATATTTTTGTAAAATCTAGAACGCTTAATTAAAATAATTGACTTTTGAAAAAATAACGAATAAAATAGTGCATACGGGGGTTGAGTCTTATGAGAACTTTGGATGAAGTGAACAAAGATATAGAAAAGGTGAAGTTTGAGCTAGCAAATGTTAAAGGAAAGGAAACCGAGGTATATGCTCGAATTGTTGGCTACTATCGTTCTGTTCGCAACTGGAATAAAGGGAAACGAGAAGAGTTTGGCGATAGAGTGATGTTTGAGACAGATAGCAAGGAATGCATAGTTCCTGTCGCGATCTAGTGTTTTTCTTTGGAAGCATAGTATCATAACCTATGATGCTATGCTTCCCATGTCTTTTGTGTTGAGTGTTTTTTACCTACCTTGATTATCTTTCATCTATTTTAGTTTCATGTTTGTTGGTCTAGAAAGAACTACCCTTGTTAATTTTCCTGGAAAGGTGTCTTGTGCTATCTTTTTACCTGGTTGTAATATGCGTTGTGGCTTTTGCCATAATTCAGAGCTTGTATTAGCTAGCGTGGATGATGACATTTTTTTGAAAAGTGCAAAGAACGTATATTATTCAATTGAAGATGTATTTTCTTTTCTTCAAAAAAGGAGAGGCGTTCTTTCAGGAGTTGTTCTTTCAGGCGGTGAACCTTTTGCTTCCCCTAATCTTTTTTCAATAATAGAAAGGATAAAAAGACTTGGGTTTGCTTTGAAGATAGATACAAATGGTCTTTTCCCTAAACGATTAGCTCAAGTATTACAAGATTCTGCACTCTCCCCACAAATGGTTGCGCTCGATATTAAAACTTCACCTGACAGATATATCGAACTTATGCCTTCTAGTATTAAGAATGGTGATGAAATAGCAAAAAAATTAATTGAAAGTATACATATTTTGCAATCTTTTAAATTAGAACACAAAGACTTTTCAATAGACTATCGCACGGTTTTAGTACCTAATCTTGTAGGGGAAAGAGAAATAAAAGAAATGGCGAGTTTAATTCAAAGTGATTCTATATGGCATTTTGCTGAATTTGTTTCAGGAAATTGCCTCAATCCAGAATGGGACAATATTGTGGCATATACAAAAACTGAAATTGACGAACTAGTTGCTTTGGCAAAGACATTTGTTCCAAATTCTAGCCTAAGGTAAATTTTCTTTTTGTTGTAATCTTAAACATAATCTTTTTAATATTAATCATTGCGTGTCTTGAATGTTGGGAGTATTTTTCCTTTTTGCATTGTAAGCCTCTTTTTTGACTTTTTACTATACACAGTAACTCTTAAATTTTCTTTCTGCACATTTTATTTAATATTTCAAAATTAAAAATTTCATTCTTCTATATCAATGCCATTTACGCTTCTTTACAGAACGGGCTTTATTTGCAGGGGCGAGCGTTTTTCGCAAGGCTTGGGCGCCCGTCAAAATAGCGACTATGGAGGCGCCCCCAAACAAGTGCTCATGCCTAATGCTAGACGGCGAGCGGAAAAGGCAGGCGCCCTTGATGAGCTTTTTATAAGGCGCTTTGACGGCGAGCGGAAGCGTGGACTGTCGGCCAAGATGTTATAGCACGGTTAGCTGATGGAAGCGCCCCCGTCCACACGGTGAGCGAAAGCGTTGATGTTCGACGAAGACGCTATGGGACGCCAGCCGATGAGGGCGCCCCCAAAGAAGGCGGTCGGCGAAGACGCTACGTCTCGCCAGCCGACAGGGGCGCTCACAAAAAGAAACTGATATGGAACTATTTTTAAAAAGATGGTTCCAAATTAAAGATTAAAGGAGAGGAATTATGCAAGGTGTCATTTCAAAATCTTTGTTAAGAGATTTTTACAAAACATTTAGCAAGGTCATCCTAAAAGAAAAAATGGATGAGCCAACATTGAAAAACATTTTCTTTGTTTTTGATTGCAAAACGCAAGCTTTTGTGGCTTCGATGTCAAATGTGCGAGAAAAAGATGCTCTTTTTTTAATGCAGAAATCGCTAGAGGAAGGAGAGGATTGCTTTACCCCGACTTTACAAAAAGAAAAAAAGATTTTGCAAAACTACGAAGAAAAGATGGAAAAAACCAAAAGAGAGCGAGTCTCTCGCTTTATTAGAGACATCGACAAAAGAATCCCTAAACGGCTTCTTTCAAAGGCAAATAAAGAATAAAGATTTCTTTCTAGGAGGGTAGGGTTATGTTTTTAATAACAAAAAAAGTGAGTCAAGATTTTGCAATACAACAAGATTGTGTTTTCAAGATGATTTATCAAACGATTAAAGCGGGTGAGCTAGTTTTTTTAGACGAAGAAGCGGAGCTAAAAAAGGCGTGGGGAGCGAGAATAAAAAAGCCCGCAGAATATGTTTCGGATTTTACAACTATTAAAAAATATATGATGAAGGATGGGGCGATCCTTTATGAGAGCGATGAATTAAAGATAGTTGCAATCTCTCCATATAACCCCATAAGAGACGCTTTTACAAAACTCGCTTGCGAGGTGATGGGCTTGCCTTTCGACGAAGATTTGACAAAAAAGCGTGGCAATGGAAAAGATGAGTTTGTTGGTTTGGTGGTGATGATTAAAGACGATAGCTTTGCGCATAGGTTTGTAGAAGACTACGAAGAGATGTGTCGGAGGCAACGCAAGCTGAATTTTTTTGAAGATGTTGGAGTTCTTGATGACGAAGGTCTAGATTTATAAATCTTTTTTAGAAGGGTAGAAATATGTTTTTAGTAGAGGAGTTTGTAACTCGGGATGTGGCGAGGGATGACGCTTATTTTTTCAATCTAATTTATAAAAAGCTTCAAAGAGGGGGCTTGAGAGGGCTGGGTGAGGAAGAAGCGTGGGCGCTAAAAGCGGCTTGGAATGAGCGAGCAAGAGGAGAAACCCATTGTTTAGCAGTTTTAACAACTTTGAGAATATTTTATACAGATGATTGTGCCGTGTTTTATGACGATCAAGCGGGGATATTTAGAATGATTTTTTACTCACCTTATAACCCGCCAAAAGACCCTCTAACAAAACTCGCTTGCGAGGCGATGGATTTGCCTTACGATGAAGATTTGACAAAAAAGCGTGAAGAGGGAAAAGAGCCACCTTTCTATCTAGTGGCAATGTTTGAAAACTTTAGTTTTGTTCAAAAATTTATAAAAGACTATGAAGAGATGATTGAAAAGCAAAGATTTGGCGAAAATTTTTTCACAGATGTGCGTCTTTTGATTGAAGACGAGCAAAGCAATTAGCAAAACATTTTCTGAAGGATGGGGATATGTATTTAATTAAATTTATCATAAAAAGTGCAGCTTCTGACGCTTTGGCTATTTCTTTTAGGAAGATTTATAAGGAAATCAAAAGAGGTTATATTTCCGTTGTAGATGAAGACATTGAAAAAAGCCTAAAAGAGGCTTGGGATGAGTGGCTAAAAGAGCCATTTGTTTTACAGATATTGTCAAAAAAATATCAACAGCGTTATTTGTGTCAAAGCGTTTCTCTTCTTGAGTTTAGTGGTGCAAAGATAATACGTTTTCCTTCTCTTCTTTTCCCAGAAGACCCTTTCGCAGGTCTTTTTAAAGATTGGCTAGATCAATCTTGCGAAGAGGGTGCGCCAAAAGCTGATGGAGGTGAGCTTTTTTCCGTTGTTGCAATGTTTGAAAGCGAGGAGCAAATTTGGATTTTTGAAGAAAACTACGAACAAATGTATAAGAGCGAGCTGAGAGAAGGAAACAATTTTTCTAGGACTCGCCTTTTGGTCAAAAACGAAGACGAAGCAGATTTATAAATCTTTTTGGAGGGAGAGAGTTATGTATTTAGTTAAGAAAAAGCTGACAGGGTTTTTGGTAGAAACCTCTACAAGAGTTTTTAGAGCAATCTACAAGGAAATACGAGAAGGCAATGTCGCTCTTGTTGACGAAGAAGAGGAAGGTGCGTTGAGAAAAGCGTGGGTAGAAAGACGAAGGATGGGCGATCATGTTAGCCCGTATTTATCACATTTTGGATGTTATTACCTGTGTTATGACCAGTTTCTTTTCGATGAAAGAGGTGTGAAAATATTGCTTTTCTCGCTGTTTCCAAAAACTGAAGATCCTTTTTTAAAGCTTTTTGAAGGCGAGATTGACCCGTCTTATAACAAAGAAAGCAAAACAGATGTTTTCTATGCGGTTGCGATGTTTGAAGACGAGGAGCGTGTTCGGATGTTCAAGGATGACTACGAAGCGAAGTATAGAGTAGAAAGAAGAGGTTTCAATATGTTTGACAGTATTTGTCTTTATAATAGCGACGAAGTCGAAGATGACGATTTATAAAAGACATTTTGGAAGGGGGAGGAAATGTTTTTAGTGAAAAAGACTTTGAGAGAGTATTACCAAATAGAACCCGCTAGGATTTTTCGAGAGGTCTATAAAGAAGTGAAAAGAGGTAATTTTTTTGCTATCGACGAAAGATGGGAAGAGAGATTAACAAAAGCGTGGGAAGAGAGAATGAGCAAGGAAAAAAACTGGAGGTTCGTCTTCTACCCTCGCGGGCGTAATTTCGTTAATAACGTCTATTGTTTTAATTCATATACGATACGAGTGATAAAATTCTCGCCATATTATCCGCCAAAAGATGCTTTCTTTGAATATTTTGAAGACGAGTTTAAGCGTATTACCAAAGAAGATTTTGGCGGTTCTTGGGAAAGAGAGCTTTTTTTTGTGTTGGCAATGTTTGGAGATATGGAAGATATTAAAAACTTTGCAGATCAATATAGAAAAAAGCTTGATAGAGAGATAGAGGGAACGCTTTTGTTTGAAGAGCTCCCATTGTTAGAAGGGAGCGGGTATTTTAATGAAAGCGAAGAGGAGAGAGCATTATGAATTTTGGTGTGCAATCGGCTAATTTAAATGGGGGCATTTCCGTGCCACACCTTAAGGAGTTGGATATAAAAGAGGCGTGGCTAAAAAAGAAAACGTTTTTGCAAGATTTTTATCTTGATGGATGCAAAGATTGGAGAGGTTGTAGGGAGCTTTCGCTTTCGGAAGAGTTGTGTGAAAACTACGCAAAAAAGGTTGGGAAAAGTTTTGTTTGTATTAAAGACGGACACTGGGTTTCTATCGATTGGAACGCTCCCGTTAAAGGCGAGATTACAGTATTGCAGGATTTATATACCTCCGACGAGATAGAAAATATGATGAGGTCGGAGCTAGAGACTTTTTTTAAGGAGAGATGATATGGCAGTTTTGGTTTTGGTGATGGGAGATTCGGGAAGCGGGAAGAGCGCTAGTTTACGCTCATTCACAGGCAAAGAGGCTAGCGTTTTCAACGTTGCGAATAAGCCCTTGCCGTTTAAAAACACAGGCGAGAATAAGTTGCCTCTAGTGCCCGTTAAGGGCTACGACGATTTGGCAAAAAATCTTATGAAGGCAAGAAACAAAAGTTTGATTATTGACGATGCGCAATATTTGATGTCTTTTGAGTTTTTTGATTCGGCAGAAGAGAAAGGTTTCGAGAAGTTTACTCGAATGGGAAAACATTTTTATAACGTAATTGAACTCGCAAGGTCGAAGCCTCAAGACGTGATTATCTATTTTTTTATGCACATCGAACATGAAGACGGTTTTGAGAAAGTGAAGACGCTGGGGCGCATGTTAGACGAAAAACTATGCCTCGAGGGGCTTTTCACAATTAGTTTAAAAACGGTTATTCGAGAAAACTCAAACGGCGGGCGAGACTATCTTTTTTCAACGCGAACAAACGGCTATGACAGCGTGAAAACGCCTATGGGAATGTTTGAAAAAGAGTTTATTCCTAATGACCTAAAAATTGTGGATAAGGCGATTAGGGAATATTACGAAATTGCGGATAATGAAATCTTGGCGCTAAACACAAAAAGCGAAGAGAGTAAAAGCGCTCCTAGCGAAAAAGAGGGGGGCGAGACTGAAGAAGACTTGAGCGACATTGAAGAAGAAATGGAGAGGGCTTGGGAAGATTTTGAAAGACGAAAGGAAGAAGAGCGAGGCGTCAAGGCTATGATGCAAGACGAGGGAAAGAAACCTTCTAGATATTCGGGTCCCCTTTTGGGAGAGGGAGATGTCGATGCGACTCTCAACGGAGGGCGAGATTCCCTACTATAAGAAAAGAGGCGAGCGAAATTCTTAGCGATGGAA
>CAUTVN010000010.1:0-20913 GCA_963541705.1 uncultured Treponema sp.
TACATTGTAATGCGCCCCGTGCACATCTTCCACCAAAAGATCGAGTCTCACTCCCTTTGATTTTGGGAAGTTGTCGATAGTAGATTGTGAAATAATTGTTTTGATTTTTATTACATATCCCAAAATCCTGCGCAATAGTTCTGTGCAGATCTCAGTCTTCCCCGCTACCTTGCAAAAGATGAAATCGTTTTGGATGGTTGCCTTCTTAAATTCTTCCTTCCATTTTTCGACTTTTTCTTTGCCAAACCTGTCTATAAGTTCTTTCTCCGTCATAGTGTAATAATAGAAGAAAATAGAAATAAAATAAAGGGGTAGGTGAAGTATTTACTGAAAAAAATACTGATTTTTCGGGGGCGCTTAGTGCACAGATTCTGGGGGTGTTCATTGCGCAGATTTGGGGCTCGAAAGAGTGCAGATTCGGGGGTCGAATCCGATCGAATTCGGGCTGTGAAACCGTTCGGATTCAGGGTGCGAGACTGAGCGGACTAGACCCCCGAATCCGATCAATCTTGAAGGTGAAAACTGATCAGTTTCGGGGTTGTACATTAGTTAGTGTAACGATGCTTTTCTAGTTAGGGGAATATCAAGACATTAGCTAGGGGACTGGGTTACGTTAGCTAATGTTATGGAGTTCTGATCTTCAAAGAACTGGAGGATTTGCACTGGTTTGTCAGAATTTATACACTTAAAGAATAGCTATTTTATAGAAGATGTCAAGACGAAAATCATAAAAATATGAAATGGGGCACCACATCAAACACTTTATGCGGAAAACATGGATAGTTTTATTGACATTCTGTAAAAATGCTGTGTATATTATAGCGCTGTCTGGTGCTAAATGGGGCAGTTTTTTAAGTTCGTTTGCTTTATAGTACCTGCACTTGTGCTGTTTTTATAGTTGCGTTTAAGACGGTGTGGCAGTTTGCTTGCGCTGTCTTTTGTTTGCATATTTAGCGAAAATTTTGAACAGCATTTAGATAGGGTTTACTCAAAAACGCAACAGCTTTGTTGGTTGTTTTTGAGTTTTTGCTAGGAAACGCTATTTTTTGCTGTTTGTTTTTGCTTTTTATAAATTTTGGAGGTTTGTCTCATGAAAAGATTTTTTAGAGCTGGTTTGCCATTAATTGCAGTGGCTGTTTTGGCTATGGCATTTCTAGCTTCTTGTGCTCAACATGTTAAGGGCAAGATGTATGTTAACGATACTGATACTAAGCAAATTATGGAATTTCATGGCAAGAATATAGTTGTTCTTCGCTCAAGCAGTTCATATGAATCTGGTTTGTACACAGTGACTGGTGATATTATCCTAGTTAAAATTGGTTCTAATGAGAGGATATACAGAATCTTGTCTACAAAACACTTATTGTGCGAAGCAGATAGTGCTAGTACAACACCCCCTAGCGTAAACGTAAAGGGTTCAAGGTGGACTAAGCAATAGGCTGGATTTACTATAAAAGTTTTCTTTTATAGAACTTTGCTGGCTTTTTGGGTGATGGTTTGCGCTGGAAGATTTGTGCTTGTGAGAGATGCCTGTTTTAGGTTTTGCAAATCGTCTCGAAAGCTTAATCAGCTCTTGGTTCTAAAATAGTCAAAGTCGGCCTAGCGTTTTTTCTTATTTTAGTACTTTGGGAAAATAGAGTTCAAATATGCCTTTTTGAACTCAGTTTAGTTTGTTAAATCTTTTGCTACTCCCTGACTAGGGGGGGGGCTACCTTCCGAGAAATGGTTGTGTTGAGCTTTTTCTTGGGAATTTATTTATGGAGAAAATTAAAGATGAAAAAGTTAAATGTTTTGGCACTGTCTGCTTTGGCAGCGTTGTTTTTAGTTACACTATCTTCTTGTAACTCTATGGCAAAGAAAGTTTATACTTGTGATGAGGATCCTAGAGTTAGCATAGAGTTCGACAAAAATGGAGAGGCTTATGTGTTCTGGAATGTTCAATTAAAGACAAAACCACAGCCTATTCCAGCTCCGGCTGATCCAGCCTATGATGCTGCAAAGAAAATTCAAGTTGCTTCTGGCATCTACAGAGTACATGGGAAAATTTTAACAGTAACAATTGGTGCTGTTAACGCACAGATCACTGATATTACGGGAAGAGTGGGTCCTGCAACTACTGCGGAATTGTTGAAAGATCCAAACCATGGTAAAATCAAGGATACTAGTCTTACTACAAAGGCAGTGTATACTTTCAGCATTACCAACGACAAAGGAAAGATTACTTTGAATGATACTGGTAGACCATGGACAAAGTCTAAGTAAAACTGGACTCTAGAGGCTTGCCTCTCTGAGGTTGGTTTCCTTTCTTGTTTTAAGAGCAGGTGCGCTGTTGTTGTGTGTCTAACTATGAAATTGGATGCAAGCGCACCTGCTTTTTTATAGCATTTACAGGCGCCATAAATGGTTTTGTTTTTTTTGCTTGTTAGGCGCTGAAATCTCTGCATTTTTTTCAAAATAAAAGATGAGAAACAAATTGCTTTTTCTCATCTTTAGCACAATAAATTGTCAGATAATTCACAAGCTGTTCCCAAAAAGATTTGGTTCTATATATGCTTATTTATAGAGGCTTTTTTGGTGTTTTTGCGTGTGACTCTTCCTGTTTGTTCACAAGATTTTCACAAAATTAAATTCACTGTTTGTTTTGATACTAGCCTCCTGCTTGTCAACCCTTTTTTATTGGTAAGCAACCCGATTCAACCTTTTTTTGTTTGGTGCGAAATTTTCTCACTTTAAAAGGTTTATTGGACAGGGCTAATTGAATTTAGTTATAAAAATGAATATTATATAGCCACTTATGAAAATTACTAAAAATTCTTATGTTGGCATTGAGTATACACTCAAAAATGCAAAAGGCGAAGTCTTGGATTCGTCCGAAGAAATGGGAACTCTAGAATACGTTCAGGGCTATGGAATGATTGTGCCGGGCTTGGAAAAAGCTATGATGGGGAGAGATGTGGGAGATGAGTTTTCTATCACATTGCAACCTGCCGAAGCCTACGGCGAAAGGAACGAGGGCTTGCTTTTTCAGGTGAATAGGACGCAGTTCCCACCTAACGTAGACGTAGAGGTCGGGATGGAGTTTGAAACAGACGGTGGACACGGGCAGAGTGTGCGTGTAGTTAAAGTTGAAGGAGATAGTGTCACTATAGACGCTAATCATCCGCTAGCCGGTGAGGTTTTGAGCTTCGACATCAAAGTGGTTTCTGTAAGAGAGGCGACAGAAGAAGAGATTGCTGCATATTTCACAGAGTCTTGCAGTTGTGGCTGTGGTTGCGGGCACGAAGAAGAACATAACGCTTGCGGGTGTGGTGGATGTTCCGCTTGTCACTAAGCGCCGAAGAAAAAGCAGCGTTGCCATTGTTTGCGGGCTTGTGTTTTTTTCTCTCTCTAATAGACGTGTTACTGCCAAAACCGGTGCCGTTTTTTAGACTGGGGCTTGCAAACTTGGCGTTGATGCTGGCTTTGGATGTGCTTCCTGCTCCTTCCTTTTTTTTGCTATTGTTGGTGAAAGTGGCGGGGCAGGCAATGCTTTCGGGCACTATGTTTTCCTATGTGTTGCTTTTTTCTTTTGTGGGGACATTTTCTTCTGGGATTATGATGTTTTTGCTAAACTTCTTGAGAAAAAAGAACCTAATTTCATTTATCGGGGTGAGTTTGTTGGGGGCAATAGCTTCAAACATGGCTCAACTTTTGCTTGCGCGTTTTGTGGTTTTTGGCGAAGGTGCGAGTCTCATTCTGCCCCCCCTGCTTTTAATTTCGCTAATAACGTCCCTAATTTTGGGAATATTCGCAAACAGTTTTTATATTAACTCCATATGGTACGAAGAGCTTTTGACGGGCGAGAGAGAGATAAAAACCTACGAGAAAAACCTATATAACATTCCAAAAAAAAAGGGGGAATTGCATAGAATTATCATAGGGCTTGGGCTAATCGCTTTGTTGGTTTTTATCGATTTGCCACAGATAAAGGCGGTCATTTTTGGGGCGGGCTTAATCTTGTGTATTGTAGAAAAAATCAAACTACACATCGCAAGTTTGATTTTTACATCTTTTTTTATTGTTTTGCTAAACCTTTTTCCCCCCTATGGATATGTAATTTTTCAGTACAAACTGTTTGGCTCGCTTCCGATAATACTGACGCGCGACTGTCTTATTCAAGGTATAACAAAAGCGCTTCTTTTTGAAGGCTTGTTCTATGTTTCTAAGTGGATGTTAAAGGCTCAGTTCGAGGTTAAAGGCACTTTGGGCGAGGTGATTTCTCACTCTATTTTTGTCTTTCAACGGCTGATGACATGCAAAAAAGAAATTAAGCTCAAAAACCTTGTGGGTAGTCTCGACTCTGTCTTGCTTTCGCTAGACAAAATATCTTAAAAAGAAAAAGTGGTTAATTTATGGGTGCTATTGTAGGATGGCTTGTCGCCCACGTAAAAAACTTTCCTTTAGTTGTTTTTATTGCTCTTTTGTTGGGTGGCTTTAATTTGCCAATTTCTGAAGACGTTTTGGTGGCAACCAGCGCTGCCTTGTGCCAGGCTCAAAAAGCCAATATTTTGGCTTTTTATTTGGCAATTTTTTTTGGAGCTAGCATAAGCGACTGGATGGTATATCTATGGGGTTGGCTTTTGGGGCGTGGCATAATTTCAAATCGATTTTTTAAGTCTATCATAAAGCCAGAAAACACATTGCGGTTTTCTAAAGCGCTAGAGAAATATGGTGTGTTTGCATATATTGTGGTTCGTTTCATTCCTTTTGGGGTGCGCAACATAATGTCGATGACCAGTGGCTTTGTAGGCTTTAGGTTTGCTAAATTCGCACTGTTTGCTACTATTGCAGTGTTTTGCAACACTTCTGTGCTATTTTGGTTGGTCTATTTTTTTGGAAAAGCCGGGGGCAAATACATGCGAATATTGGGACTTGTCCTTTTTGTTGCGTTCATTCTTTTTTGCTTCTATTTGTTTCGTTCCAAAAAGTTTGTCGCATTGCTAGATAGCCACCTAGAAGGCGCTCCAAGCAAAAAAGATTAAGCGATAAGGTTGCTATAAAAATACTCCCATTTGCCTAAGTGTTGCAACGTTTTTTTGCACTGCAACGCTCTCACTATCTAACCACTCCTGCTCTGTCTTTTGGCCAAAAGATGAGAGCTGGACTTCCTAGCATTCTCTCTTCTTTCATATAGCGTGGGTGTAGGTTAGTGGTATACTTTATGGAAAGGGGATCTTTTGGATCTACAGACGTTTGGTATAGGGTGTAGCCGTGCCTCATATCTGTGGAATTAAAACGATTGTCGCCCATCAAAAAGAACGCTCCTTCTGGAATATACTCTCCGTCTCCTTTTGGAAACTCGTCCATATTCCTCTGCCCTGAAAGAGCCAAATAATAGTAATATTGGCGCAATTCATTCAAAATGTTTAGTCTTCCTTCATCATCTAGTTGTTCCGCAGAAGACAAGTTTTCTTTTAGGAGAGCAACGTCTTTTACCAAAAGGCGCCCCACCGCCAGCTTGATTAACACGTTTAGCTGTGCAAAACGCTTTTCATATAGACTAGCCTCTTCTACGTCTTGTTGCCAGCTTTGCTCCCAGTCGGTCATAAAAGCAGAAAACCAGTTTAGCGCTCCATTTGTGGTTAGTATTTTAGAGGCAATCTCCAAGTCTTTTAGCACAATATTTTCTAGTGTTATATCCTCTTTTTTCAATATCTCTTCTGTAATGGCTGTGCTGTCGGGCGTGCCTTTTACTCTCTCCATCTCGTCAACAATGCTTCTAGCTTCTTTTAGAGCTGTACCAAAATTTAAGTTTCGACGCGCCCCTTCGATAGATTCGAGCATATTCAAAACATCAAAGCCTATTTTTTTGTCTTTTACATATTTTAAGTCTGACTGTGGAAGAGACTCGACGTTCCATACTGCATATTTACTCTCGTCTTGAACTTTCCAGTCTTTTTCACCTGCTTTTTTTATGTATAAGACTCCGTCAACAAGCATAAGCTTCTCCCCGGGACAGGCGACAATGCGTTTAACCAAAGGGTCTGCCTTAATCTTGCCTGTTTCGTCTTTATTGATGTTGACAAAAGTAAGGGTGATGAGTTGAATTAGTTGGGACGTAAAAAACTTTATCTCGTTATATTTGTCATCTTCATAATTTGGGTTTCTAACAACAACGACGTCGCCTCTTTTATATTCTCTAAGTTTTGGGAATCTAAACGAAGAGAGCGGAAAGGTAGGTCCTGCAGCAAACTTAATTCCCACCACCCTATCGCCAATCATAAAGGTTGGAACCATAGACTCAGACGGGATGATGTATAGTTGAAATATAAAAAAATGCAACAAACTAACAATACAAACAGACTGAACAATTGCGTCTGCCCAGTCTAAAATAGAAAAAAGGAGTGAGCGTTTTTTTTCTGCCTTAAAGAGCTTTGGGTGTTTTTTTTTCATTGCGCTTTCGCGAGCTAAAAACAAAAAAACAATTGTGCAAAGCGTGCATAAAGTCCAGCACAAAACCAAAAAAGCATCTAGCGCATAGTTTTGCTTCGCAAACAGTGCCGAGAGCACAAAAAAAGCAACACAAACAAGAGGCAAATATTCTGCCATTTTTTTTATGATAAAATAGTTTTTGCCTTCCCGTCGCCAGGCGGGTAGCGAAGAGAAAAACGTGAATGTGCCACTAAAGGCAAGAGAGAGAATGCCGGCAATTATAGAGAGCGCGCCCCCACCCTTAAAGATTAGCCCAAAAGAGAACAGACTAGAAAAAATGCATACCAAATATAATAAAGCCAGCATACAACGCCCCCGCTAGTATAAAATTGTTGATTTTATGTGGATATAAATGTTTTTGTGTGTTGGTTGACGAGGCAAAAGCCCTTCTATACCTCAATTGACACTTGTATTTCATTTTTATAAAATGCTACCTAAGTTTTAGTTTGTGCAAAAATTAAAAAGATTAAACTAAAAAAAGTTACAAAAAAGAGTTTTTAATAAATAAAACAAAAGAGTATATTTTAGACTAAAAACAGTTGTTTGTCATTTTTTGCACACATAAAAACAATTCCTTATATTTTAGAAGTTGGGTCAATGAGTATAGACATAGAAAAGCGGGCTTCCTTTGGCTATGGCTTTGTGAAAAATGAGTTTTTGATGCAAGGTCATAATGAATATTACTATCGATTTTTGCAAAATCCAAAAAACACCTATAGAGCTCTTACGTCTTCAGAAATAGAAGCGCTACAAAAAAACGGAAATCGTTGCGATAATTGGGCTGATGTTTTGGTTGAAGAGCCCTTTTTGCCACACCTTGTTAGGGGTTGCGAGTTTGCAGGTTTGGTGCGTTTGGGCGCTATGCAAGACGTGGTGTTGAAATATCACGATTTCGCAGTGCGCGCAGGAATATACGACAGCACAGTCATCTCGTGCGATATTGGCTCTACAGTAGCCATTCACTCTTGCACATATCTCTCTCACTACATAATAGAAGATTGCGTAATCTTAAGTCGGATAGACGAGCTTTCGGCTACAGACCATGCCAAGTTCGGAGAAGGCATAGTAAAAGACGGAGAGAGCGAAGAGGTGAGAGTAAAAATAGAAGTGGTTAACGAAAGCGGTGGCAGAGACATTTTTCCGTTTCGCTCAATTCTTACTCAAGACGCATATATTTGGTCAAAATATCGTGGAGATGTTTTGCTCATCAAAAGACTAGAAGAGTTGACTCAAGGGGAGTGCGATTCACGCCGTGGCTATTATGGTGTTGTCTCTAAACACTCTGTGATCAAAAGTTCTAGGATAATAAAAGATGTTTTTGTTGGAGAGGGCACATATATAAAAGGTGCAAACAAGCTAAAAAATTTGAGCATTCTTTCAAGCCTTAAAGAGCCTTCGCAAATAGGCGAAGGGGTGGAGATGGTTAACGGCATTATTGGCTTTGGCTCGCATATTTTCTATGGAGTTAAGGCTGTGCGCTTTGTGGTGGGCAGGCATTGCACTCTAAAATATGGTGCGCGACTAATTCACTCTGTTTTGGGCGACAACTCCACTATTTCTTGTTGCGAAGTGCTAAACACACTCATTTTTCCTTTTCACGAACAACACCACAACAATTCTTTTTTGATTGCGGCTATGGTTATGGGTCAGTCCAACATGGCGGCGGGAGCCACAGTAGGCTCCAACCACAACACTCGTGGCAACGATGGCGAAATTATTGCGGGGCGTGGCTTTTGGCCAGGGCTTTCCATTACGCTCAAGCATAATTGCAAGTTTGCCTCTTTTGTCTTAATTTCTAAGGGCTCGTATCGATACGAGCTAAATATCCCGTTTCCTTTTGCACTAATTGTTGATAACGAAGCGGAAAATGTGCTAGAAATTATGCCTGCATACTATTGGATGTATAATATGTATGCACTAGAGCGGAATGCTGGCAAATTTGAAAAGAGAGATAAGCGAGTTGACAAAAGCATTCCAATAGAAACCGGCTATTTGGCTCCAGATACTGCGCTAGAAATGCTAAAAGCAATAGACCTTTTGCAAGATATAATCAAAAACACTCCTCCTGAATCGATAGTAATTAAAGACGAAAAAATAGACACCATATATGCAAAGCCCGACTTTATAGAAAAGTCCAAAAGAAACGTAAAAATTGTCAAAATAGAGCGCGCAATAGAATCTTATAAAGAAATGCTAATCTTCTATTGTGTAAAAACTCTTTGTCTCTATTTTGAAAAGTGCAATATAAACTTTGACTTATTTTTGGAAAGTGTGAAGCCCGAGAATCTATCTTCTTGCGATTTTCTAGAGTGGGAAAACGTTGCGGGTTTTTTTGTGAGGCGCTCCTCGCTAAAAGACCTTTTGGAAAAGATTAAAGAAGGAGACGTTAAAAGCTGGCAAGAAGTGCACCAGGCATATTTGGAGATGGCTAGCAAATATCAAGACGAAAAGTTACTTAACGCATATTTTGTGCTTTCTAAATTGCAAGGGCGCCTTCCTTTGAGCGAAGATTGGAACTTTTTCGTAGAACGGGCTGTTCAGATTTGCGCACTTATCGAAAGGGAAGTTTTTAAGACGAAACAGAAAGACTACACTTCGTTTTTTAGAGAAATGACATATTCCAATGTTGAAGAAATGGACGCAGTGCTAAAGAAATTGGAAGACAATGTGGTAATTAAGGAGAGTAGCGAAAAGAGCAAGAGATATGTTTCTCTTTTCAAAAAATATAAAGTATAGGAAATGAGATGTTATTATGAGCAAAGAGTTGAGTATTAAAAATGCGTTTGAATCTAGCATTGTAGACGAAGTTGTGGACGTGATAATTCCTCAGTTTGTCTCTTCGGTCGATAAAAATATCTTAACTACAGGGGCTGGAAAAATTCTAGAAGCCTTTGGCATTTCTAAGTATTTTTCTGAAATATTACAAGATGAATCGCACGCACTAGAGCGAGAGATCTTCAAAAGAGGAGCGTCTAACATCCATCTGTTGATAGACAAAACATGGGTAGAGTCTAACGACGCTTTTTTTAAGTCGGAAACAGTGAAAAAGCTAGACGCGATGGAAGAAGAAATGACTGCCTTTTTTCGCGGAGGAGAAGGGAGCTATCTATTCTATTTTGAGCAGTTTTATCGCTTGCTAAAAAAGGTTATATATTTGCTTTTTGGCAAAGAAGCAAACAGAGACTCTTTGGTAGAATATGTTTTGCGTATGGAGCCACACTTTGGACTTTTTTGCTACTATGTGGAAGCGATGGGAGCGCTAAAAGAACTCGATGAGTATAAGGCTCGCCTCGCAATGCTCATCGCCATTGTTTTCCTTTCGGAGTTCTAGCCCCCGAGTTTCTTTATAAAAAAAAAGCACACTATAAGGTTTTGCGGCGATACCCTATAGCGTGCTAAAAACTCAAGCTTAGAGTTTTAGGTTTAGATTAAAAACTGCTTAAGCTGGTGGACCGCCACTTAAGTTGGTAAGGGCCCAAGATATGGTCTAGCCCTGTGTTGCCAACGCTGTCTATTCGGATAGTTATATTTCCGTCTCCGTGGTCTGTTACTCGCCCCGTTATTTTCTCGCTTGTAGAGTTTTGGCTGTTAAGCACTTCGTATACAAAGCTACCGTCCGCTTTTATTTCGACAGGAAGAAACACATCTCCGTCAGGTTGTTCAAAGCCAATTACTGCATACGACTTTCCGTCTTTTTTAACACAGTATCCTGCCCTACAATGGTCGTCACCTTCATAGTCCCCCAATTGCTCATTCCAGCTTTTGTTTTGGTCGTATGCTGTTTCTATCTTGATTTGATAGTTAAGATCGCCTCCTTGGTATCTTTTTATTTTATATTTAAAAGTTTGTACACCTACTAGCCTTTTAAGATATTGTGCCTCTACAACTTCGTTTGCGATTTCCAAAAAGATGTCTTCTAGGCTAGAAGCCGAAATTGCGGGGTTTATTCCAGCAATTTTGCACACTTGTCTTTTTAGGAATTGAAGCCTCGCTTTCACCCTTTGAGCACGCTCTGCGTCGCTTAAGTTTTTAAACTCGTCAAAAGTTAATTCGTCTTTGCTAGTATAAAAAGGTATGGGATTCCACAAATACTGAAATATATCTTCATCGTCCCCAGATCCAAAGCACTCTAATTTTTTCAATTGTGTCGTAAATTCGTCTGTCGAGAGTGTGTTAGCGTTCATAAAAAAGTCGTATGTTTTAGCGATAAGACCGCGATAGTTTTCTACCTCTTTCTTCGTATCCAAATAGCTTGGATTTGTTTCTGGATAATATAATTCTTCGTCTTGATTTTCTTTTAGCCCCGCTATGAACTCCATTTTTATTCTTTTTCTAGCTGTGTCTATCTCTTTTACTGAAAATCTTGTCATGTCGTGATTGAAGTAGTAATACTCTAAAAATACTGGGTCAGGAAAGTCAGGGTGTATCATTACAGCACTATCTCTGTTTCCATCATAATGAAACCATGGTCGCCCAATTGTTGTAGAAAACTCCACAGTTCTGTTTTCAGAGCCATAGGTGATGGCGGCTTCGAGCTTTACTGTAAGATTTTGTAGGTCTGGTATTATCTCAGCAGTCTCACCAACGACAGTGCAATATTCGGGTGTTTTAGAGCGCCATGTGATGCCTACGCCAGAAATAGTTCCATCTAGGTTTTTGGGCAAATCAAGGTCTTCGCATACCGTTTTGCCCTCCCAGTTTAATTTGCCATGTAACGCCCCTATTACGTCGTCCATTGTGATCTCTATTCCAGGCTTGTTCAAGTCTTTCCCACGCCTAACCCTGATTTCCTTGCTCCAAGCGACATGTCCGCTTCCGGCTTCTACCGAAAGCGTGATTGTCCCCTCGTCGCCTTCTGTTGCAAGCTCTAGTGTCTCTGGGCTCATGGTGAAGTCTGAGAATGAGGTAAAGTTTGCTATCAAACTCAATCTAATATCGCGTTGTTCTACCCTCTCTTTGTCGTGCGGTATGGTTACCATACCACCCGCAGCGTTGATGCCATGCACATAAAGTTGTTGTATCTCTAAAGCCTGCAATCCTTTTGTGATTACAGTTATTTGCTTGCTCCATGCGTTATATTTAGAAGTTTTTGGTGTGGAAAAAGTGAGTGTTAGTCTCTCGCCTGCGCCCATTGTTACGGGCAAAGATGGGGAACAAGTCGGTTTAGGAGCGTCCGCTTGCTCAAAAGTAATCTCAATATTGCTCTCTTCAATTGTTACTTGACTACTGTTTATAAAACATGAAGACCCAAACATGCTTCCCCCGCTTGGACCGTCCATAATAAACAATTTGGAAAGTTTCAGAGTTTCTAAACTCGGATCAAACGTTTCTGCGGGGGGGGGGGGAGGGGGTTAGCATCGCTGGCAGGAGAGGGGCTGTTGCCTTGCGCTCCATTTGCTTTGTTCTGGCTATTGTTGCCTTGTCTGCAAGAAATTGCGAAGGCAAAGACGGCGATGCCTAGCAACAAACCCAAGAACGTCCACTTTTCCCATGTTTTAGAACATATTTTCTTCATACAATTAGTTATCCTCCTTAAAAGACTTTTAGCTAACATAAAATATGCAACAAACATCCTAAGATGTGCTACAAGTAAACCATTCTTAAAAAAATAAAGATACAATAAATATATTAAAATTATTAAAATTGGTAATACTATCAATATCGCCTGCTTTTGCAGTTTTTTCAACCCCCAAAATTTCTTTTGTTTTAATGAAGACGAGCCTGGCACGAAAAAAAAGCGCCCCGGTTTAATTTTCACCCTATTTTCTGTAAATCCCAAACTTTTTATTCAATAAGGTATAGCGACAAATTCTTTTTTTGTGCTAAAATGCTTCTATAACAATAGGACACCTTCTGGTTCTATTTCTATGGGTCTCCTTTCTGCCAAACTTAATCTGATAATCCACAAAATACATTTTCTTTTCACTGCGCCGGGAGCAAATCGCGCATTAGCCTAATGCGCGACCCCAAAACTGATCAGTCTCGCACCCCTAAACTGATCGGTTTAGGGGTCGCAAACTGTACAGTTTCGAGGGTCGAATCCGATCGGTCTATGGGATCGAATCCGATCGGATTCGGGGGCGTGATTCGATCAGTCTCGAGGCTCGAAACAGTCAGTGTGAGGCTATGCCTATGCTATAGATTGAGATTAAACAAAGAGATTTAGTTTGAACAAAAAGTCTTTTTGTGTTATACTTTTCGCTATGCAAGAGCGAAGACACATGCCGGTGGGCATCCAAAGTTTTACATCTATGATAGAAGGGAAATATGTGTATGCAGACAAGACACATTTTATTCCTAAGCTAGAAGAGCTTGGCAGAACCAATTTTTTGGCTCGTCCCCGAAGGTTTGGCAAAAGCCTGTTTGTGTCTACTCTAGAAGCATACTTTAAAGGGAAAAAAGAGCTTTTTAAAGGGCTTGCAATAGAGAAATTTAAGGCAGAAAGCGGGGAAGAGTGGCAGACCTATCCTGTGCTAAAGATGGATTTAAACTCCGGAATGTACACAGAAAAAAAGCATCTTGAGGATGTCTTAAATGTGCAAATAGAAAGGTGGTGTACTCAGTTTGAAATAAAGAGCAAATTTAATATTCCTAATTTAGATTTTGCCTATATCATCGAGAGCTTATACAATAAATTTGGCAAACGGGTTGTGGTCTTGGTAGACGAATACGACAAACCTCTTGTTGCCACACTAGAGAACCCTGAGTTAAACGACTACTATCGCTCCATGCTAAAGGCTTTTTATAGCGTTTTGAAAAGTGCAAACGACTATGTTCATGTCAGCTTTTTAACAGGCGTTACCAAGTTTAGTAAAGTAAGCATTTTTTCAGACTTGAATAATCTTTTCGACATAAGTTTTGTCCCTGAATATTCCAGCATTTGTGGAATCACAGAAGAAGAATTGCTTTCTCACTTTGCTCCAGACATAGAAACTCTAGCCGTTCAATATAATAAAAGCTACGAGGAAATGTTAGATATTTTGCGAGCTAAATATGACGGCTATCGTTTTAGCGAAAAAGAAGAGAGAATATACAATCCTTTCAGTCTTGTTAACGTCTTTGAAAAAAAACAGCTAGGGGACTATTGGTTCGCAAGTGGGACGCCAAGTTTTATGGTGAAGGTTCTAGAAAACCATGCAGTTAAGATAGAAGACTTTGAAGGGAATATACCGCTAGACATCAGAGAGATGGATACGTATCGAATGGACTATGGTAATTTACCACCATTTCTTTTTCAAGCAGGCTATCTTACAATAAAGAGGTGTGAGGATCTAGGCTATGGAAGGTTTCGCTTAGGTTTTCCAAATGACGAAGTGAAATATGCTTTTTTAGATCGTTTGATGAAGATATATACAAGCGCTTGTCTTGGAATGAAAGAGCCTTTTTATATAGGGCGATTCTTAGAAAGTATGAGGGCAGGAGATATAGACGATGTTCTAAATCTTATAAAAGCTCTTATGGCGAGCATTCCCTACGACTCTTTGCCACCCGACAAGGTCTTTTTGAGAGAATATAACTACCAAACAACCATCTATCTCATTTTTCGCCTTATGGGGCAGTATGTTCGTTCGGAAGTATACAGCCACCGTGGACGATCTGACGCTGAAGTTGAAACGCCTAATGCGATCTATATCTTTGAGTTCAAAGTTGGGGGCACTCCAGAAGAGGCAATTGAGCAGATAAAAGAGGCAGGTTATGCGGAAAAGTACGCTTCGTCGGAGAAAGACGTCTTTCTTGTTGGCGCTGTCATAGGCGAGGGTGAGCGAACGCTTTGTGAGTGGAAGATTGAGAGCGTAGACTAAATTTTGACATTGCGTTTTGTTTGTAATATTGACGAATATGGCATTCCAACACGTGAAAGAAAAAGGAGTTAGAGCCGATCAAAACAATTTTTAAATTGTTGTTGAATTCTCATTTTTTTTATAGTATTATGTACGAGTAAATGTTAAGCATGGATCTTTTTATGAGTTGATATAGTTTATTATATATTTTAAGGAGATTGTCTATGGAGTTGTTGCATTTAACAAAAGATGATTTTAAGAACACGATAGAATCGTCTTCTCTGCCTGTTTTGGTCGACTTTTGGGCGCCGTGGTGTGGGCCTTGCAAGATGTTAGGACCTGTTTTTGAAGAAGCAGCACAAAAACTAGATGGAAAAGCGGTGCTTGCCAAAGTTTGTGTTGACGATGAGGGAGAGTTGGCTAAGGCATATTCTGTGATGAGTATTCCAACTATTATAGTTTTTTCTAACGGAAAAGAAGTTAAACGTAGTGTGGGCTATATAGACTTAGACGAGATTATTGCTCTTGTTTAGTCTTTGTCTGTCTTTTGGAGTGGTTCTGTTTTACCATTCTTATGTGTGTTTTTTTGAAGATGATGGGGGGTTGCTCCATCATCTTTTTTTTCTTTTTAATGTCGCTTTAGGGTAAATTTTGCTAGTAGACAAAAGCAATTCTATATAGTATAAAATATAAGGATATGAGGCTAGAAATTAAGGCATGCGCATTCGATATAGACGGGACTTTGTATCCGGAGTGGAAGTTGTATCTACGGCTTTTCCCTTTTATGCTACGGAACTTGCCTTTTATGAATGCTTTTAAAAAGGTGCGACGAGAGATTAGAGTATATCAAAAAAAACACCCCGAAGAAAAGCAACATGATTTTTTCGACTTTCAGGCAGAAATGTTGCAGGTATATCTGAAAAAGGATAAAGAGAGTATAAGAGAAGAGCTAAAAACAAGGATATATGACGGATGGAAGCCATTGTTTTGCAAAATCAAGCCTTATGCACATGTTGTGGACGTGATTTTAGCGCTTAAACGCAGCGGGCTAAAAATAGCTATCCTTTCAGATTTTCTAACAGAACAAAAGGGCGATATTTGGGGGCTTTTGCCTTTTTGCGATGTTGTTATGAGTTGCGAAAATATTGGAGCCTTAAAACCGTCTCCACACCCTTTTTTGGAATTGTCTTCTGCACTGTCTCTGCAACCAGAACAAGTGCTTTATGTTGGAAACAATGTGAGGTATGATATAGAAGGTGCTGCGTCGGTGGGGATGAAGACAGCGTTAATTAGGCGGGGACTGTTTTCTTTGTTCAAATCTAAAAATGAAAATGCAAGTATCACCTTCTCGGATTATCGGCAATTATTGGGATATATTATATAAAAACATTTAGGTGGGATGAAAATATATGGATAGTATTTTAGTTGGGCTAATAAGTATTGCAATAAGTGTTCTCATTTCTATGTTGATGACGAAATTTTTAGACAGAAACAACAATTCAATAGAAAAGGTTAGGAGATATTCTGAGAAAATAATTGACGATTTTAACGCTTTTGTTGGCAAAAGAACGGCGGAGTTGCAAGATGTTTCTACAGAACTTGAAATGGCAAAACAAGAGGGAAAGGTGCTTGTGAACCGCTTTAATTCTCTTGCAACAGATTTTGCTTCCAAAACGCAAGGCTTGGAAGGAAGGATGACAACAATTAGAGAGTTGGAAAGTCATATCGCACAGTCTGAAGATAATATGCAAAAACTGCTCAATTTGGCAGAGCATGCAGACAAAAATATTATGGAAATTACTAGAGAAGCGGATTTTATAGATGGTTTGGCAAAAAAAGTGAATATGGCTCGCTCGGAGCTGGAAACGCTAAACACCGCTATTCCCGAAATGCAAAGACATTTCACCAATATCGCTCACGAAGAATTGGAACAATATAAAGGTAAGATACTAAACGATGTCGTAGGGGAGATTCGCTCAATAGAGGCGAGGCTTTCTGTGGCAGAAGAAGATGCTAGCAATTTGCTGGAAGAGACAGGCAAAAAATTGGAAGAAATATATAACGCTTCGTTAGAGAGAGCAAGAGATAGGAGCAATTCTTTGGAAGGAGATGCTTTTTCAAACTTACAGAAATTGGCAGAAAAAAGAGTTTCAGACACTCGCTCTCTATTTAATGAAAACCTTTTGAAGGTTCAAGAGGAGTCAAAAAATATCTTGGATTCTTTAGCAGAAGAAGCGCAAAAATTCAAAAAAGAACATATGGCAAAGATTAGTGATTATAGCACAAATATAACAAATGAACTTTCCAATACCGAAATTGCCCTAAATGAAAACGTAGCGCAGATAAAGATGGACTCAGACTCTTTTCATAATGAAATGCGACAAAATATTGCAAAAAGCATCCAAAATATAAAAGATGAGTTTTTGCAATTTTCAACTGATGTTTCAAAAAAGATTGAACAAATCAAAGCTCAGGCAAAAGCAGATTCTACAGAGGCGCAAAGCTCTTTTGATGAGTTTCGCCTGGAGTGGCGTGGAGAGCTTGGCACATATAAGGGGACTCTTACAGCAGATTTTGCTAACTTAGAACTTCTTCTAAAAAACAGGGTTGAGGAAATTAAAGCTTTAGAAAAGCAGTCGAACTTAGAACTAAAAGAATATATGGACAGAAATAATGAGACGCTAAAAAATGACTACGAGCGTCTACACACCAGCATAAAAAATGAGATTGAAAAGGATAGACTATATGTCGACTCTTTTAAGACAGACTGGCAGGCGGAAGCCTTGAGTCTAACAGAAAAAATCAAAAGCAATTTTGCAGAGTCGGAAGAGGAGATAAATCGCAAAAGCTCTCTTCTTATTCAAAAAATGAACGAGGCAGAGAAAGCCTTACAAGAAACTACTGCATATTTAGAGGCTGAATTTAAAGATGGAGAAAAGAATTCGAGCGAGCAGCTTAGAGCTATGATGTCTGGGCTACAAGAAAATATAAATTTGCTCTCTAGCGAGGCTGATAAAAAAATAGCAGAGTTTAAGGGAGAGATAGAGTCAAGGTTTAAGAAGTTTGAATCTCTCATCTCTGGCACAGATCTTATGCAGACAGAGTTAGAAAAAGCCATTGCTAGCACGCAACAGACCATAAGAGATGAGTTTGCTCACCAGGTTACGCTCTTCAAACTAGAGCAACAAACTTTTGCAAAAAACTTCAATTCAGAAACTGAGCAACTTAAAACGAATTTAAAAGAGATAGATTCTAGCATCGAACTTATAAAAGACAAGGCTTTTGATAATGTTTCGCAAAAACTTGGAGCTTTTGAAAAGGACTTTCTCAACAATTTAAACAAACGTAGCGAAGAGATAAACAACAATTTTGAGTCTCTTAAGGCAGATGTCAAAGAAAAGCTACAACTACTGTTGAGCGAAAAAGAGGCAGAGAGAAGAGAAATAGAAGATGCATATAAGAGCGAGCTTAAAGAAAGAGTGGCAAAGCTAGAGGAAGAGTATAGGGGTGAATTTTCAGAAATTGAAATGAAAGTGCAAGAAATAGAAAATAGTCTTTCTAACAGGGTGTCTGTAGCGGATGATTCTATTGCAAAGCATTCAGAGAGCTTAAAAAGCGACCTAAATATTGCAATAGAAAAGGCAAGACAATATCTTGATAAAGAATTGGCAGACTACAAGATGGGATTGCAAGAATCTTTGACCTTGCATTATTTCGATTTAGAAAAAGATGCAAAAGAGCTAAAAGCTAAAATTGAAGAATCGAATATGAAAAGCAATGTTGAATTTGAGAGCATACGGGGCAATTTTGAAAACTGGAAGAGCAGTATTGAGCAAAAATTCGATTCTTCTAAATCCATTTTTGAAGACAAACTTTTGAGAATTGAAAGTTTGACAACAGACGCAATGGATGGGCTAACTGCAAAATATGATGGACAATACAACGAACTTTTGCAAAAGAATTCTGCTCTCTTCGATGGGATTAAGGGCGAAGTTGCAGAGTTGAATGATAAAGTGGCGATGGCAAATGCACTCTTTAAAAAAGAGGCAGATGAATTTTCTGAGAGTATCAACTCTCAGATGAAAGATGCTTTTGCCTTGATTGAACAAAAAGTCTCAGAATCGCACGCAGATACCAACGGGGCAGTAGAAAACGTTCGTAGCATGATTCATACTCTTAAAGAGCATCTAAATGATGTTCAAGAAAAAACTACGTTAAAGATTCAAAGTGATGCAGAAAGGCTTAATGCTATGATAGAAGAAATAGACAAAAAACAAAACGCATTTATTGCGCAAACTAAGATTTTTGAAAAAGCAGACATGCTAAAGTTGGAGTTAGAAAAATCTATAGAAAAGTTAAAGTCGGAGATTTCACATTTTGAAGTTTATAGGACAGCGATGGACGAAGTTACAAATCAATATAACCGTGTGTGCAAACTAGAAAACGAAATTGAAGAAAAGATTGCTTCCATAATTAATGAGCGTGCAAAAATTGAAAAAGTAGAGGGGCAGTTTGCCAGACTTGACGATGTTTCTAACGGAATTGAGCGAAAGATAGAAGACTTAAAGAACACAGGTGATGATATTCAAAACTTCGAAGTGCAGGTGCGAAAAGTTGAAGAGAGCATAGATAAAGTCAATGCTAGATACGATCGTCTAGAAAAAAAAGAGGTTGTTCTAGACCAGACGGCAGAAAGTATTACAGTGGCTTTTGAGGACTTAAAGGCGCTTGAAAACGAAATTAAAGCTTTTAAAAATGATATTAAGGCTTTTCCAACCGAGATTGAAAACTTAAAGGCTTCTATGCAGACATTAATCTTTAATAAAGACAAGACAGATGTTGCAGTTTCAAAGCTCGCTTCTTTAGACGATATGCTTGACGAAATGAAGCAGAAGATGGACGCTTTACAGGACTCTAGGTCTTGGCTTGCATCTGTTGAAACGAGACTTACCGACTTGTCTTCTAAAACTGACGAAAAGATGAAACTTCTTGCATCTCTATATAAAAGCGAGCCCTCTCAACGAAAGGAAAGCGGAGCGCCGGCTCTGAGTACCAGAGAAAGTGTTATTAGCCTACATAGGCAAGGCTGGAAAGTGGACGAGATTGCAAACGCACTAAAGCTCTCGCGAGGCGAAGTAGATTTGATAATCGAACATTCCGACAGGATGATGTAATTTGTTGTTATGTATAAGTTATTGTAACGTAAAATAGCTTATACGTAAACAATTAGCTTATACTTTTTCTAGATATGTTTGGATTGAAGAGAGGATGTAGTAGTCGTCCGACTCTTTTACTGCAATTAGGTGAATTAGTAGCGCATTTTCGGAGATGATTGTAATTATTGGGGTTGAAAGACTACGCAAATAGTCTTTGCATCCTTCTACATCCGAAACTTCTAGTTCTATTGCATATGTTGGAAAGGTAACATCTGGCGAGCTCCCTCCTCCTAAAGAGAAAGAAGCTTCCTTTACCTTTGCGACATCTTTGGGCAATTTCCCAACAATGGATTCGGAGCGTCGTTTAATTTCTTCCATATCTTTCTCTAACGCTTGAATTGCAAAAGGTTTATCACCACTCAAATAGTGTACCAAAGTTTCTTCCATAAGAGAGGCTACTGCCTTTCCTACTCTATATGTGCGCATCAATTGATGACTCGCAATCTTTTCTATATACTCCCCCTTGCCTGCAATCCAACCCGCTTGTGGACCGCCCAATAGCTTGTCTCCAGAAAAACACACCAAGTCTGCCCCGTCTTTAAGTAAGTTTTTACAAGAAGGTTCGTCCGGAATGTTATAAAACAAGTTGCCAGAACCTTGGTCTACCGCAAGAATCACGTCTTTTGGAATTGCAGAGCGTATTTCTTTGATGCTAGGCATTTGGGTAAATCCGCGAATCTTATAGTTTGAGGTATGCACATATAGAACAATAGCAGTGTTTTCTGTTATTGCATTTTTTATATCTTTTATTGTAGTTATATTCGTGGTTCCTACTTCTATTAGATGACACCCCGCCATTGCCAAAATTTCTGGAACCCTAAAACCACCGCCAATTTGAACTTGTTGTCCTCTAGGTACTATCACTTCTTTTTTTTCTGCCAGCGCCTTTAGCATTAAAAAAACTGCTGCTGCATTGTTGTTTAGAAGAATTGATTGTTCTGTTTCTAGAAGAGAAGCCATACTTTCTCGCAAAAATTGAAAGCGTCCGCCTCTTTTTCCAGAGTATAAGTCCATTTCTATAGAAGAATAGGCACTCGCTTTTTCCTTCGCAGCGTCCCAAACCCTGTTTTGCAATGGAGAGCGTCCAAGATTTGTGTGCAAGACAACGCCTGTGGCATTTACCACTCGCTTAATTCTTCTTTTGGAAAAAAACGCACATCGTGTTTCTATATTTGAAATACATTCATCCAACTTTGGTAGCTCTTCTCCACTCTTTACCTTTTGTCGCAATTCAGAAAGATATTCGGACGCAATATTTGCAACATTTGAGCGCCCAATTTCGTCTATGTGAGAAGAAAGCAATTTGTTGTTTAGAAGTTTTTCTATTTGTGGAATAGACATTAGCTTGTTTGTTTTCAAAATGGATATTACCCCCAACTAGACTTTAAAGCGGAAGAGGCAGGAATCGAACCTGCCATTGCTAATTTAAGCAACCAACGGTTTTG